>NZ_JBHCHN010000037.1:0-29855 GCF_041802885.1 Streptococcus sp.
ATCAACGCCCGCCAATCTGGCTGCGACCAAAATAGCCGGCACAAATTTCTTCTGCGGGGGCGTAATCATGATGATTTCCTTAACACCCGCGATCTTAGCAGGAATCACATTCATCAAGACTGAAGAGGGATAGGCTGCCGTTCCGCCTGGGACATAGACCCCAACCCGCTCGATGGGCCGAATGAGCTGCCCACGAATAACGCCATCCGTTGGCTGGTCCTCGAAGCCTTTTTCTAATTGCTGGCGGTGGTAGGATTCGATGTTGGCCTTGGCATTTTCAAGGACTGTCAAGACTGCCTGGTCCACCTGCTCAAAGGCCTGGTCTACCAAGTCTTGCCCCACTTCAAAATCCTCCAACTCTAACCGATCAAAGGTGGCCGAGTAGTGACGCAGGGCCTCATCCCCCCGTAGGCGCACATCCTGGATAATGGCCGCAACGGCCTCTTCGACATTGTCATTTTGTTGGCTTAGCTCCAGCTGCTCAGCATAGAGCAGGGCCGCAATTTCCTGATTGCTTCCGCTTAAACGTTTCATTGGAAGGCTACCTCCTCATTTCCAACAAGTTCTTCAATCTTTTGGATAAAGGGCATAACTTCAGGATTATTTTTCAGTGCAGCCTTGTTGACAATCAAACGGGCTGAAATCCGACAAATATCCTCGTAGACCTGAAGGCCATTGGCCACCAAGGTGTTACCAGTCTCCACAATATCCACAATGGCATCTGCCAAGCCGATGACAGGGGCAATTTCAACGGAACCCTGGATGGAGATGATTTCCACATCCTCTCCCTTTTGATTAAAAAAGTCCGTAGCTACCGTCGGGTACTTGGTCGCAATACGTTTACGCTTGTGGTCCTTGGGCTGGTAATCCGCAGTCGAAGCCAGGGAAAACTTACAGAGACCAAAGTTCAAGTCCAGCATTTCCAAATAGCCAGAGGGGTGTTCCATCAAGACATCCTTGCCCACAACACCCAAATCCGCCACTCCATGCCGCACATAGGTGGTGACATCGGGTGCCTTGACCAGGAGAAAGCGGAATTTTTTATCAGGGCTTTCAAAAATCAGATTGCGGCCTTTTTCAGCCATAAAAGACAGGTCAAAACCAGCTTTTTCCAGCAATTTGACCGTATCTTTCTCAATCCGCCCCTTGGTCAGCGCAATGGTAATCTGCTTGCTCATGAGGCACCTCCTTGTCTGAGTGAGTCGTGAATGGCTTGGTAAACCGAATCAATATCCACTGCCCAGCCGACCGCCGTTAATTCCTTGGCACCAAAACGCTCAAAGAGCTTGTCATATCGCCCGCCTGACACAAAGGCATCTGGGACCTTATCACCAAAGACCTTAAACATGACACCCGTATAGTAGGGCATGGATGGAAATTGGGCCAGGTCCAGATTGGCCAAAGACAGATTAGGTTTGACCTGCTCAATCAAGTCCTCCACTTCGTCCAAGGCAGCCAGAATGGCTTCGTTTCTGGTCAGTTGACGGGCCTCAGATAAGACCTGACTGCTCTCACCAAAGAGATAGGGCAGTCGCTGAATGAGGTCATCAAAGTCACTGGGGTGGGCCTTGGTAAATTCCTTCAGCTTGGTGATGTTTTTGTCGACAATATCGATGGCCAAGCGCTTCTTGTCCTCACCAGAGAGACCGAGACCAGCAAAGATAGTTTGCAAGACAGCTGCATGGGAAAATTCAAAGCGATAGGATGGGACCTTGGCCTTATCCAGGGCTTCCTTGGCTGAAAAAATGGCTTCAGGCATAGCTTCTTCTACTGGAAAGCCAACGATTTCCACCCCAGCCTGGGTATGCTCATTGATGAGCCCCCGCATCTCTTCATGGTAGTTAAAAACCTTACCTGAATAGGAAAATTTAATGGGAGTCTCCACCTGGGTCGAGGCAATGACCCGCCCAATCTGGCTGGTAATATCGGGACGAAGACTGAGTAAGGCTCCTTTTTTATCAAAGAGATTGTAATGACTAGAACTGACCTCATCACCAAAGACCTCGAAATGCTCTAAGGTTGGGGTTTCGATGCGGTTAAATCCCTTTTCTATCAGCAAATCGCTGATGGTTCGCTCAATCTGATAGGTGACACGTGCCCGTTTAAAGAGCTTGTCATGCATGCCGATGGGCAAACTTGTTTTTTTCATGGTAAAAACTCCTGAATAACTTGAACCACTTTTTCCATTTCTGCCTGGCTTCCAATGGAAATCCGCAGGTAGTCTTTGATCCGTTCAACTTTTGGAAAATAGCGGACATAGATATGGTTCGTTTGTAAATGCTTGAATAGGTCCTCGGCAGACACACCTGCTGGCCTTGTCAGGACAAAATTGGTGGCACTTGGCAAAACAGAGAAATCAAGTGCTTCCAGTTCTGCCTTGAACCAGTCCCTGGTTGCCATGATTTTCTGGCATGTTTCTTCGTAATAATCCCAGGACTGGACTGCTGCGGTTGCCAATTGCTCAGAGAGGGCATTGACATTATAGGGATTAACCGAGTTCTTGATGGCCTTGATGACTGTCATCAGCTGAGGTGACCCAACTCCGTATCCCACCCGAAGACCCGCCAGAGAAGCATCCTTGGAGAAGGTCCGAGTAATAAAGACATTGTCATACTTGCCCAGCAGCGGCAAGGCTGTTTCCCCGCCAAAATTGATATAGGCCTCGTCAATGATAACCACCACATCCTGATTGGCACGGACAATAGCCTCTATTTCCTCCAAAGATTTGAAAATCCCAGTTGGTGCATTGGGATTGGTCAGGATGATGCCCCCATTGTCAGCAAGATAATCAACCGTTTCGATTTCAAAATGGTCATTGAGAGGAATTTCATGGTAGTTGATATGGTACAAATCAGCCCACACCTTGTAAAATCCATAGGTTAAGTCCGGGAACAAAATCGGCTCATCCGAATTAAAGAAGGCCAGAAAAGCCATGGACAGGATGTCATCCGAACCATTGCCGACGATGATTTGGTCAGCAGCTACTCCCAACTGCTCCGCCAAGGCCTGACGAAGACTGGCCTGATCCAGGCTGGAATACTTGCGCAAGGTCTCCGTCTCAAAGCCAGCCAAGGCTTCCTTGACAGCAGGACTGGGCCCATAGGCATTCTCATTGGTATTGAGCTTGATAATATCTTTTTCCTGGGGCTGACTGCCCGCAACATAAGGTTCAATTTCCCGTAATCCCTTCAGAGCCATCTCTCATTCCTCCTTTTTTCTACAAAAAAGCCCTCGCAAAAAAATTTGCAAGGACGTCTGAAACGTGGTTCCACCTCTGATTCGGCAGAGAATCACTCCCCTGCCCTCATGAACTCAACAACGGAGCTCTGGTCTCTAACGGAACCACCCGTCACGCACTAGTTTCTCTCGATTTCGCACGCGCACTCAAGAATGTGTCGTCTAAGGATTGTATGCCTTCTCACCCCTGGGCACTCTCTGTCTATTGTCTTAGACTTTTTCTATCATCGCTTTCTTATTGCTACTATTTTACAAGAAAAAGTTAAACATTGCAAGAAATTATTTTTTTCTTGAAAAAAATCAAAAGCCTTCTGGTTTCAGAAGACTTTTGATGTTAGTAACGAATCAACTCACGTGTCTTTTCATAGGAATGAACAAAGCGTTCTGTCACACCTGGCTCCACTGTTTCCAAGGCAAATGAGATTTCCTCAAAGGCAGCCTCATAGTCATACTCTTTTTCAAAGATAGCCAGAGCACGATTGAAAGCTTTTTGGACGCTCGCATCGAAAGAACGATAACGGTTTGAATATTGGAGAAGTTGCTCCGTCAATGTCGCATGTTGAACGATGTCATAAGCAATTTCTTCCAATTCGTTCATATCAAAGGTCGCACTTTCCAAGAGGCGATTGATAATTTCAATATTAATACGTTTGTAATCCAGCTCAGCCAATAGAGCTTCCACATGATCACTGGCACGGAAGAAGGTGTTTAAGAATCGATCTGGAATACCAGGAAGATTGCGTTTCTCCATGTAGCGCTTGAGGGTATGGAGCTGGTTGATATACTGATTAGCCTTCTTACGGGCATTGGTTTCAGAAACTTCCTGAGATTGGAGGTAATCAGCCAAGACCAACTGTTCCTCTTCCATCTCTTTCAGAGTAGCCATAGAGTGCTCCAGGCGTTCCTGCAAGATGGTATAGGCTACCTCTGGATTTTCAATATCTTCCAAGCTGTCATTAATCACTGTCTCAACAGAAGTCATCCGTTTGGACAACTGCTGAATACGAGACAATTTACTATCTGCCAGGGTATAAGATTTGTTGAGACGTTCTGTTTCTTCCAAAAGGTTCTTCGTGTTTTGCGCATTGTGCTCCAAGAATTTTGGAAGGGTCTTACTCAGTTTGACAGTGGCTTTATGGGCCTCAATTTCAGATGTGAAGACTTGATACAAACGGTCAATCTCTTCTTGAACTTCCTGATTAGCCTCTTCTGCCGCATCCAAATCAAAGGAAACAATCAAGGCAGTATTTTCACGAATGGCTACACGAATATCTTGGAAGCTGGATTCAATATTCTGCTCCGTAAAGAGATAATTTTGGTCAATCAGCTTACGGTAGCCAGACTCCAGATCTTCCAACTGTTCAGGAAGCGTTTTGTTGACCTTCTCAATCAAACCAGGAATACGGTCCATGATTTGGTTAAGAGCAATCATGTGCTCCTCGGTCTTGTCCAAGATTTCAGAAGCTTCAATCGGATCCCCCGATGAGTTAAGCATCACAAATTCTGAGAACTCAACTTCAATATTTTTCAGTTGTTTTTCCAACTCAGGTAGTGTCTCACCGAAGCTATCTGCATTTTCTCGGACTGAATCTTGCAAGTTATCAAAGAGATCCAAGGCATGTTTGACACGACCAGTATTTTTGACTTCTTGCTCTTTCAAATCTTTCAAGCCCAGACGAATAGCTGCGATATCTTCTTCAATCAGGTCAATTTGGCTCTCAATACTCTCAATAGCATTTTTAGCACTGATGAAACGGAAAGAATTATTAAAAGCTTCTGCCTCAAAAATGTGATTCTCAATATCCGCAAAGGAATTGAGGGAAATATCAACCCACTTTTGATTCCACTCACGGAAGGAAACCTGACTTTGACCAATCAGATGAAGATTTTTCACAGCTTCGACTTCTTCATTGACTGGAAGGTTAAACAAGTCATCTTTACGCTCTTCCAAGGCATCCAATAAATGATCATTGCGTTTCCGCACGATAAGCCCAGCAATATAGGCAGTAATGAGTATAACAACAATCGCAATGATTAAAATGATTGTTCCTCTAGACATGTAAATCTCCTTAGGTAATAGTAGTTACTAGAAAATATCGCTTCATTATACCATACTTTTCTAATACTTGCACTTGATTTTTTGCATTTTCTAGACATCTAGCGTCGAATAAACTGCATTTTCTTCAATAAAATCACGGCGAGGTTCGACTTTATCCCCCATGAGCATATCGAAAATTTTATCTGCTTCAGCCGCATCATCTACAGTAACACGCGCCATCAGACGGTTTTCAGGATTCATGGTTGTTTCCCAGAGTTGATGGTCATCCATCTCTCCAAGTCCCTTGTAGCGCTGGATAGTCGGTTTGGAACGACCTTCACTGTGTCTAGCCAAGGCAAGCTGCAACTCCTCTTCCTGATTAACACCCGGTTGAATATACTCTTTGATGTCGCTCCCCACCTTGACACCATAGATAGGCGGTTGGGCGATGTAGACATAACCGGCTTCCACAATCGGACGCATGTAGCGGTAAAAGAGGGTCAAGAGCAGGGTTCGGATATGGGCACCATCGACATCAGCATCTGTCATAATGACCAATTTTTGGTAGCGGGCCTTTTCCACATCAAAATCCGCCCCAAAGCCAGTTCCCATAGCTGTAAAGAGGGAACGTATTTCCTCATTGGCCAAAATCTTGTCCATGCTGGCCTTTTCTACATTGAGGATTTTACCACGGATAGGCAAGATAGCCTGAAACTCACGATCCCGACCGGATTTAGCTGAGCCACCCGCAGAATCCCCCTCAACGATGAAGAGTTCTGTTTGGCTTGGATCATTGGAAGAACAGTCAGCTAGCTTTCCTGGAAGGTTGGAAATTTCCAAACCAGATTTCTTACGGGTAACTTCACGCGCCCTTTTGGCTGCGATGCGGGCCTTGCTGGCTAAGATTCCCTTTTCTACGATACGACGGGCTACCTGAGGATTTTCCATCAAAAAATCAGAAAAGGCTTCTGAAAAGAGGCGGTTGGTAATTTTAACGACTTCGCTGTTACCCAGCTTCGTTTTAGTTTGCCCTTCAAACTGTGGATTCGGATGCTTGACAGAAATAACAGCCGTCAGACCTTCGCGCACATCTTCACCGGTCAAGTTGTCTTCATTTTCCTTGAGAATTTTATTTTTCTTAGCATAATCGTTGATAACACGAGTCAGAGCTGTGCGGAATCCTTGCTCATGTGTTCCACCCTCATGGGTATGGATGTTGTTGGCAAAGCTGACCACATTTTCATGATAGGATGTGGTGTACTGCATGGCTACTTCCACTGTGATGCCGTCCATCTCTCCATCAGTATAGATAGGTGTTTCAAAAATAGAATCCTTATTTTCATTCAGGAATTCGACATAGGAAGCAATCCCGCCTTCGTAATGATAATCCTTGGTTTGCTCCAAGCCATCCCGTTTGTCGATGATAGAGAGATGAAGACCGCGATTAAGAAAGGCCAACTCCTGAACTCGTTTATCCAACTTGGCAAAGTCAAATTCGGTGGTTTCGGTAAAAATTTCTGGATCAGGTGTGAAGTGAACAGTCGTTCCAGTCCGGTCTGTGGTACCTACAATCTCTAAATCCGCCACCACTTCACCGCGACGGTATTCTTGAAAGTAAACCTGACCGTTTTTATGGACATGAACATCCAGTTGGGTTGAAAGGGCATTAACAACGGAAGAACCTACCCCATGAAGTCCACCTGAAACCTTATAACCGCCACCGCCAAATTTACCACCGGCGTGAAGGACAGTAAAGACGGTCTCTACCGCCGGGCGTCCTGTCTTTTCTTGAATATCCACAGGGATACCGCGCCCATCATCGACTACAGTGATGGAATTATCTTTTTCAATATATACCTGGATAAGGGATGCAAAGCCTGCAAGGGCCTCATCGATGGAATTATCCACAATCTCCCAAACCAGGTGGTGCAAGCCCTCTTTAGCAGTCGATCCGATATACATACCTGGACGGAGACGGACCGCCTCCAAGCCTTCTAAAACCTGAATCTGACTGGCATCATACTCTTGTGCTTTTTCTTGCATTTGTTTGATTTCTTCTGACATGCTACTTCCTTTAACTATTATGGAACTATTTCAATACGTTTACCCTTCATTATACCATATTTTTTGTACTTTTCATAGAAAAAAAGGAAGCGAATATCATTGCGCTTCCCATAGAAAGTATGA
The DNA here is from genome assembly GCF_041802885.1 of Streptococcus sp. Classification (GTDB taxonomy): domain Bacteria; phylum Bacillota; class Bacilli; order Lactobacillales; family Streptococcaceae; genus Streptococcus. The sequence goes on from NZ_JBHCHN010000037.1 coordinate 7,463, forward strand.
AGATTTCTATTTTATTGGAATAGTTGGTCATAGACCATGGTATGGGCCAGCTGATTCCCATCCCCTCCTAGGAGATCTACCAGTTTGTAAGAAAAGGCCATAGCTGTTCCTGCACCTCTGCTGGTGACAATCTTTCCATCCACCACAATCAAGTCTGTCTGATGTTGCCCCTGCTGGATATTAGACTCCTGTCCCGGGAAGCAGGTATAGTTTTTTCCTTCCAACAGTCCGGCCCGATCCAAAACAACAGGGGCTGCACAGATGGCAGCAATATATTTTCCAGCTGCTGCTTCTTTTTGCAGGGCTGCAATCAGACCCTCGTGGTCGCGAAGATGATGGGCTCCTGGCAGTCCGCCTGGAAGGACAATCATATCATAATCCGACAGGCTGCCATCAAAGGCCTTATCCATTAGAACTGGAATAGCATGAGAACCTGTAACAGTTTGATCTGTCAAGCCAATCATATCACATTCGATTCCTGCGCGCCGCAAAACATCCACTGGTGTCAAGGCTTCGATTTCTTCAAAACCTTGTGCAAAGATAACTCCAACTTTTGCCATTGTATCACCTATCTTTCTACCCGTTTAATGGTAATTTTTTTAACTCGCGACTTACTGAGCCGCATATCTTCTGATAAATAATATTGGTAACTCATAGACAGAACAAGCCCCACCCCAATCAAATTGGCGATAATTGAAGACCCCCCTTGTGAGATAAAGGGCAGCGGTATACCTGTCAAGGGAAGGATCCCTGTTGCTGCACCAATATTTTCAAAGATATGGAAAAGCAACATCATGATATAGCCCGTTGCAATATAGGTATAGAAACGATTATTGGAAAGGAGGGTAGCTCTTAACATACGGAAAATCAAAAGGAAATAGAGGGCAATCACAACCAAACCGCCAACAAAGCCAAAGTTTTCCCCAATGACTGTGAAAATCATATCACTTTCCCGCACAGGAATGAGAAGATTGCTCATATTAAAACCGAGACCTGTTAGACCACCACTCCCGATAGCAATCAAACTCTGGGCCTGCTGGTAGGTAGTAGATTGGGCGTATTTGAAAGGATCGAGCCAAGCGGTTATCCGGTTAATCTGATAGGTGTCCATCCCTAGATTGTGCAGCAAGGTTGTCCCACCCGGTGAGGTAAACAGCAGGAGAAAACCAGCTATGAGGGCCAATCCCAAAATGATGACTGGCAACAAAATCTTCCAAGATACACCTGACATGAGGACCATTCCACCAAAGATGGCTAGGAAAACCAAGGCCGTTCCCAAATCTTTCTGTAAACCAAGTAAGACAAAGACAGGAAGGGTACAAAGAATTAATTGGCCTATGAGCTGAAAGTCCTTTTTGATATCTCTGTGGGAATGTTTCTGATGAAAGGTGACAATCATCCTAGCCATCATCACAATATAGGATATCTTCATAAATTCAGAGGGCTGGAAAAGGGTAATACCGTTAATCGTTACCCAGTTTTTCGCCCCTGTTGACGCGACCAAGGCGGGACTGTAGAAAAAGAGAGGCAGAATCATCAATCCCAGACCAAACGCATAAAGCAGTGGCGTAACCTGCCAAAGAAATTTCGTACTAAAAAACATGACTAGGAAGGCCAGCATAACCCCTAAGAGAATCCACATGACCTGCTGCCCCACTACAGTTGCTACATTGTGAGGATAGTCTTGGCTGACTGCTACATAGACCGCCAGCACTCCAATAATCAACAAAAATAGGGTTGGTAAAATCACACTGTAATCAATTCGGCTCTCGATTGAGCCGCTTTTCATCTTCATCTTTTTCCTCATTCTTTCAAAATATATCAGGGTTTAAATTGACTTCATTATAGCAAAAAAAGGAGCTTTTTTGAAGAAAAAGCAAAAGAAAACCATTCCCACAAGTGAGGAATGGCTTTGTATCAACGGTTCTGTGTTCTTGATACGGTTGCTTATTTGATACCGTATTTTTTGTTGAACTTGTCCACACGTCCATCTGCTTGAGTGAACTTTTGACGTCCAGTATAGAATGGGTGTGAATCGGATGAAATTTCCACACGAATCAATGGGTAAGTTTCACCTTCAAATTCTACAGTTTCTTTAGAGTTCTTTGTTGAACCGCTAAGGAACTTGTAACCAGTAGTTGTGTCCATGAAAACAACAGGACGGTATTCTGGATGGATATCTTTTCTCATCTTTAAAATTTTCCTTTCTGCCATGGTCCCTTTGTGAGACCATAGATATAAAGATTTTATCAAAAAGTCACTAACTTTGCAAGCACTTTTTCTCTTTTTTTCAAAAACTAGATGGCTGAAGCCCCCGAAACAGCATCTGGCGACTGGCGCTGGCCCAGATAGCCTTCTGATGCTCCTGCATTAGCATCTGTAAGCTGGTCCATCTGGCTGCTTTCGATGGGTCGAAAAGGTAACTCCTCTTCTGAATGGATGGCTTGGTGCTGTTTCATACTTCCCCCTAGATGATTCTACTTTCCAGACCAGGAGTCACAATGAGCTGGTCCTGCTTGGTAATCATGATGGCTTCAATCCCTTCTTGGGCGACTACTGTGTTGTAAATGTCCAAGATGGGACAGCCAAAAAGACGGGTGGTCCAGATTTCTCCATCAACAGATTGTTTGGAAACAATGGTCAGACTAGCCAGATCTGAAGCCACAGGACAGCCTGTCTGGCTGTCAAAGATGTGATGATAGGTTTGGCCCTCGAACTCCAAGGTCCGCTCATAAATGCCAGAAGTCACAACTGATTCTTCTCCAATCTTGATGACCAGGACATTGTTGCCACGAGGCTTCTTGGGATGCTGAATACCAATTCGCCAGAGACCATCCGCATGGTGGGGAGCTTGGCCCAGGGTCAAGACATTACCTCCCAAATTGATAAGGCCAGCTGTCACGCCCATCCGTTTCAGGTGCTCTACGATTTTATCGGCAATATAGCCCTTGGCCAGGGCTCCCAGGTCGATAGCCATGCCCTCTTTTTTCAAAAAGACCATCTGCTCGTCTGGATAGAGCAGGATATCCTCTGGGTCAATCAATTTCAGTTTTTCTTCAATCGTCGCCTGACTGGGCACCTTGGCATCAGAAAAGCCAATCCGCCAGGTCTGAACCAAAGGCCCGATGGTGATGTTCAGACGGCTTCCTGGAGCTGTGGAATGGGCCTTGCCCAGCTCAATCAATTCGTACAAATCAGCGGCGACTGGGACTGGCTGAACGCCAGCATTGAGATTGACTTCCATGAGTTCAGAGGTCAAATCATTAGCCGAAAAACGATTCTTGTAGAGATAGAGGAGTTCCTCTACCTGGTCCAAAATGGGCTCGGGATGCTCATGCCAAATCTTGGTATCAATGGTCGTCCCCATGAGACGAATACTTCTGCTACTTGCCTGCATGCGCCACTGCCTCTTTGATTTCTTGGTAAATGGCTTCATTTTCTGCCAAGCCTGATGAATTAGCCCCACTAGCCAGAGGATGGCCACCGCCATCATGCCTTTTGGCAATCTCATTGATGATGACCTTCTTACTCCGCAAGCGCACCCGATAGCTGCCATCTGCCTGTTCCACAAAGATGGCCCAGGCTTGAACGCTGTCAATTTTTCCTGGAGAGCCAACAATGGCTGCCGTCTCTGCCTCAGTCACCTCAAACTGCTCCATCACTTCCCGGCTCAGAAGGACCTGAGCGGCCCCATTTTCATCCACTTCCAAGTTATCAAACACATAGCCCTGCAACTTGGCAATTTTATAGGGGAAGGAATCCATCTGGCGCGATAGGCCTGCAAAATCAAAATCATATTGACGCAGGATGGCTGCCATTTCAAAGGTCTTGCTGGTGGTGGCTGGATAAAGGAAACGACCCGTATCCCCAACAATTCCAGCATAGAGCAAACGAGCTGCCTCATCTGATAGGGACAAACCTGCCTTCAGGGCAAAATCTGTTATGATTTCGCTGGCGCTAGAAGCTGTGGTATCGACATAAATCAAATCTCCATAGACATCTTCATTGGGATGGTGATCAATTTTAATCAAATAAGTTCCTCTGTCGTAGCGTTCATCATCGATGCGCGGTCTGTTGGCCGTGTCGGTCACGATGACCAAGGCCCCTTGATAATCCTCATCGGCCACCTGGTCCATCCTGGTCATCCAGGCTAGACTCGGTTCATCCAATCCTGGGGCCAAGACCCTTTTCTCAGGAAAATTGTGGCGAAGTAACTCCCTCAAACCAGCCTGACTGCCCAGGGCATCTGGATCCGGCCTTTGATGACGGTGGATAATGATGGTCTCATAGGCCTTGATTTTTTCTAACATTTCTTGAAATACTGGCATGGCATCCTCTTTTGTAATCTTATTCTGCCTATTATACCACAAAAGCCAATCCTGTGATGGACTGGCTTCTTCTTATTTGATGCTTTGGTATTCGACAGACAATCCTCGTTTGACAGCCGGACGTTGGGCAATTTTCTCTGTCCAGGCTTGGAGGTGTTTGTACTCGCTGACATTTAGGAAATGTCCTGCACGGGGCCAGAGTTTATCTTGGGCCAGTTGGCCATACCAGGACCAAATTGCGATGTCTGCGATACTGTACTCATCTCCAGCGATGTAGGCCCTCTTAGCCAATTCCTTATCCAGCAAATCCAGCTGGCGCTTGGCTTCCATGGCAAAGCGATTGATTGGATATTCGATTTTTTCAGGGGCGTAATGGAAAAAATGACCAAAGCCACCACCTAAAAAGGGAGCTGCCCCTGCTGACCAAAAGAGCCAGTTGAGGACCTGAGTCCGCTTGCTAGCATCTGTTGGAATCAGCTGGCCAAATTTTTCTGCCAAATAGAGCAGAATGTTGGCTGATTCAAAGACCGAAACGGGATCTACTCCTGACTGGTCCAGGAGAACTGGAATTTTAGAGTTGGGGTTAAGGGCTACAAAATCAGAGCCAAACTGATCCCCCTCGCCAATAGCAATCTTGTACAAGTCGTAGTCTGCAGCTTCGACGCCCAACTCTCTCAACTCTTCTAAGAGAATGGTGACCTTGACTCCATTTGGAGTTCCTAAAGAATAGACTTGCAGGGGCTTGTCTCCCCTTGGCAACTCCTGCTCAAAGCGGGCACCAGCGGTCGGTTGGTTGAGCCCACCCCAGGCGCCACCCATGTTGGCTGGGTTTTCCCATACTTCTGGCAATTGGTATTCAGACATGCGATCACTCCTTTTTCTATTTTCTATCCTCATCCTAGCAGATTCTGGTCTTTTTTTCAAAAAAACGCTACGGGGCAGTCCATGCCTGCTGGTTCACTTTCTTCCAGTGGGTATCTGCTGCCTGCTCTCTGTCTTCTGGTCATGAATCAGATAAGGGCTTGGCAGCCTGATGGGGAATTTTCCAAAAAAGCGAAAGAATCTTGCCCCATTTTTCTCAAAATGTGCTAAAATAGTAGTAATTTATGTTTGGAGGACATTATGGCTTTAGCAAAAATTGTCTATGCCAGTATGACTGGTAATACGGAGGAAATCGCGGATATCGTGGCCAGCAAGCTGGAGGAATTGGGACTGGAGGTCCACAATGACGAATGCACAACCATCGAGACCGAGGAAATCTTGGAAGCGGATATCATTGTCATTGCCACCTATACTTATTCTTATGGTGGGGATGGTGAGATTCCGGATGAATTCATCGATTTCTACAGTGACTTGGCCGATTTGGACCTTTCTGGAAAAATCTACGGGGTCTGTGGTTCAGGCGACACCTTCTATGATGACTTCTGTACTGCTGTGGATGACTTTGATGTCATGCTGGCTTCTCGTGGGGCTAAAAAGGGCGCTGAAAATGTCAAGGTTGACTTGGCTGCCGAGGACGAAGACATTGAAAACCTTGAAAAATTTGCCAGCGATTTAGCTGCTGCTTTGGGATAAATAATAGAAGCTCGGAAATTTTCCGAGTTTTTTCTTGCCAAAAATTATAAAAAAAGATATACTTAACTGGTTAATTAAATAAAAAGGAGAATCTTATGGCAAAAAAATCAAAAATCGCCAAATACCAAAAACAGCTGGAACTGATTGAGCGCTATGCAGACCTCCGTCGGGAGTTAAAGGCCAAGGGAGACTATGAGGGCTTGCGTAAACTCCCTCTCGATTCTAACCCCAACCGCCTGAAACTGCGGGATCGGATCGATGGGCGCCCCCATGCCTACATGCGCAAGTTTGGCCTTAGCCGGATCAATTTCCGTAACCTGGCCCATAAGGGAGAATTGCCTGGGGTCAAAAAAGCCAGCTGGTAGGGAGTGGTCATTCCACTTCTTTTTTGCTATAATCATATCAGTAGACGGAGGTGGAAACATGGCTTTAGATTTAGACATGATACGAAAAGATATCGACCAGGTGGACGAAGAAATCGTTGCTCTTTTGGAAAAACGAATGGACCTGGTCAGCCAGGTAGTGGCCTATAAAAAAGAAAGCGGCAAAGCAATCCTAGATACCGGTCGCGAGCAGACTGTCCTGGAAAGAGTCGAGTCACTGGTGAAAAATCCAGACTATAAAACCACCATCCGAGACAGTTTTGCTGATCTCATGGCCCAATCTCGTGCCTATCAAAAAGAGCGATTAGATTAGATAAGGCAGACCAGAGTTCCGAGAAGATTCTGGGCATTTCATTATCCTTACGAGACATCTTTTTTCATCCTCGTCAACATCAGTAATAAACCGAAAATACGGGAGCGCGATTACTCTCACTCCAAAAAATCCTTGAAGCATGCTTCAAGGATTTTTTTCTTTCACCAGATCTTCCCTGCCGGAATCGAACCAGCAACTAATTCTTAGGAGGAATTCGTTATATCCATTTAACTAAGGGAAGGCATAGTCTTATTGTATCTTAGGACGGCAAAGAATGCAAGTTTTGAAGATCTCAAAAGCAAATTTTTTCTTTTTCATTGACAATTTGGCAAAGAGTGCTTATAATAAAAATATAGACCGACTGTCAGTCTAATAAATATATAGGTGAATACTATGGTTACAAAAAAAGATCAAATTTTAGATACTTCCCTCCAACTCTTTATGAAAAAGGGATTTGATGCTACTTCTATCAGTGATATTTTGTCCCAACTGGATATTGCTCGCGGTACACTTTATTATCACTTTGAATCAAAAGAAGCTATCATGGATGCCATTATTGAGCGACTCCTCAACCAAGTTCTGGAAAAGATTGAGAAACTAATGACCAATGACAGCCTTAGTCAAGCTGAAAAATTCATGGGCTTTTTCGCCTCGATCAACCTAACACAACTCACAGGTGATGAAGAAATTGTTGATTATTTCAATCAGCCGCAGAATGCCCTTTTTCATGAAAAAAGCAATCGTCTGCTGATTAAAAAACTTTCTCCTGTCTTGGCTCAGATCATCAGCGAAGGCATGGAATCTGGGTTGTTCGATACTCCCTTTCCGGCTGAAACAGCTGAACTGATCCTAGTCGGTATCACAGGCTTCGTCGATAGTAAGGACTCGCCAGCAGATGAGGATAATATGAACCACCGCATGGAAAGTTTTCTTTACAATGCTGCTCGCATGCTCGGGATGTCCCAGTCAGGGCTAGATGGGTTTAAGAAACTATTTCTGAGTAAATGACGAGGTAGAATCATGAAAAGAGGTTTTAAGCAGTTTCTCCTTTTATGGGGGGCAAGTCTAGTATCTGCAACAGGTTCGGGCATGACCTCCTTTGCTTTGGGGATTTATATTTTTCAAAAAACGGGATTGGCCAGCTTGACGGGTCTTCTGATTCTTTTAGGTTTTTTACCCGGCTTGCTGCTGACACCTCTTGCAGGTATCTTGGCTGACCGATGGGACCGCAGACGTCTGATGATGCTAGGAGATGGCTTGTCGATTATCGGACTCGTGATCATTCTATTGTCAATCTTACAGTTGGAAATAAACCAACAAATTTGGGGAATCGGTTTGGGAGTAGCTGTCAGCTCTGCTATCTCAGCTCTGGTTGAGCCTGCATTTCGCGCCTCTATTTCCGACCTGCTGGACAAGGAGGATTATTCAAGGGCAAGTGGGATGATACAGCTGGTATCCAGTGCCCGCTACCTACTCTCTCCTATTTTTGCTGGTGCTATCCTAAGCTTGACCAACATCCCTGTCATCCTCATCATTGACATCTTGACCATTCTCTTGACTCTGCCTGTCACCCACTTAATTCGGAAACAGATAGCTACCCCATCGAAAACTCGCAAGAGTTCAATTGAGGAAGATTTTCGCTTTGCTTTTCGGTTGCTTTATCAAAAGAAGGGCATATGGATTTTGGTGCTTTTTGGCATTCTCGTCTCCTTTTGCCTAGGAGTTGTTCAAACCCTGATGGGACCTGTTGTTCTGACTTATGCTGATGCTGGCTTCCTAGGTTTTGTCACTACCTTTTCAAGTTGTGGCATGGTTGCGGCCGGAATTTTTCTAGGAAGATTTAAAATAAAAGATCATTTTACCACCATCTTGTCTGCATCTCTGCTCCTTGTCGGAATGGCTATGATCGGATTTTTCTTCCGAGAAAATCGTCTGCTAGCCTGTTTCTTTGGTTTTTGCCTTTTCGCTGGCCTGACTTTTTGTAATACCGCCCTTGATTATCTAGTCCGTACCAACCTGCCAAACCACCACCAAGGAAAGGTTTGGGGCATGATTGGCATTATCTCCCAAACAGGTTATATCCTAGCTTATGCAGGGATTGGTGCTGTTTCGGACTATTTCTTCAAGCCGCTTTTTGAAAAACATGGCGCCCTAGCTTCTAGTTTGGGAAAGCTAATTGGAATTGGACCGGGCAGAGGGGCTGCCTTTACCGTTATCTTGGCTGGTTTGCTGCTGATGATGACCTCTTTCTTCCTAGCAAACAATCAACATGTCAAAGAATTGGAGAACTGCCATGCTCTGGAAACTCGTTAAAAACGACTTACGACACCACCTGCTGCAAACCTTTAACATTGCTTTCTTTATCTTTTTAGCAGTCACTTTTTTAGCCACGGCTGGTCAGCTGACCATCCACCTGACAAACTCTGTTAATCAATTGGTGACCACAGCCAAGACACCACATATCTTGCAGATGCACACTGGTCAGTTGAACCGGGAACGAATGCAGGCATTTGTGGAGAAGCATCAAGAAATCAGTGATTATCAAATCTTGAATTTTTTAAACATTGACAATGCCGATCTGGCTGTCAATGGAACATCACTCAAGGATTCCGTTTATGACAATGGCTTTTCTGTCCAAAGTCCAAACTTTGATTTCCTGCAGGATTTGGATGGACAACTGATTGAGGCCAAGGTCGGTCAAGTGTATGTTCCCATCTTCTACTATACTAGCGGTCAGATGAAGATAGGGGATAGCTTGACGATTGGTGAGCAGGAATTAAAGGTTACTGGTTTTGTTAGAGATTCTCAAATGAATTCATCCCTGTCTGTCTCCCGTCGTTTTATCATCAGCCAGGAAGACTATGATGCCATTGAAAAGATGGGTAGTCTGGAATACCTGATTGAATTTCGCCTTCACGATTTAGCCGACTCATCAAAAGTTGAAACAGCCTATAGTCAGGCTGGGCTTGAATCAGACGGTCCTCCACTTATGACCTATACCCTCTTTCAGCTCATCAATGCCTTTTCCGATGGCATGACTATTTTGGCCCTAGTGACCATCAGTTTACTGATTATCCTCATTGCCTTACTCTGTATTCGATTGACTCTATTGGCAAAATTAGAAGAAGACTACCGCGAACTGGCCATTCTCAAGGCTATCGGCATTCCGCTCAGAGACATAAAGCGGCTCTTTCTCAGCAAATACTTGGTCATAGCTGGTTTTGCAAGCCTTCTTGGATTTCTGGCTTCCTTTGTGGTCAAAGAGCCCCTGTTAGCCAATATGAGAATATACTTTGGTGAAAGTCCAGCAACGATATGGACCTATCTGCTAGCCTTTGCGCTTAGTCTCCTAATCTTTTCCGTCATTGCCCTAAGTATGAACCACCTTGCAAAACAACTGAAAAACCTCAGTCTTAATCCCGCTCAGGTTCAAGAAAAAACTTTGTTCTCTCCTCGTCTCGGTTTTCTACCAAGAAGCTTGCAATTGCCGCTGACAGACCTCTGGGCCCGAAAAAAAATCTATGCCACCATGCTATCTGTCTTCGTCCTTTCTCTCTTTGTCGTTCTCTTACCTATGTCCATCCACTCGACCATTTCCCACAGCAGTTTTATCAACTATCTAGGTTTAGGGAACTATGATGTCCGAGTGGATTTATCCCAGATTTCTGGCAAGGACAAGGAAGTGCAAGAACTGATTTCCGTACTGGAAACAGATCCAAACGTTCAAAAACTCTCTGTTTATCGCTCCTATATGCTGGATTACAAGACGGACTCGGGCAACCTTCAGAAGCTCTGGGTTGATACTGGTAACCAGAAAGATTTTTCCATCAAATATATCGAAGGGCATGCTCCTAATGCAGATAATGAAATTTCCTTATCCAAGCTAAAAGCGGATGACATGGAGAAAAAAGTAGGAGACCAACTGACCTTGATTCTCAATGGTCAAGAGAAAAAAATCACCATTTCTGGCATTTACTCAGATTTGACCAATGGTGGAAAGACGGCCAAGGCTTCCTTTTCAGTGGACAATCAGGAAAGCATTTGGATTATCATCCCTGTCACTCTCAAAGAAGACACTTCCGGTCGGGATTTCAGTCAGAAATACCAGGACAGCTTTTCATTCGCCAAGTTCTCAGACATCGAAAGTTATCGCTACCAGATTTTCGGTTCAACTATTCAAATGGTTTCTGCCATCAGCTGGTGGGCCTTTGCCGGTGCTATCTTTCTCATTCTACTGATTACTAGCCTCTTCGTCCGCATGCTCTATATCAAAGATTTGAGCCAAACTGCCTTACTCAAGGCTATCGGCTTTTCAAACAAGGAAATTCAAGTCCAATACATGGCCACTTCTGCCTTCGTCCTGATTTTGGGCTTACTGATAGGAAACCTGCTGGCAGTGACAGCTGGCAATTCCCTTGCTTCAGCACTGCTCTCCATGATCGGGGTCTCTGGTGTGACCTTTATCCAAAATCCATTTATCAATCTGCTATTGGTACCGCTGGTTTTGTTAGCAGCCAGTCTCTTGGCCACAAAAATAGCCGTTTCAGACTTACATCATTTCAACATCTCACAGTTACTCAAGGAGGACAGCTAATATGCTATTACAAGGACAATCAATCTGTAAATCTTTTGGAAAAGGCGATGCCCTCACCCATGTCCTAAAGGGTGTCGATATGAACTTGGAAGCTGGTGAGTTTGTAGCCATCATGGGCAAGTCTGGCTGTGGCAAGTCTACCTTGCTCAATATTCTATCCACCTTGGATCAGACCGATAAAGGACAGGTTTTCTTTGAGGGAAAGGACATCAGCCAACTATCTGATGAAGAGGCAGCTAAACTCCGTCTCGAATCCTTCGGCTTTGTCTTTCAAATGCCCCGTATGGTCAAAAATCTGACCATCCTAGACAATATCCTCCTGCCATCTTTGACCTACAAAAAAGATAAGGAAGCAGCAAAACAGCAGGCCTTAGCTCTGATGAATGAAATCGGCATTTCTGATTTGGCTGACAAGCGGATCTCCCAAGTTTCGGGTGGTCAACTGCAGCGGGCTGGTATCTGCCGAGCTCTCATTAACAACCCAAATCTAATATTTGCAGATGAGCCGACTGGTGCCCTTGACTCCAAAAGTGGACATGAGGTCATGAAGCTCTTTAGCCAGTACCACCAAGCCGGAAAAAGCATTCTGATGGTGACCCACGATATGGCCTTGGCAGCCAAGGCACAACGGGTTCTACTGATGAAAGACGGCCTCATCCAAGAAGATCTGACCATGGGAACTTCTGAGAAAGACAATCTCTTTCTTCTGCAGAACCACATGAGCAACTTGTAGGTTTAAACTGACCATAAACAGGGTAAAAGGCGAGATTTCAATGATTTTTGCTTTACAAAGAAGCGAGACTTTAGTATAATGTTCCTTGTGTGTAATGGACGCACAAAAATACAGTTTATCCGCTGGGTTTAAAAGCACCTATGATTGACAAAGATAGGAGAAAAACATGAATCCATTGATCCAAAGTTTGACAGAAGGTCAACTTCGTACTGATATCCCATCCTTCCGCCCTGGTGACACTGTCCGCGTTCACGCGAAGGTTGTCGAAGGAAGCCGCGAACGTATCCAGGTCTTTGAAGGCGTTGTTATCGCTCGTAAAGGCCAAGGTATCTCAGAAATGTACACTGTTCGTAAGATTTCTGGCGGTATCGGTGTAGAACGTACCTTCCCAATCCACACTCCACGTGTTGACAAGATTGAAGTTGTACGTTACGGTAAAGTACGTCGTGCTAAATTGTACTACTTGCGTGCATTGCAAGGTAAAGCTGCACGTATCAAAGAAATCCGTAAATAATCGGATTGGAACACAGCCTGCTTGGGTTGTGTTTTTTTATTGCTACTTTGTTAACGGCAAAGAACCCAGCGCATTGCTGGGTTCTTTCTATATCTCATCCGCAATCTTATTGATTTTGCGCAGGCGGTGGTTGACCCCGCTTTTGGTAATGGGGTGGGTTAGACTTCCTGCCAGCTGCTGGATGGAATAGTCCGGGTGTTGAATCCGCAACTGGGCCACTTCTTGCAGATCGGCAGGAAGCTGATCCAGGCCTATGGTCTCCATGATTTTAGCAATATTGTTAATGGTTTTGAGACTGGCCGTAACGGTTCTTGCGATATTGGCCGTTTCGGCATTGTTGGCCCGATTGAGGTCATTGCGGGTCTCTCGCAGGAGCTTGACATTTTCAAATTCGGTCTTGGCTCCTTCTGCTCCAATCACTAGCAAAAAATCCATGATATCCTCTGCTCGCTGCAGGTAGGTAATGGTGCCCTTGGAGCGTTCGATTACTTTGGCATCCAAGAGGAATTTTTGCAAGAGCTGAGCCAAATCCTGGGCATGGTCGCTATATACAGAGGCTATTTCTAGCTGGTATTTGCCTTTTTCAGGATCCTTGACTGAACCACTGACTAAAAAGGCTCCCCGTAAATAGGCTTGACTCCACTGATCATTTTCCAGAATGGCCGGGGCAATTCCCGTCTCAATTCCAAAAAAACTGTCCGCCAAATAGAGGTCATCTAAAATAGCATTGACATCCCTATCCAGAAATACGGTATAGACACGGTTTTTGCGTAAATTGGCCTTTTGATGGTGTCGGATATCAGCTTTAACTTGGTAGAAATGAAGAATGAGTTCATAGATATGGCGAGCCACCTTGGCATTTTCTGTGGAGATGGAGAGGGTGAGACCAGTCGAAGCCAACCCTAGACTGCCTGCTAGCTTAATAATGGCCGCCAGTTCACTCTTTTGGGCCTGGCGATACCCATGGCCTAAAATTTCTTCCTTGACTTGAACTGTAAAACTCATGAGCGCACCTGTATAATCTTGAGCAATTCATCCACCACCAAATCCCCATCATGAAAGGCTCCCCCTTTTTCCAAGCGAAGGAAGTTTGAGGAAATCACTCGATCAGCCTGGGCTTGAAGTCCTGGAAAATCATGCTTCACCTGGACAAGATACTCATCAAACTGATTGCTATCCATGTAATCTTTTGGAACCGGCTCGATATTGACCAGGACGGTATCAATAAAACGTTGATGCAGATGATCATTTAGCACCCGAACATGGTCAGCATCGCTGAAAAATTCTGTCTCACCACGTTGGGTCATAATATTGCAGACATAGGTGACCTGGGCCTCGGTTTCACAGAGTGCCTGCCCGATTTCAGGAATCATGAGATTGGGCAAGATGGAGGTAAAAAGTGAACCTGGGCCGAGGACAATCATATCGCTTTCCATAATGGCTGTGACCACTTTCCGGCTAGCAGTGGGCTCGTCCTCATTATAGGAATTGGTCACATAGACATGGTCAATCATGCCCTTATAATCTGCAATCTTACTCTCTCCAGCCACTTCATGACCATCCGCAAAAACAGCATGGAGGGTCAGAGCGTTGTCGCTAGAGGGGTAAATCTTTCCGGTTGTATGGAAAAATTTGGTTAGAAGCTGCATGGCATTGTAGGTGGAACCCTGCATTTCGGAAATGCCAGCAATCAAGAGATTACCCAGAGGGTGGCCAGCGAGGGCACCATCTGATTCAGCAAAGCGGTACTGAAAAATTTGTTCGTAGAGCTTGGGCATGTCCGACAGGGCCAAAAGAACATTGCGCAGGTCTCCAGGTGGAGTCACCTGCAAGGCTTGACGAATCTCGCCCGAGGAGCCTCCGTCATCTGCCGCAGTCACGATGGCTGTAATGTCCACATCCTTGTCACGCAAACTTTTTAGGATGACAGGTATGCCCGTACCGCCACCGATTACAGTGATTCTCGGTTTTCTCATGAGCGATTAACCGTTTCCTTTCGTTTGTCTTTGTCACGATGGCTGCGATTGACCACCCATTTTTTTTCCAAATCATCGGCCAAACGTTTGGCAAAGGCCACGCTGCGGTGCTGGCCGCCTGTACAGCCCACCGCAATGGTCAGGACTGACTTGCCTTCCTTACGGTAACCCGGCAAGATGGGTTCAATCAAGCCCAGCAGGTGCTTGTAAAACTCCTCGGACTCTTCATGTTCCATGACATAGTTGTAGACATCCTCATCCAGACCAGTCAGATTGCGCAATTCTGGCTTGTAATAGGGATTTGGTAAAAAACGGACATCAAAGACTAGGTCCGCATCAAGAGGCAGACCGTATTTGAAGCCAAATGAGACCACTTCTACTCGGAATCCAGCCTGTTCATTCTGACTAGCAAATTGATCTGAAATTTCCTTACGCAGCATCCGCGGGGTCAAATCACTGGTATCAATCACATTCTGGCTCATATTTTTCAAGGGTGCTAAGAGCTCACGTTCCAAATTGATACCATCCAAAACCCGTCCACCAGGTGCCAAGGGATGACTTCTCCTAGTCTCCTTATAGCGAGCTATCAGCTCACTATCCGTCGCATCGAGGAACAAAATTTTAAAATCCAGATCCTGAGAGGATTCCACCTCATCCAGAACCTCTCGGATTTCGGTAAAGAAGGACCGGCTTCGCATGTCTACCACCATGGCAATCTTGTCATTGTCCTGACTGTGGCGAATCAGTTCGATAAATTTTGGTACTAGGGTTGGGGGCATATTATCAATCGTAAAGTAGCCCAAATCCTCGAAAGATTGGATAGCCACGGTCTTTCCTGCCCCGCTCATACCTGTTACAATAACCAATTGAATTTTTGTTTCCATACAAACTCCTTAACTAAAATATTGAGACACTTATAAACGATGAGGTGTCGATTGCCTCTGGCTCGTCACCTAGCGAAACTACTGATTGTGACTCTAGTGCTGTTCTCTTATGGGATTATTCCAATCTAGATTGGTTTCTTTCTTGTCTTTGCAAATCTGCCAATTGAATGCTGATGGAAACCAACATTTCTGACTGTAATTTTTGAATTTCCAAAAAATCAGCCTGGTCCTGATTTAAAATATGATCTAGTTTCTCATTGAGAGCGCGAATTTCGGCTTCTGATTTGAGATTGACTTCATAGTCATTCTTAGCCTAAAAACGGTCGTAGTCTGAAGCACGGTTTTGGCTCATCATAATCAAAGGAGCCTGGATAGCCGCCACTGTCGACAAAACCAGATTCAGCAAAATAAAGGGATAGGGGTCAAAATTGACACCAAGAAGATGCAGTCCATTGAGACCAATCCAAATAAACAAGATAAGGACAAAGCTGATAATAAAGGTCCAAGAACCACCAAAACGTGCCACATTGTCTGCTATCTTTTGACCAAAAGTGAGTTTTTCATTCCACTGACTATGATTGTCCATGGTGGATAGTGTTATATGACTTTTGGACTCATGCACAGCTTCCTGGATCTTTTTGTTTTGGTCATTGGCCTTTTCAATCATCTGATTCAAGTGGGTCATCCGATAATTAGTCAATCCTTCATAGGAGATGAAGTCTGATTCTTGGGCCTGAGGATAATCTTGCTGAATTAGTTGGAAGATGGCATCATCCAGCTCCGATAGAAATACCCCCTCTAAGATGCTGTAACTTCTTTGGGAAATGACATCTTGGTACAGTTGTGCAGTCATAGCCTTCCCCTCCCTGAAATTTCTTACCTCATTATACCACAAAAGTAAAGTGAAGGTTTTATCAGATAGCACAAAAAAACTTGAAGTAAAAACTCCAAGTATTCTGGTTTTAGATGAATTAATCCACCACTGCGATGACTTCGATTTCAATCTTCACATCACGAGGCAGGCGGGCTACTTCCACAGCTGATCGGGCTGGGAAATCCGCTTTAAAGGCTGTCGCATAGACTTCATTGAAGGCCACAAAATCATTCATATCTGCCAAGAAACAGGTGGTTTTGACTACATGGTCAAAGTCTGTTCCAGCTTCTGTCAAGATAGCCGCAATATTTTTCAAGACCTGCTCTGTTTGCTCCTGGATGGTCTCGCCGACCACTTGACCAGTTTCAGGTGAAAGGGGTACTTGGCCGCTGGCAAAAAGGAGATTGCCGACAAGTTTTCCTTGTACATATGGACCGATGGCTGCTGGTGCTTTGTCTGTATGGATTGTTTTCATAAAAACCTTCTTTCTATAACTCTTTCAATGCTTGGCCAAACTGGTTGGCCTTTTGGATGGCTACTGCCAGCTGTTCTGTATCAAAAGGGGTGTTTCGGTATTCGGCAGTGGATTTGGTGTATTGGACAATAGCTGGGATGTCTTCTTCTGATAAGCTCATATCTGCCAAGGTCAATGGTAGACCAAGAGCCTGGTTAAAGGACGCCACTTTGGCTAATTGGTCATGCTCATCAAAGTAGGCATGAAGAACCATGACGCCAAAGGCCACGATAGCCCCGTGCAAATGCTTGCGACTGGCCCTGATGACAGTTGTTCCATTATAAAAGGCATGGGCATGGCAGGTGGTCAAGTCAAAACTTGGCTGAACCACCATATTGGAGGCGTAGGCTGTGGAGATGATAATGGCCAAGACCACTTCTTCGACTGCTGGACTAACCCGATTTTCTCTGACATCCGCCATGGCCTGATGGGCATATTGATAAAGAGATTGGAGGGAGGATTGGGCTATGGCCCGACCCAGAACCGCAATATGGGGCGGCTCAAAGCCACGATTCTCAGCCTCTTGCATGGCCCTGGTCACTTCTGGTCCCTTGGAAATCCCATCCCCAATCCCCGCCCAGAAATACTGGTCGGGAGCTTCCGCTATCACGCGGGTATTGATAAAGGTATGGATAGCAGGCCCAGTGACCTCGTAAAAATCAAAGCTATGCTCTTCTGTGTAGATGACGGCAAGCCCAGTACCAGCAGCGCAAGTGGAGCAGATGGTTGGAATGGTCACAAGACTCTTTCCAAGCTTTTTGGCCACCATCTTGGTCGTATCAAGGGCCTGACCACCACCGACACCGATGATGAGGTCTGCTACTTGGACTTCTTCCAGTTGGGCCAAAGCCTCCACATTAGCCATGGTAGCAGCCTTGCCATAGACAAAACTTCCCGTCACCGAAATGCCAGCTTCCTGTAAGATGGACAACATCTCATTTTCAACAGCAGCTAAGGCTTTTTCTCCTCCAATGAGGACAGCAGACTGAAAACCATAGGTTGCCAGAACTTCAGGCATCTCCTGAAAACAAGCTGGACCGTAAGAATAATTACTTAGTTTTTGTGTAGTCAAAGGACAAACTCCTTTCATGACTGGTTCTAATCAAAAACCCACACAGGTTTTGCTTTCAGTGCGAGTTCTGACAAGTTCTATCAAAACAAGAACCTTGAGTATTAAGGTTTGATTCGGTGCAGCATCCGTGGGAATGGGATAGCTTCACGAATATGCTTGGTCCCAGCGACAAAGGTCACCATCCGCTCAATTCCAATCCCAAAACCGCCGTGTGGAACTGAACCGTACTTGCGAAGATCTAGGTAAAAATCGTACTCTGATTTATCCATGCCAAGCTCATCCATCTTAGCAACAAGGGCATCATAGTCGTCCTCACGCATGGAACCACCAATAATTTCACCATAGCCTTCTGGCGCCAAGAGGTCTGCACAAAGCACACGCTCTGGGTTGCCTGGGACTGGTTTCATATAGAAGGCCTTAAAGCTGGCTGGGTAGTTGACCACAAAGGTCGGAACACCAAAGTAGTTGGAAATCCAGGTTTCATGTGGTGAACCAAAGTCATCCCCATGCTCCAGATGTTCATAATCTGTATCTTCATCGGCTTCGTGCTCCTGCAAGAGGCTGATGGCATCATCATAGCTTACTCGCTTGAAAGGTTCAGCAATGTAGCGTTTTAGAGCATCTACATCACGTTCCAGCGTTTCAAGAGCCTGAGGTGCACGGTCAATAACCCCTTGAATCAAGGCTTTGACATAGGCTTCTTGCAAGTCAAGGGACTCTTCATGGGACAAGAAGGAATACTCTGCATCCATCATCCAAAACTCGGTCAAGTGACGGCGGGTTTTGGATTTTTCAGCACGAAATACTGGACCAAAGTCAAAGACACGGCCCAGAGCCATAGCTCCAGCTTCAAGATAGAGTTGACCAGACTGGCTCAAGAAAGCAGGTTGACCGAAGTAGTCTGTTTCAAAAAGTTCTGTTGAATCTTCCGCTGCATTTCCTGACAGAATTGGGCTGTCAAACTTGATAAAGCCATTCTTATCAAAGAAGTCGTAAGTGGCATAGATAATAGCATTACGGACCTGCTGGATAGCTACTTGCTTGCGGGAACGAAGCCAGAGATGACGGTTATCCATGAGGAAGTCTGTCCCGTGCTCTTTTGGCGTGATGGGGTAATCTACTGACTCGCCGATAACTTCCAAATCAGTCACATCCAACTCATAGCCAAATTTGGAACGCTCATCTTCCTTGACAATCCCGGTCACATAGACTGAGGTTTCCTGGCTCAAGCGTTTGATGGTATCAAACTTGGCTGAACCTTCTTCTTCACCGAATTTTTCGATGAAGTTTGGTTTGAAAGCAACAGCCTGGAAAAAGGCAGTGCCGTCTCGCAATTGAAGGAAAGCAATCTTACCTTTCCCAGACTTGTTGGCCACCCAGGCACCGATGGTGATTTCCTCACCTACATGCTTAGGAACATCAAAAATCGTAACTAAATCTTTAGACATGAACTTCTTTTCTCTTTTCTTTTGAAAATCTAATTAGATGGTTTAAGCTTCCATGTAAGCTTTTATCCGACGGACAGCTTCTTTGAGGGTATCCATATCACTGGCATAACTGAGGCGGATATTTTCTGGAGCACCAAAGCCAGCTCCTGTCACCAAGGCCACTTCCGCTTCCTCCAGGAGGGCATTGGTAAAATCTGTGACATCAGTGAAGCCCTTCATTTCCATGGCCTTCTTGACATTTGGGAAAAGGTAGAAGGCTCCTTGGGGTTTGATGACTTCAAATCCCGGAATTTCCGCCAGGAGCGGATAAATGGTATTGAGGCGTTCCTCAAAGGCCTGACGCATGGTTTCAATAGAAGTCTGGTCGCCAGTCAGAGCCTCGATGGCTGCATATTGGGAAACGGCTGTCAGATTGGAGGTGGTTTGGCTGATAATCTTGGCCATACCTGCAATAATCTCTGGCTCTGCCACTGCAAAGCCAACCCGCCAGCCAGTCATGGCATAGGTTTTTGAAACTCCATTGACCACGATCGTTTGCTTGCGGAGGGCGTCTGAAAGACTGGAAATGGCTGTAAATTCATGGCCATTGTAGACCAGACGGCCATATATATCATCTGCCAAAATCAGGATATCATGCTCCAAGGCCCAGGCCCCGATAGCTTCTAATTCTTCCCGACTGTAAATCATTCCCGTTGGATTGGAGGGCGAATTGAGCAAGATTAACTTGGTCTTTTCAGTCCGAGCAGCCTCGAGTTGTTCAACCGTAGCCTTGAAATCATTGGCTTCTGTGGTTTGGAAAGTGACTGGTACAGCATCGACCATCTTCACCTGATCCACATAGGAAACCCAGCATGGCGTTGGGATGATGACTTCATCACCAGGATTGAGCAGGGTTGCAAAGGCCGCATAGAGGATAAATTTAGCCCCTGTTGCGACTACTACCTGATTGCGGGGAACCGCATAGCCATAGAAGGTTTCCATATAGCTGGAAATAGCGTCTTTGAGAGCTGGGAGGCCTGAGGCTGCCGTGTAAAAACTAGCCTTTCCATCTTGGATGGCAGCAATAGCTGCCTTTTGAATGTTTTCAGGTGTGACAAAGTCTGGCTCACCCAGCGTCAGTGACAGGATATCACGACCTTCAGCCTTCAAGGCTGCTGCCCGTGCGCTAGCCGCTAAGGTCACACTTTCTTCCATTTCCAATACGCGATTTGATAGCTTCATTATAGTCCCTCCTTCTTAATCAGCTCTCCAGTTATAAAATCAATAAGATAATAACCACGCCCAGACTTGACTTCCCAGATAGCATGGCCATCCTGGTAGCCCAAAACAGTTTTTTCAACTGATTCAGCCCCATTTTCTTGGGCTCGCTGCTCCGCATCTGCCTGTGAAATTCCTTCTGCCGCTTGGTAGACGAAAATCTCTGATGATTTTTCTGGAACAAGAACATAGACATCTTGTCCTGATTGATTTTTTCCTTGCACATTGAAGTACGTTTCCTTGCCATTAAAGATGGTTACTTGGGAAACATCCTTCACAGTTGTATACTTTCTGGCTACTGCAATCGCATGCTTTTCCACTGTTACGAAAGGCTGGCTGGCCGATTCCAGCACGTAAAGAATGGAAAATGTCAGCACACTAAGCAAAACAAAAAAGCCAAGCAATAATTGTTTCCAGACGGTCAAGGGCTGACCCTTTTTTCGATAACTTCTCTGCGTTCTTTGTCTTGAATTTGCCATAATAGCTACATTATACTACAAGTCCTCCTAGAATGCTAGGAAACCACGAAAAAAAGGAGTAAAATTCTCGGATTTTTAAGGGTAATATTTGAATAATTTCTCCTTTCTTGCTAAACTATTTTTATGGAAAAGAAGATTGAAGAAACACTCAAAAATAATGAATTGGCGCTACATGGACTAGTGATTTTTCGGCGGGCATCCAACGCCATCAGTCGACAGGAAGTCCAAACCATCAAAAAACACAATCTGACTGTCGCTCAGTTTGGTGTTATGGAAGCTCTCTATAACAAGGGGAATTTGCGGATTCAGGATCTGATTGATAAGCTGCTCAGCACTTCTGGCAACATGACGGTAGTCATCCGTAATATGATTCGGGATGGCTATATTTTTAAGGTTGCGGATGAAAAAGATAAACGTTCTTATCTGATTGGTCTGACCCCGCTTGGTCGCAAAACCATCGAAAAGATTCTTCCTGAGCATTACAATAATATCGGTAAAATTTTCTCTGTTCTCAGTCTGAAAGAGCAGGAAGATTTGGCTCGAATTTTAAAAAAATTCAAATTGTGAGCAAAATATACTGCTAGTTAGTGATAAATGTGGTATACTTGTTTCAATCCATTAAATAGTCCCTGATTTTCCTATGATGGGGCTTGTTCCACATTTTTTACAAAAGGAGTCTCACATGACAAAAGTGTTGTTTATCGTCGGTTCGCTGCGCCAAGGTTCTTTCAACCAACAGTTGGCTGCTCAAGCTGAAAAAGTATTGGAAGGCAAGGCAGAAGTTTCTTACCTCGACTGGAAGGATATCCCTGTTTTCTCACAAGAATTGGAAACACCTGTCCTCCCAGCTGTTCAAGCTGCTCGTGATGCTGTTTTGGCCGCAGATGCGATTTGGTTCTTCTCGCCAGTATACAACGCCAGCATTCCTGGCCCAGTAAAAAATTTGATCGATTGGCTAAGTCGAGCTGTTGATCTTTCTGACACAACTGGTGCATCCGCTCTCCACGAAAAAGTAACCACTGTTTCACTCGTATCCGCTGCTCATCAAGACTTGGCTGCTGACCAATACCGCGCTCTTCTTCCATTTGTCCGCACAACCTTTGTAGACCAAGTGACCACATCAGGCATTAACAACTCTGCTTGGGCTGACGGAAAATACATCCCAACTGAAGAAGTTCTTGCTGACTTAAACAAGCAGGCAGATGCTCTGCTGGCAGCCATTAAATAAGCTGTACAAAACACTTTCAAAATATATAGAAAAAGAGTTTGGGACAAAATTAGTTCCAAACTCTTTTATACTTGTTTTAGGTACTTATGGCGCAGTGGTTGAGTGGGCTCTAACAATCTGGGAGATTGTTAGAGGTCGGAAATGAAACAAACGGAGTTTGTGTCAAAATGCGCTGATAAATCAGCTTTTACAGCCCTATACGATTGATGCGAACGGTGTTC
>NZ_JBHCHN010000038.1:0-25173 GCF_041802885.1 Streptococcus sp.
TGACAATTCCCCATCTTCTTCCAGATGATTAAAGATAGCAGATTTGACCTTGGATTGGAATTGGAAATCCCCCTGCTGGAAATTATCCGCAATCTTCTGGGCCGTTTTTTCTACTGCTTGAATGGATTTTTTGGCAGAAATAGTCGGTTTGTCCTGGAGCAAGTTATCTGAAAAATAGTTGAGAAAGGCTCCGTTGTGCTTAATCCGTTTCTCAATCAGATAGTACTTGCCAGATTGCAAGTTGATGAGGATGGCTTCATCAGGGGCCGAACCTGCACTTGGCAGGTTATTCTGGGTCAGTATCAGGGGTTTCTCAGGATTATCTCCAATATGAACCAGGTTTTCCCGCAGAGCAATGCGTAAGAAGGCAAAATGTTCTATTCCATTTTTCTCATAAGCCACAAAGAGCAGGTCATTGGTCTTTTGATTTTCAGAGAGAACAAACTCTTCCTTCCAGAGCTGGGAAATGGATAAGGAAGCTTCCAGCAGATCAGATTTGGCTTTTTCCAAAAAGGTATGATCATCTCCCAGGATCCCAGTTTTGGCATCGTCAGAATAGACTCGCTCGATTTTCTTACGGAGATATTCTTCAATTTTGGGCGTGATAGCCAAGAGCTGGTCCGAAAGAACCAGCTCTGTATCATCTGGGGTAAATTGATGTAAAACGGCTTGTTTAATATAAATATCCATATTAGTTTTCGTAGAGTGGGAAGCGGTCTGTCAAGGCACGCACTTCCTGGCGAACTTGAACCAACACAGCTTCATCTTCAGCATTTTTCAGGGCCTTAACAATCAAGCCAGCAACCTGACGGCACTCCTCTTCCTTGAAGCCACGGGCTGTCACTGCAGCCGTTCCGATACGGATACCAGAGGTCTTAAATGGTGACAGGGTTTCAAATGGAATAGAGTTTTTATTGAGGGTGATGTTGACTTCATCCAACAAGTTTTGGGCAACCTTACCATTTTCAACGACCTTGGTCACATCCACAAGGAAAACGTGGTTATCTGTTCCGCCGGAAATGACACGGAATTGGTCTTCTTGCTTAAAGACTTCCGCCATCGCTTGACAGTTTTTGATAATTTGGGCCGCATAGTCTTTAAAGGCTGGGTCCAAGTTTTCTTTAAAGGCAACAGCCTTGGCAGCAATAACATGCTCAAGCGGTCCGCCCTGCAAACCTGGGAAGACAGCCGAATTAATCTTCTTGGCCAAGTCTTCATCGTTGGTCAAGACCAAACCACCACGGGGCCCACGAAGGGTTTTGTGGGTTGTAGTTGTCACAATATGGGCATGTGGCACTGGACTTGGATGGAGACCAGCAGCCACCAAACCAGCGATATGAGCCATATCAACCATCAGTTTTGCACCGACTTCATCAGCAATAGCACGGAATTTTTCAAAATCAATTATGCGGGAATAAGCAGATGCACCAGCCACAATCAGCTTAGGTGATACTTCTTTGGCACGGGCCAAAATCGCATCGTAATCCAATTGCTCAGTGTCCTTATCTACTCCATAGGCCACAAAGTTGTAGGTTTTTCCAGAAAAGTTAACTGGTGCCCCGTGGGTTAGGTGTCCACCTGCAGACAAGTCCATACCAAGAACCGTATCACCTGGCTGGATCAAGGACATGTAGGCAGCGGCATTGGCCTGACTACCTGAATGGGCCTGAACATTGGCAAATTTTGCGCCAAAGATTTCTTTTGCACGTTCGATGGCAAGATTTTCAATCACATCTACCACTTCAGTACCGCCATAGTAGCGTTTTCCAGGATAGCCTTCCGCATACTTATTGGTCAAAATGGAACCTTGGGCAGCCATTACGGCTTTTGAAACAACGTTTTCTGATGCAATCAACTCGATGTTGTGCTGTTGGCGTTCTTCTTCTGCCTTGATGGCATCCCAAAGATCTTGGTCATAAGCTTGGTAGTTTTCCAAATCGAAAATCATGTATATACTCCTTTTAAGTCATGGTTTGGCATGGGTTAGGAAAGACCAGGTGAGGGGCTAAAAATGTAAGTCAGGAACGGCCAGAAGGAGCTCTTCTTTGGTAATGGCACCCTGTCTCAAGATGCGTGCCTGCGAACCTGATAAATCTAAAATGGTTGAATCCTGCCCAGTTAGGGCGGCATCATCTTCGATTCCTGGGAGGTCTTGGTCAAACTGAGCCTGAATATCTTTATAAACCTGGCCACTTTCCTGACCGGAAAGATTGGCAGAAGGTCCAATTAAGATTCCAGCCTTTTTAATCAAGTCCAAGGTTGGACCATAGGCAGGGACTCGAAAACCAACGGTTGACAAACCAGAGTTGATCCATTCTGGGACCTGCTCATTGGCCTTTAGAATAATGGTCAAAGGGCCAGGCAGGAAGGCTTGGTAGAGCTTTTCCAGAAAGGCTGGCTGGTCCTTTGAATAGGCATAGATGCTATCTAAATCTGCTACATTGAGATTGAGGGCCTTGTCAAGAGGCCTTTTCTTCAATGTATAGACATGCTGAACAGCTGCCTGGTCAAAGGCCCTGGCAAAGAGTCCGTAGACCGTTTCCGTTGGCAAAATGACAGCTCCTCCCTTTTTCAGGGTCTGCAAGAGCTTATCCATTATCCACCACCACCTTTCGGTCTAACCCAAAGATGTCCTTTAAGACACGAACTCTCTTTTGAGGAAAATAGTGACCAATCATTTCCTGAAGCACAGGTCCCTGCTTATAGCCAATCTCAAAGTAGAGTTTGCCATTTTCAGTCAGGAATTCTTCTGCTCCTTGGATGATTTGGCGGTAGATAGCATAACCATCTTCTTGCGCAAACAAGGCCAAATGCGGCTCGGATGTCAGGACATTGGTTCCAACCTCCTCCTTATCCTCAAATGAGATGTAAGGCGGATTCGAAACAATAATATCATACTTACCTGAAACTTGTCTAAAAACATCTGCCTGAAAAAACTGAATGTTCGTATTATGCCGATGGGCATTTTCAGCGGCCACTGCCAAAGCGTCATCAGACAGGTCGCTGGCTGCTACCTGCCAACCGGGTCTGGCATGCTTGAGACTGATGGCAATGGCGCCGCTTCCCGTTCCAATATCCAGGAGGGACAAGTTGTCCTGCGGATTTTCCTCTAATATCAAATCCACCAGCTCCTCTGTTTCAGGGCGGGGAATCAAAACCCTTTGGTCAACCTTGAAGGGTAAACCATGAAAGTCAGCCTCCCCTATGATGTACTGGGCAGGAATATGCTGGGACAGTTTTTCAAAAATATCCGCCAGTAAGGCTTCATCTTCTGCTGTCACCTCCTGCCGCAAGGAGAGGAAAAAATCAGTGGCCGTCATCTTTTTCAGGGCGCGGAAGGTAAAGGTCAGGCTTTCAGCTTCTTCCCCAAGGGCCTCTAGCTGCTTTTCATAATGGGCAAAGATTTGTGCATAGTTCATTACTTATTCAAATCTTCCAGTTTTTGGGTTTGGTCGTACAGGACTAGGGCATCAACCACTTCGTCCAATTTCCCTGACAGGATAGTATCCAGTTTTTGAAGGGTCAGGCCGATACGGTGGTCGGTGACACGGTTTTGTGGGAAGTTGTAGGTACGAATCCGTTCGGAGCGGTCCCCTGTTCCGATGGTTGATTTGCGCTCTGCGTCCTGTTCATCTTGAGCAATTTGAGCAAAGTGGTCAGCAACACGGGCACGGATGATTTTCATGGCCTTGTCACGGTTCTTTTGCTGGGTCCGCTCTTCCTGCATTTCAACCTTGATATTGGTCGGCAAATGGACGATACGAACAGCGGTCGCCACCTTATTGACGTTCTGACCACCGGCACCAGATGCGTGGTAGATGTCCACGCGCAGGTCCTTGGGATCAATGTCGTACTCTACTTCTTCCACTTCTGGCATGACCAAGACAGTGGCGGTGGACGTATGAACCCGACCTTGGCTCTCTGTCACAGGCACGCGCTGCACCCGGTGGGCACCTGATTCATATTTGAGCTTGGAATAGACCGATTGGCCAGAAACCATGGCCACCACTTCCTTGATACCACCGACACCATTGTAGGAAGCCTCCATGACTTCGAAGCGCCAGCCTTGGCCTTCGGCGAATTTCTGATACATGGTCAAGAGGTCACCTGCAAAGAGGGCTGCTTCGTCACCGCCAGCCGCACCACGGATTTCCAAGATGATATTTTTGTCATCATTTGGATCCTTTGGCAAGAGGAGAATCTTCAGTTTTTCTTCGTATGCTTCCTTGTCCGCCTTGGATTCCTTCAGTTCTTCCTTTGCCATCTCTTCCAAGTCCGCATCGCCAGCAGCGTCCTTAATCATTTCTTCTGCATCAGCGATGTTTTGGATGACTTGCTTGTATTCGCGGTAGGCAGTCACGGTATCCCGAGTCGCAGCCTCCTCTTTTGACAAGTCCATAAAACGCTTAGTGTCGCTGACCACATCTGGGTCCGAAAGCAACTCCCCAAGCTCCTCATAGCGGTCCTCCACCGCCTGCAATTGATCATAAATGTTCATAATTTTAAGATATTAATGCCGTTAAGCGACTCAAAGGAAAATAGGAATTCTGACGAAGAAACGCTTGTTTCTAGGAAGAATTATCTTTTTCCACAGAGTCGTAGGCATATTCAGTTCCTTTCTAAGATATTAAGGGCGGAAAGCGAACAAAGCAAAAATAGGAGTTTTGACGAAGGACGAAGTCGTCCTAGAAAAAACTATCATTTTTGCACAGTTCGTAGCCCGTATTCAGTTCCTTTCTCTATAGTATTTGGAATGGCACCCCTACTGTTTCAGCTTTTAGGGCGTGTTCAGTTCCTTTCTAAGATATTAATGCCTTTAAACAACTCAAACCAAATCAGTCACAAGATTTTTTTCTAGAGTTTTACATTTCAGGATTAAAGTAATGCTTGCGGCAGACTGGAATGTAGGTTTCATTGCCACCGATTTGAATCTGCTCACCTTCGTAGGTTGGTTTGCCATCCTGGGTCCGCAAGACCATGGTAGCTTTTTTGGAGCAATATTGGCAGATGGTCTTGATTTCATCGATTTTATCTGCCAAAAGAAGGAGGTGTTTTGAACCCTCAAAAAGCTCATTACGAAAATCATTTTTGAGACCAAAGGCCATGACTGGAACGCCTAATTCATCCACGACACGGGCCAAATCATAGACATGGTGTCGTCTGAGAAACTGGGCTTCGTCAATCAAGACACAGTAGGGTTTCGGATTCATTTTTTCAATATAACCAAAGACATCCATCTCATCATCGATAGCCACAGCTTCTCGCTTCATGCCGATTCGACTGGAAACCTTGCCAAAGCCATCTCGGGTATCTAGGGCACTGGTCATAATGACAACAGGTTTGCCCTGCTCTTCATAGTTGTGGGCAACCTTCAATATCTCGATGGTTTTTCCCGAATTCATCGTGCCATATTTATAATATAATTGAGCCACTTTTCCTCTTCCAATCTAAGTTTTCACTCCTTCCATTTTATCATAAAAAATCCGATATGACATCCTTGATGATGCGAATTTTACTGGAGAAAAAACAAGCTCCTTTGAACTTGTTTGGCTTATGACCACGTAAGTAAATGGAGAATAAATTCTCAGAGGCTTTGAGCTGATTTGGTAAAAATATACCAGACTATGAAAAAACTGTGGCCAAGATAAAGCGGACAACTCCTCACTGAAAAAACAGCAAGAATTATTGCATAAGAGAACCCTCCACAAGTTAAGTTTGTATTTAAAAAAATTTCCTATCAAAAAGAGACTAATTATGCTATACTGTAGGAAAAATTAAAAGGAGAATATTTATGCCATTTGTAAAAATCGATTTGTTCGAAGGGCGTACCGAGGAACAAAAAGCCGAGTTGGCCCGTGAAGTCACAGAGGTTGTTTCCAGAATTGCCAAAGCACCCAAGGAAGCCATTCATGTCTTTATCAATGATATGCCGGAGGGGACTTATTTCCCAGCTGGCGAAGCCAAGAGGAAAAACTAAGGCTCAAAAGAGGCTAGGACCGAATGTCCTAGCCTCCTTCATTTTGGAAATAGAATTACTTGTTGGGTTTTAGTCCAACACCTGTTGGTTTTTCTTGTTTTTCTTCGGCATGATCATGCTTGTCAGAACGTTCTGGATTAAAGCCCATTGCTTCTCCAATACGAATGGCGACATCAGTATCATCATACTCGCCATCGAACATCTTGGCTTTTGCACCCATGGCATATACGGGAACCTTTTCACCAGCATGGTCTGTCGTGGTCCAAGCTAGACCAGCCTTTTTATTGAGGATACGGGTCGCTGTTATGGATACAGGTATGTAACCTCCGTAGTTGACATTTTGGTCATCGGCTTCTTTCTTTGATTCTTCAAAGGCAGCTTTTAACTCTTCATATTCTTCCTTAGAGCAAAGAAGTCGATCTTTCTCCTGAGCTTCTCGATAGGCATCTTCCTGTGCGTTGCTGACATTTTCTGATGGTGCATTAGCATCTAGTTTCAGACCAAAGAAGTCTTCGATTTTTGGAGCAAATTCTTCAAAAGTCATATCCGGTTTACTAGCTAAGTCAGCTTCTACGATTTGGTTAAAGGCCACTTGAGATCCCTTCTGGTTATTCAACAAATCAAAGTAGGTTTCATAACCTGTTGATTCATTACCAATGGTAAAGCCACCTGTAGAATGGTCTGCTGTCACCACGATAAGGGTATCCTCTGGATGTTTATTGTAGAAATCAATAGCTGTTTGAACCGATTCTTGAAGACCATAGACTTCATTCATGGTTGTTACACCATCATTGGCATGTTCTGCCCAGTCGATCTTACCAGCTTCCGCCATCATAAAGAATCCTTCGGGATCATCTTCCATGACCTCAATCCCTTTTTTGACCATATCATTCAGGGTTTGATCGCCCTTTTCTTGATCAAGGGTATATGGCATTGCCCCATCATCTTGGAGTTTTTCGGAAACAAGATAAACTTTTTCAGAATCTGCTGTTATTTTTTCTGCTTCGGCTTTGGTATCCGCAATGGTATAGCCGTTTTCTTCCATGATCTCATAGAGATCTTTTTGATCCTCTTCTTTGCCAGTCCGATCCTTCAATGAACCGCCCGCAAAATAATCAAAGTTGGTTTCAGCCATTTGCAGGCCGATATCATAGTAGGATTTTCGAGATTCAACATTAGCATAGAAGGCTGCAGGAGTCGCATGATTTAAGGTCACTGTACTGATAATTCCTACCGATTTCCCTGCTCTCTTAGCTTTCTCGGCAACTGTATCAGATGATTTTTCAAAATCTCCTGAAAGTCCGACAGTATCCGTCTGGGTCTTAATTCCCCCAGCAAAAGCTGTTGCTGTTGAGGCAGAGTCAGGAATAAAAGAATGGCAATCAAACTGTGTCTTAAGGCCTACAATTGGCATTTCTGTGAAGTTCATCCGATCTGGGAAAATCTCTCCCTTGTTGGTTTTTGTGAAACCAAGATAGTTTTCAGCAGCCGTTACAGGGGTTACACCCATACCGTCCCCGATAAAGAGAAAGACATACTTGGCCTGGTTTTCATTTATTTTGGAATAATCTTCGCTAATTGGACGATTGGTATCATACATCTGAACATCTTTTCCATTAGCTGTTTCCTTTGCCTTATTCACATCTTGGACTGCTTCTGTGTCCAATTTTAGGTTGCTTTGACGACCACAAGCAGCGAGTAAACATGTTGAAGCCAGTAAACTGATGCCGACTTTTCTGAAGAGTTTTGTGTGACGTTTCATTGTATCTCCTTTTTTCAAATGGGTAGACTCAAGGTCAGGTCTCATTCTATCACAGCTTTGTAAAGCTAACTTTCTCATTCCGTAAAATCTATGTTAAATAAAACTGGTCCTTCAAATAAAATGAAAACAAACAAGTTGACTCATTTCTGATTAGAAACTGTAAACTTATTTGTTTTTCATTATTCTTTTAAAAGTGAACTACTTGAGAGCGAAGCTTCACCGCTAGTCATGACTAGCTGATTTTTTTCTAAGAACAATTATTCCGAGAATACTAAAGCCAACAAAGGTCCAGAGATAGCCATTTTCACTGCCTGTTTTAGGGAGTTTTTTCTTTGGAGTTTTAGAGGTAGTGGACGGCGTTTCTGTCGTTGTTTGTGGAGAAGCACTCGTTGTCGTTGTTTGCTCGATTGGGATTGGAATCACAGCATCTGGCTCTACATAAGTAAAGCGGAAATCGCCAAAACCTTCATTGCTAGAAGCTCCGAGATAACTAATATCCTTGGTATCCGCAGTAAGGAGATTTTTAGCTCGATCAGCAGTCAAGAAGCGTAGGTCAAGCCCTCTGATAGTATCTGCAAAAGTCCAGTTGCTATCTGCGGAAGGATTGATTGTTTTTTCAGCTAAAATATAGTTGATAATCGCCTGACGATTTTCTAGGTTAAGCAGGCGATTCACAGTAGCATTTTTTACTCCTGGGAAGCTACCGCTAGCTCGATAGTTATTGGTCACAACGATAAACTCTTGGCTATCTACAATCGGTTTGCCTTGGTATTGGAGATTGCGAACACGGGAAGCATCTGGATTCACCAAAGCACCGCTTCTATCATACTTATTCGGCTGAGTAATGTCATATTGATAGGTCAGACCATCAATGACATCAAAGTTATAGGTACGATAGTCTGTGTTGATGAGTTGCTGCGGTTCAGTACTCTTAGGGTCAACTTGATTGAATTGACCTGCTGACATTTCTAACCATTCTCTGATATCTGCACCAGTAACTTTCAAGATTGCAGTCACATTGTCATAGAGATAAAGGTCGGCCACATTCTTGATGGCAATAGGACCTGCTGGGATATCCGTATAGGCTGTGGCATCACCACGAGTTCCTGCTTTAAACGGTGCGGCTGCAGACAGGATTGGGAGATTTGCCTCTGGAGTTCCTGCTAGCTGGCTTTTTGCATACCAAATTTGGGCATTGTTGACAATTTGTACAGATGGGTCATCCTTGACAAGGGCAAAGAAAGAATTAATGGGTGCGGTTGTCTGACCAACTTCTTGGCGGACATAATTGACGGTTCCTTCATGGGCTTCCTTGGCAATGGCCCAGATGGTGCTATCTGACTCCGTTGATTTCGTATCAATTTTACGGATGGAACCTGTACCCTTATTGACTGTCCACTTACCATCAGTAAAAGAAAGATTGAGGTCAATCACTCCGAGATGGTCACCATATTTACCAGCCATGGTTACTGGAGTACCATTGATGGTCCCGTTTACCCCATCCACACCAGGATATTTTTCATAGAAGCCGCTACCATCACCAGAAGGAAATTCTGCATGAGAGTGGCCAGTGACCACCGCGTCCACTCCTGGAATGCCTGCAATCTGATAGCCAACATTTTCCTCACCTTTTTCATAAACATTGTCACCAATACCAGAATGGGAAAGAACAAGGACAACATCCGCTCCTTCAGCCCGCATTTGCGGAACCAGTGTGTTGAGGCTCTCTACGGCATCGTTGACAAGGACTTTTCCTTCTAAGAGGGCCTTGTCCCAATTTAGAATTTGCGGCGGAACAATACCCGTAATGCCAATTTTCAGGCTCACCTCTTTTCCGTCAGCATCCACAAAGGTTTTTTCAATGATTTCATGAGTTTTAAATAAAGGTTGGTTAGTCTTTGCATCCAAGACATTGGCATTAACCAAAGGCATGCCAGCAGTTGCAATTACTTTACTTAAAAAATCCAAACCATAGTTAAACTCATGGTTCCCAAAAGTACCGGCATCAAAACCTAAACTGTCCAGCGCCTTGTACATAGGGTGTTGCTCCCCATCCTTGATAGGATTGACAATGGCTTTGTAGGTCCCAAGCGGAGTTCCTTGGATAATATCCCCGTTGTCTACCAAAACAACGTTTGGGTTTTCTGCTTTAGCTTTGGCAATTAAAACTGCAGTCTTAGCCAGACCTAGATTTTGGGTTTCCTTATCCTGGTAATAATCATAGTTGACAAGATTAGTATGCAAGTCAGTCGTAGACAAGATACGGACAGCGACAGACTGCCCATTTGTTGGAAGACTGCTTTCCTCCACTGCTGACAGCCCAGTTTCTTCAGAGGTTGTAGGAATAGCAACTGTCGTTGTAGTCGAATGTCGATCTAATTCTGTAACCAGCGTGCTTTCCTCTTTAACAGGAGCTACCGTTGTATTTTCCACTGTCTGAACTGATTGACCATTTAAGGCAAACAAGGCCAGCGTCAAAGCAAGGATGCTCTTTGAAACAAGATGTTTGGACATAAAGTTCCTCCTATAAATAGAATGACAAATTTTCTTCTTGCCATATCATTATACCTCATTGGAGTTAAACTGGCAAAGAAAAAAATAAAGCGTTTTCTTGATGAAAAAAGATTCTGCACAATTTAGTACAGAAATCTTTCTCTTATCCTACTTCTTCTTGCTTAAATTGGCTCATATAGAGATCATGGTAAAAGCCCTTATCCGCA
The DNA here is from genome assembly GCF_041802885.1 of Streptococcus sp. Taxonomy (GTDB): domain Bacteria; phylum Bacillota; class Bacilli; order Lactobacillales; family Streptococcaceae; genus Streptococcus. The sequence goes on from NZ_JBHCHN010000038.1 coordinate 10,460, forward strand.
AGAAGGCTTGCATGATTACCCTGTTCGATGATTTGACCATCTTTCAGAACCAAAATCTTGTCCGCCTCCTGAATGGTGGATAGACGGTGGGCAATGACAAAGCTGGTTCTGCCCTGCATGAGGCGTTTCATAGCCTTTTGAATCAAGAGCTCCAGACGGGTATCGACTGAGGAGGTGGCCTCATCCAAAATCAGGATTTTGGGGTCAGCCAGAAGGGCCCTGGCAATAGTCAAGAGCTGCTTTTGGCCTAAGGAAATATTGCTGGATTCCTGATTCATTTCCATATTGTAGCCGCCTGGCAGAGTGCGGATAAAATGGTCCACATTAGCTGCTTTTGCTGCTTGAACAATCTCCTCATCAGTGGCCTCTAGGTTTCCAAAACGCAGGTTTTCCTTGATGGTGCCCTCATAGAGCCAGGCATCCTGCAAAACCATGCCAAACTGCCTGCGGTATTCTTGGCGAGACAGATTGCGTATATCGTGACCATCGACTGTAATGGAGCCTTGCGTCACATCATAGAAGCGCATGAGGAGGTTGATCAAGGTAGTTTTACCAGCACCCGTTGGTCCAACAATGGCTACCATTTCTCCCGGTTCAACTTCTAGGTTAAAGTCACGGATCAGAGGCTTATTGTCCACATACTGAAAATGAACATGTTGGAAACTGACCTGACCCGTCAAGTCTCCCACTAAGTTTTCTGAAACTTCTTGGACTTCATCTGCCTCGTCCAAGACTTCAAAAATCCGCTCCAGAGAAGATTTGGCACTCTGAAGAATCCCCGCCAACTGGCTCAAAACCTGAATAGGCTGGCCAATCTGGAAGACATATTGCACAAAGGCCTGGATATTCCCAATGGTCATCTTGCCAGCCATGACCTGCAATCCCCCCAAGAGGGCTACAATCAGGTAAGTCATATCGGAGATTCCATGCAAAATGGGCATCATAATCCCAGACATAAAGCTGGCCTTAAAGCCCACATCCTGCAATTCATCCGTAATCTTGGCAAATTCTTTGGCAGATGCCTCCTCACGACCGTAGAGTTTCAGAATGTTGAAACCGGTCAGATTTTCCTGAACAAAGCCATTCATATTCCCCAAGACATTGGCCTGGCGCTTGAAATATGGCTGAGATTTCTTGAGAATAGTTTGGGCCGCAAAATAGGTGATGGGAATACTGATGATGACCACCGTGGCCAACTGGAGGTTGAGGTAGAGCACCATGATGATGACCAGAGTCAGGCTGATGATGGCATTGACAATCTGCAAAAAGGATTGCTGGAGGGCGTTGGAGACTGTCTCCACATCACTGGTAAAGCGCCCCAACATATCACCAAACTGGTGTTTATCAAAATAAGAGACAGGAATTTTATTGATTTTTTCACTTAAATCATTGCGCAAGTCCCGAATGGTATTTTGAACCGTGCGCGTGATGTAAAAATTGGAACCGTAGGAGCCAATTTCGTAAAAGAGGGCCCGGATGGAATAGATGACCAAGACCCAGAAAATGTAGGTATAGTTGATAGAAGCACCAGGAACCTGATTAGCCATGTCCAGCAGATTCTGGGTCAGCTCCGTAATAACCAAGCCCAGGATAAAAGGCTCCAAGACATTGGCTACGGCTGATAGAATTTTTAAGAAAATAGCCAGAAAAAGAGTAAATTTGTAATATTTCAGATAAGCCCACAGGCGGATAAATACTGATTTTTCTTTCATCTTACTCTCCTTCCGTTAGTGATTGATTGTTGAGCTGGGAGTTGGCGATTTCTCTATAAATCTCGTTGGATTCCATCAGCTCTTCATGGGTCCCTCGACCAACAACCTCTCCCTGATCCAAGACGATGATTTGATCCGCGTCCATGATGGTCCCGACCCTTTGAGCTACGATTAGTACGGTAGCATTCTGCGTGACGGATTTGAGACGGCGGCGCAAAATGGCATCTGTCTTATAATCCAAAGCAGAGAAAGAATCATCAAAGATGTAAATGTCTGGTTTTTTCACGATGGCTCGTGCAATAGACAAGCGCTGCTTCTGCCCACCCGAGAGGTTGCTCCCACCTTCCGCCAAGTGAGTTTCATAACCTTCTTCCCGGCTCTCGATAAATTCCTTGGCCTGAGCCACCTCTGAAGCTTGTTCCAACTCAGGCAGCGTTGCATCCTGCTTGCCATACTTGAGATTTTCCTCGATGGTTCCGGTAAAAAGCAGAGCCTTTTGCGGAATAAAGCCTACCTTCTGACGAAGAGCTTTCAGGTTGTAGTCCCTGACATCCACGCCATCTACCAAGATTTTGCCCAGAGTCACATCATAAAAGCGGGGAATTAAATTGACCAGGGATGACTTTCCTGAACCCGTTGAACCGATAAAGGCGATGGTTTCTCCTGGCTTGGTCTTAAAGGAAATGTTGTGCAAAACTGGATTCTCAGTTTCACCTGGGTAAGCAAAGGTCACATTGTCAAATTCCAGATAGCCTCTTGTTTCAGTCTCTGTCACCCCATCTTCATTTGGTGAGATGGAAATGGGCATATCCAAGACCTCCTGAATCCGGCTGCTGGATACGGCCATTTTAGGATACATGGTAAAGAGGTTGGCAAAAATCAAGAAGGAGAAAAGGGCGTGGAAACTGTACTCAATAAAGGCAACCAGGTCGCCGATTTGGAGGCTGCCCCTAGCCAGTGGGTCAAGGGCAAACCAGACAATAGCCACGATCATGGCAATGATAATTTGGACAAAGAGGGGCTCTGTCAAGCCAGTCAGGGTAAAGAGCCGGCTGGAAATAGTGGCATATTCCTGATTTTGCTGGGCAAAGCGTTCCTCCTGAAAATCTTCCCGAGCAAAAGCCCGAATGACCCGCAGCCCCATCAAGTTTTCACGGACATATTGGTTAATCTTGTCCAAGGTCTGCTGCTGCTTGGTCGAAATGGGCCGTGTTTTCATAGCTACATAGATAACAACAAACACCAAGAAAGGCATAGAAACCGCCACGATCCAGGCCAAGGACGGACTGGTGATGAGAATCATGACAACTGAGAAAATCATCATCAGCGGTGTCACAACCCCAATCCGCAAGCTCATTTCCGCAAACTGCATGAGGACAAAGGCATCACTGGTCATCCGAGTCACCAGGGAAGAGACACCGATTTGTTCGTACTCATGATGGGAATAGGTCTGCAATTTAGCATAAATATCCGTCCGCAACTCCTTAATCATACTGGTTGTCAACTTACCAGAGGCATAGACCAGGGAAACACGCCCCGCTATCCCCAAAACCACGATGACAAACATCATAATAGCCCAAAAAGTCAGACGTTCAGGATTATTTTGGGTAATCCCCTCATCAATCATGCGGGCCAAGATGGTTGGCATACCCAGATTGACCACCACAAATAAAAAACCACCGAAACAATCCAGCAACAGCCACCTGTGCTTGGATTTCAGGTAAGACCAAATTAACTTCATCACTTCTCTCCATTTCATGGAATAAAGGAGTACACCTCCTGTACTCCCTTAAATAAACAATATTTCGATATCCTTATTATATACAAAGAAGACCTGCTTTTGCAAGTCTTTTCTGGTTTCTAAATGCTATCGCCATTCCAGATAGAATTTTTCACAATGACATAGTTCACGCGGGTCAAGCTTCCCAAATCACGGCCTCCAGCATAGGAAATGGCGCTCTGCAAATCCTGCTCCATTTCTGTCAAAGTATCTTGTAGGCGACCCTTGACAGGAAGCAAGATTTTCTTGCCCTCCACATTTTTACGCTCCCCTTTTTGGTATTCAGAAGCTGAGCCGTAATATTCCTTGAATTGCTGACCGTCGACCTCAACCAGCTTACCAGGACTTTCCAAGTGGCCTGCAAAGAGGGAGCCAATCATGACCATACTGGCCCCGAAGCGGATGGACTTGGCAATATCGCCATGAGTCCGAATCCCACCATCCGCAATAATGGGTTTTCTAGCAGCCTTGGCACACCAACGGAGGGCAGCTAATTGCCAGCCCCCTGTCCCAAAACCAGTTTTAACCTTGGTGATACAAACCTTGCCAGGTCCAATTCCCACCTTGGTCGCATCTGCTCCCGCATTTTCCAACTCCCGCACCGCTTCAGGCGTCCCAACATTTCCAGCGATGACAAAGGTTTCTGGTAGCTCCTTCTTGATATGCTGGATCATCTTGATGACTGCATCCGAATGTCCGTGGGCAATATCTATGGTGATAAATTCAGGTGCATCTGATTTCAGGCTAGTGACAAACTCGTATTCGTAATCTTTGACCCCGACAGAGATAGAGGCTATCAAGCCCTGCGCGTGCATCCGAGCAATAAAAGGCTTGCGGGCAGCTTCATCAAAGCGGTGCATGATATAAAAATAACCATTTGAGGCTAACTGCTCTGCAATATCCTCATCCATAATGGTCTCCATATTTGCAGGAACCACTGGCAGTTTAAAGCTATGCTTTCCCAAAGTTACCCTTGTATCCGCCTCTGAGCGGCTGGAAATGATACACTTGTTGGGAACCAACTGGATATCCTCATAATCAAAAACAGGCATTTCGTTAAACATGTTCTTCACTCCTAAACTTAAAATGACCTACCTATCTGATGAACCCATCACATCGATACGCTTTGATACGTTTCCTTAACTGATTATAGCACAACGTACGGATTTTGTAAATAAATTATATTTTGTAAAATATATAATTCGTCTTTTAATCAAAAATTAAAACAAAATACTGATTGATGTTCGTGATTATAGGATTTTATGAACCTTTTGGGAATATCAGATTCTATTATTCGGAATAAAAGGGTATCAAGAATCTCCTTATCGAAACAAGGAGAAATGGTTTATTCAAAGTCATACAACTGTGGGTAGTTATGGCATTCTGGATTTTTGGGATGGCAGACTTCACGACCAAAGTAAATCATGGACTGGTGGGCAGCCAGCCAGAGTTCAGGTGGCAGCACTTCCATGACTCGTTTTTCTGTTTCCAGAGGGGTGGCAGATTTTTTGACAATGTCGTGGTGCTTGCAGATGCGCCCGACATGGGTATCAACAGCAAAGGCTGGAATCCCAAAACCAACACTTAGAACCACATTGGCTGTTTTGCGGCCAACACCAGATAAGGCTTCTAGCTCTTCTCTGGTCTGGGGAACCTGCCCTTCATGACGGTCCAGCAACTGCTGGGCACATTCTTTGAGAAACTTGGCCTTATTACGGTAGAGTCCAAGCCGAGAGATATACCTGGAAATCTCTTGGATATCTGCCTCAGCCATGGCCTCAACGGTTGGAAATGCAGCAAACAGACCTGGCGTTGCCTTGTTGACGGCAGCATCCGTTGTTTGAGCAGACAGCATAACGGCCACCAACAGTTCAAAATGATTGCGAAAATCCAAGCTAGGCTTGGCATTCGGATAAAGAGCAATAATTTCTTCTAAGACCTTGCGGGCCCGTTTTTTTGATAATACCATAGAGTCATTATAGCATAAAGGAAAAAAGAAACTGATATGAAAGGCTCTAGCCTTCTGTAATTTCTCCCTCAAAAATTTGCCGAACAGTATGAATCTCAGAAACTGGCAGTGCCACATAGAGTGTATCTCCAGCGTGTAGCAAGCTATTGCCCTTGACTACCTTACTTTTTCCGTGATGAATCTGACTTGTAATGAGGCAAGCTGGTGGTAAGGATAAATCACTGACAAAGGTATCGCCCAAATGCTCTGACACCACTACTTCAATCAGGGTCATTTCTGCATGGTGCTCCATATCTTCAGGCAGCATTTTTTCCAGCATGGCTTCATAAATTGGCGCACCGCCAAGCAAATCCATGATGATATAAGCACTAAGTGCCACCAAGCCAATCACCATCAGCTGGCTCAAATTGCCAACCATTTCTGTTACCAATATCATGGCTGTTAGCGGTGCCTTGGAAATAGCCGCAAAGAAACCAGCCATTCCTAAGACGATAAAAAGGTTCATCTGTTCCTGACCAATCCATCCTACATCAAAGGCAAGTTGTCCAAAAGCCAGCCCTAGAAGGCTTCCCAAGGTTAAAATCGGTAGAAAAATGCCACCTGGTAACCCTGAACCATAAGAAATCATGCTCCAGATAAAACGAATGATCAAGTAAAAGAGGAGGGTCTTCAGACTGGGTTGAAGATGCGGAAGCTCCAAAATCAAATGATGTCCTCCGCCCAGTAATTCAGGCAGGAAATAACCAATAGGAATAATAAGCATAAAGGCATACAGGCTCTGGTACTGGGCCGAGAGTGGAAGCATTTTTGATAAAAATTGATATAAATGCTGAATACGGAGAATCACTATTTCATAAAAATAGCCCGCCAGTCCAAGAAAAAGACCTAATGCCATATAAATCCAATATTGTCTAAGTTCTAGAACCGATAGATGTTCTGGCATCTGCAAAACAGGAGTCAGGCCAAAAACATGGAGAGAAATAAAGTTTGCAGTGATACTGGCTGCCAAAGCCGACACCCAAACCAATCTCGAAAATTGGTGGTAGACTTCCTCCACTACAAAGAGAAGCCCAGCAATAGGTGCATTGAAGGCTGCAGCCAGACCAGCAGCCGCTCCGCTGGCGATAAGGCTGCGTTTTTCCATCTTACTAGCTTTTAGCCCTTCTGCGATTCCCTTTGCTGTAACAGCTCCCAGCTGAATACTGGGTCCTTCCCGTCCCAGCATGAGCCCAGATGCGATGGCCAGGCTTCCACCGATAAATTTTCGCCATAAAACAGGCCACCACTGCAGCTGCATCATTCCCTTTAATTCCGCTTCTACCTGAGGAATGCCTGAACCCTTTGCATTTGGTTCCTTTGCAATCATTTGGCCGACAAAGAAAACGATAAAGGCATAAAAAATAACAATGACCAGAAGATAGAGCTTGTTATCGTGGGCCTGATGGTATAATTGGATGACAAATTCAAAGATTTTTTCAATAGCCAGGCGAAAGGCTACAACAACCAGTCCCACTCCAACCCCGACCAGTATTCCCCGAACAACCGAATAAAGAATGGACCGGGAAATAAACTTTACTTCCTTGTGATGGTTTTCCATAGCATAGTTTCCTTTCATTCTAATGCTAAAAACATTTCAAAAAATGGGTCAGATTAACTGATGCCCATTTTTATTTATAGATGATTATTTCCGATACATCTTGAACTGCAAATAGAGGTCGTTATAAAGCCCCAGCATTTCAGGTCCAAGGTTGTCGTAGACTTCCATGTTTTTCATGGTTTCTGCTGATGGATAGAAGGCTTCATCGTTCTGAGTTTCTTCATCCAGCATGGCCTTTGCCGCTGGAATTGGGGTAGAATAACCGACATACTCCGCATTGCGCAGGGCATTTTCGGGACGGAGCATAAAGCTCATAAAGGCATGGGCTCCGTCAATATTCTTGGCTGTCTTGGGAATGACCATATTGTCAAACCAGAGGTTGGACCCCTTGGATGGGACCACATAATGCAGGTTCTCATTGCCATCCAGCATCTCACTGGCTTCACCAGAGAAACTAACTGCAATAGCCGCCGCATCTTGAATCATATAGCCCTTGATTTCATCTGCTACGATAGCCTTGACATTTGGGGTCAAATTATAGAGGTGCTCTGCTGTTTCTTGGATTTGCTCTGGGTTTTGAGAGTTTAGACTATAACCGAGCGATTGAAGGCCAAAGCCCATGACTTCCCGAACCCCATCAATCAACATGATATTGTCGCGGTATTCTTCTGACCAGAGGTCCTCCCATTCTTGGGGAGGATTCTCTACCATAGTTTCATTGTAAACAATTCCCAAAGTTCCCCAGAAATAGGGGATGGAATAATCATTGTTTTCATCAAAGCTGAGACCCATAAACTGGGGATCAATGTTTTCCAAGCCTTGGATTTTGGACTTGTCCAGCTTGATGAGCATGTCTTCTTCCCTCATCTTGGAAATCATATACTCAGATGGGACTGCCAAATCATAGGTAGTCCCGCCCTGCTTGATTTTTGTATACATGGCCTCATTGGAATCAAAGGTCTGGTAATCCACCTGAATCCCTGTTTCAGCTGTAAATTCATCAATCAAGTCAGGGTCAATATAATCTCCCCAGTTGTAAATGACCAGCTTATCAGTGGTCCCCTGTTGATTGTTTGCCTCCAAGTGGCTGGTAATCCCCCAAAGGAGAAGGATAATCAATATAATGCCTAGGAAGAATGAATAGAGTCTTCTCATGCCAATTCCTCCTTCTCTCGGGAAATAAAATAGTAGCCCACAACCAGGAGGATACTAAATAGAAAGACCAAGGCTGAAAGTGCATTGATTTCCAATGAAATCCCTTGACGGGCCCGTGAATAAATCTCAACGGAGAGGTTAGAATAGCCATTTCCAGTGACGAAGAAGGTCACCGCAAAGTCATCCAAGGAGTAGGTAAAGGCCATGAAATAACCCGCAATAATGGCCGGTGTCAAATAAGGCAACATGATTTCACGCAGCATCTGGGGCTGACTGGCACCCAAATCATAGGCCGCCGAAATCATATCTGCATTCATTTCTTTAAGTCGCGGCAAGACCATCAGCACCACAATGGGAATGGAAAAGGCGATGTGGCTGAGCAGAACCGAGCTAAAACCCAATTCAAAACCAATTTTTGTAAAAAGAATGAGGAAGCTGGCACCAATCATCACATCCGGCGCCACCATGAGGATGTTGTTAATGGACAGGAGGGCGTTTTGGTACTTATCCTTCGCCTGATAGATATAAATGGCGCCAAAGGTCCCGATGACAGTCGCAATCAAGGAACTCAAGAAGGCCAAGAGAAAGGTCTGGGCCAAAATCAGCATAAGGCGGCTATCTCCCAGCATACTGGAGAAATAATCCAAGGTAAAGCCGGTGAACTTGTTCATGTCTCCACCCTCATTGAAGGCGTAGAAAATCAGATAGAAAATAGGCAGGTAAAGAATGAGAAAGGCAATGGCCAGATAAATTTTTGCAAATTTCTTCATGACTTCTTCCTCTCTTTCGTTAGCCACATGACCGCCAGCATGGCCAGAATCAGTACCACACCAATGGTGGAGCCCATACCCCAGTTTTGTGTGGTCAAGAAGTGCTGTTCAATGGCAGTTCCCAGAGTAATCACACGGTTTCCGCCAATCAATCGAGTCAGCATAAAGAGACTGAGACTAGGAATGAAAACGGCCTGCACACCACTGCGGACCCCATTCATAGAAAGAGGGAAAATGACCTTGGTAAAGGTCTGCCATGGACTAGCTCCCAAGTCGCGGCTGGCATGAATCAGATTGGGATCCAAATCATCCAGGACATTGAAAATGGGCAAAATCATAAAAGGGATTTCAATGTAGCTGGCCACAGCGATGAAGGAAAAGTCTGTGAAAAGGATTTGCTTGGCTCCAATCCCAAAAAAGGATAGAAACTGGTTGATAGAGCCATGTTGGCCAAAAATGCCGATAAAGGCATAGGCCTTGAGCAGCAAATTAACCCAAGTCGGTAAGATAATGAGCATGAGCCAAAGCTGCTTGTGCTTGAGCTGGGTCAAAAAGAAGGCAGTTGGATAGGAAATGAGCAAAGTGACCAGGGTAATAATCCCTGCATAGAAAATGGAGTTAAAACTCATTTTCAGGTAGGTCATATTGGGCGAATGGAAATAGGACAGGTAGTTGTCCAAGGTCAGCTCATCCTGGATATTAAAGAAAGACTGGTAGACAATGAGGACAACAGGAGCTAAGACAAATAGCCCAATCCAAAGCAGATAAGGAGCCATAAAGAACTTAGAGGTTTTCTTCATTGCGTTCCTCCTCGATGGCATTGATTAAGCCATCCTCCACTTCTTCCACTTCAACATACTCTTCAATCCGGGCATCAAATTCTTCTTCTGTTTCATTGAGACGCATGATGTGGATGTCCTCTGGTTCGAAGTTCAGGCCAATCACTTCTCCTTCGATAGCCTTACGGGTCGAATGAATCATCCATTCATTGCCCAATTCATCGTAGGCGATGATTTCATAATGAACTCCACGGAAAAGCTGGGTATCCACCTTGACCTGCAACTTGCCTTCTTCTGGAAGAGTAATCCGCAAATCTTCCGGCCGAATCACCACTTCAATCGGCTCATTTGGCCGCATCCCGCCATCCACCGCTTCAAAGCGTTTGCCATTAAACTCGACCAGGTAGTCTTCAATCATGGTACCAGGCAGGATATTGGATTCACCGATAAAAGTCGCAACAAAATGGTTAATAGGCTCGTCATAAATATCTACGGGGGTGCCTGATTGGACGATTTCTCCATCATTCATGACAAAAATCCAGTCAGACATGGCCAAGGCTTCTTCCTGGTCATGGGTGACAAAGACAAAAGTGATGCCTAAGCGTTGCTGCAACTCCCGCAATTCGTACTGCATCTCAGTTCGCAATTTCAAATCCAAGGCTGATAAGGGCTCATCCAGCAAAACCACTCGAGGCTGATTGATGATGGCCCTGGCAATGGCTACCCGCTGGCGTTGGCCGCCCGATAATTTTTGAATGGAGCGTTTTTCATAGCCTTCCAAACGGACCATTTTCAGGGCTTCAGCCACCCGTCTGTTGATTTCAGCCTTGTCCACTTTTCGCAATTTGAGGGGAAAGGCCACATTTTCAAAGACAGTCATGTGCGGAAAGAGGGCATAGGATTGGAAAACGGTATGGACGTCCCGTTTATTGGTTGGGACATCATTGATTCGCTTCCCATCCAGGTAGATATCGCCCGAAGTGGCATCCAGGAGGCCTGCGATAATATTCAAAATGGTGGATTTGCCAGAACCTGATGCACCCAAGAGGGTATAAAATTTCCCTTCTTCCAGCTCAAAATTAATATTCTTCAAAACGGTTGTTCCGTTATCTTCAAAGACCTTGCTTACATCCTTAAATTCAATAATTGGCTTTTTCAATTCTCATAAATTCCTTCTTCATATTCCATTTCAGAGCCGCCTCTGATAGTCTTTTTACTGATCTCCCAAGATACGAACTTCTCGCTCCAGAGTGATACCAGACTGGTCTTTGACCCTCTCGATAACATGGGCAATCAGTTTTTCGTAGTCAGTCGCTGTTCCATTGTCTACATTGACCATGAAGCCTGCATGTTTTTCAGACACTTCTACACCACCGATGCGATAACCCTTGAGCCCAGCTTCCATGATGAGCTGGCCAGCAAAATGACCGAGCGGTCGTTTGAAAACCGAACCGCAGGATGGATATTCTAGCGGTTGTTTGAGCTGGCGGAGGTGGGTCAGGCGATCCATTTCCTGCTTGATGGTCAAATGATTTCCTGGCTTGAGGGCGAATTTGGCAGAAAGGACGATGGCCCCATTTTCCTGCAAGATAGAAGACCGATAGCCAAAGCGCAATTCCCGATTGTCCAAGGTCACCACATAACCTGCTGGCGTCAAAATCTGAGCAGAAACCAAGATATGGGCGATTTCACCCCCATAGGCACCTGCGTTCATAAAGACCGCCCCACCGATACTGCCTGGAATGCCGGAAGCAAATTCAAACCCTGTCAGGGAATGAAAGAGGGCAATACCTGTCGTTTCAATCAGATTGGCCCCTGCTTCTGCCTCAATGGTGTAGCCAGAAACCGTCACCGAATTGAGCTTGTCCATCCGAATGACAAAGCCACGAATACCGCCATCCCGAACAATGATATTGCTGGAATTACCCAAGACCATCCAATCGATCCCTTCACGATTGGCAAACTCGACCATGCGGACCAGCTCATAGCGGTTACGAGGAAAAGCGAGGTAGTCAACTGGCCCCCCCACTTTGGTATAGGTATAATCTTTCAAGGGCTCATCGAAACGGATATCGATTCCCTTCAATTCCTGCCGAATTTTTTCTTTCATCTATCTTCTCATTTCAAATAATAAAATACAGTCTATTATATCAAAAAAATCATCAATATTCTATCAGAATGATAGCTTATTCCACGCAACAATAAAAGACATCTCCCAATGGAAAATGCCTTCCTTTTCAATTTATTCTTCTTCTATTGGAATACGGTCCAAATCATCCAGTTTTTGCAAATAATTCTTACGGTAATTGGCTTCATTTTCTGCTAACCAATCTTCAAGATAATTTATTTCTATTTGGAATTCTAACTTGATTTGGCGGATTTCCGATAGAAAGGGGGATAATTCTGAGTACATGACTTCTTTCTCTTTGGAAAAATAAACCAACTGATGTTCTAATTCCTCTGTAAAGCGATTGCTATTATTCCTCAGTTCACCAAAATATTCTTCTGTTTGTCTAAAGGAACGCATTTGCACAACATAATCGTCTTCCAATTTTTCTCTTTCTAGATTCCTTTGTCTCCGTGTAATCATATATCCCTCACCTTACTTTATTGGACTAGTCAAATCTGGTTGAGGAACTGCGTAGAGATAGTCTTTCGCAGCATCTGCAGCTCTCCCCTTGAAACCACCCTCTAAATCTGATGGAAGGGTATTTCCAGCAAAGTTTTTCATTTTTTCTGCATGCTTTGTCAAGGTGGTTTGTACCTGAGTTGAGCGAGCCTGAAGTGATGTTTTGTTGATGGTGACTAGAGCTTGAATCACCACTCTCTCTTGCGCTTTCTGACTTTCCAACAGCAAGGCCATGGCTTTTTCTTCTTCATCTCTTAGTGATACTTGCATAAAACCTCCTCAATGAAATAGTTGTGCATTTTCCTTATCAATTACAACAATTTTGTCAGCAGCAGCAGACACTTTTTCAGAAAAAACTACCAGTTTTTCTTGATAAGCCGCAAGTTCTGTCAGAATAGTTGCTTCAATATTTGTATCCCAACAGGAAGACATTGAAAAATTACTGAGAAGTCCTTCAATCTCCCATGCAGACAAATGTCTCCCCAGTGAGTAAGCTTGCTGGCGAACCGCTTGAATCTGACCTTCTAGTACAGTCTTTTCATTATCCACCAACTGCTTTACTTCTGATACGTACACTTCAGCTTGGAGACTGGCCTTTTGTGCCACAGACTTGACCAAATCAGAGCGAAGGGAAATTGCCTTGCCGCCAGAAGCTGATTTGAGCTGCCCCTTAATATCCTTAATGTCAACATCGAACTCTTTTAGCTTTTGATTTGCTGGATTTTCTGATGCAAAAGTACCATAAATCTTTACATACTCATCCACATATGTTTGATAATCTGTACTGTCGAACCAAGAATGCGGGTCAAACGACATTGATTTCGCTTTTTTTGCCTTTGCCTTGGCTACCTTGACAACTTGGGCATAGGTCATACCAGAACAAAATTGGTTATTCTTAATGTACCAATCTATATTTAACCCATTGCCTTTAATTTCAGAAAACTGTGTATCATGATCTCCAATGGGATTATTAAGCCCTGGAGTCCCTTCAACCACCATTACCTTTCCATATGGAATATTTCCTGCTCCTCCGTCGGCAATTCGTAAATCCTTACTGGAGGCCATATAGATGTGGGCACGCTTGTTCAAATATGCAATATCGGAAGGAGTCAAATATTCATGTGGAAAGTTTTTAACGATTCCTAATATATAAGGATTAGTGGCACCAACACTGGCCCAGTCATCGAAATTGGTGATATGAGGAACCTTTTGCTCACTGGCTACCTTGGCTACCGCTGGTCCAGATTGACTGAATCCAGACATATTACTGATATAGCCGGTTGGCTTATCAGCCAATTTTTTCATGGTTGACTGATAAAAATTACGAACATCCTGGGTCTGTGCAGTAAGGCTAGAGGTTGGATCCCAACCAGCCTTTATAGCATTCCCAAAAGATGCAGGATTTTCTGGCTGGGTTCCAGCTACAATGATAGCCGTTTGCGAATAGTCTACATTTCCACTGCTGTCAATAGGGGCTACCGCTATGGCCTGGGTCACATCCTTACTGTTAGGATCGCCCGGGGTGCGGTTGATTACTTTATAATATTGACCCGTTTCAAAATCTTCAATTTTGCTCTTACCATTAGTTGAATAATCTTTAACTTGGCTTTGTAAAAACTGTATCTGTTGGTCATTTAAGGCCATTCTCTAAAACTCCCCTCCTTGATTTCTATATTATAAATGATTTCTGCTTCTGGACTACCAGATTCATTTTTATTAACATGGCTTAAGTACCCTGCTTGATTTAGTTCCTGTATATTTTCATCAATAGATATGTTAGTTTTTAATTTTGCGAAATCTGGTAAATTATCATATTTTGAAACATCCACATAATTACGATTTGTGTCTAAAATTTCGATAATTTCTTCGCCACCATTTCCTAAACTCAAGTTAAGTGCTGCCGATGTCCCTAAATCATAACCAGAATCAACAGGGCCACTGTTTCCCAAAATTGCTTGATTCCCTTCGGTGTCGTAAATCATTGGTACAACTCTTGATGTAAACATCGAAAATCCATCACCTCCATCCACGAAAATCGGCGAAAATTCAATCTTACTGACCCCTGAATAGTTTTCCTTGATATAGGTCGCTATCTGTTCTTCTAATAGTTTGAAACCATGTTGGATTAGTCTATCGTTCCGTTCAGTCGCTGCTCTGTATGACATGTAATAAATTCCTCCTAAAGTACAAATAATCGCTATAAATATTCCCGAAAGTACTTTGATAATTTTTCTTTTTTTCATCATCGACCCCCTTATGTTCTACTATAAAACAACAACTCACTATTATCTTATAGTATAACACAAAGATATATTGTGTTCAA
>NZ_JBHCHN010000039.1:0-19766 GCF_041802885.1 Streptococcus sp.
AAAATACGCTGATAATTCAGCTTTTATAGCCCTATACGATTGATGCGAACCGAGTTCGCCTTATCTCCAACCTCAAACTGTCTCCCAGACAGTTTGAGCTATGCGGAGGTGGGACTAAAACGGTCTGGGGATAGACCGTTTTAGGTCAACAACTGGAAATAAAGACTTGTTGACGAAATCGAATTTCTTCGAAATTACCGATTTCTGTCCTGCTCTCATTTAAGTGAAATGGTCCCCTGATTATTTTTGATAATCAGTTTGCCTCTCGCATCTTTGGCTCTATGGGATATCTTCACAATTCCGTTTACCTTTGTCGTTTCAAGAGCTTTTAGACTATCACCCAGCTCAATGCTTTCCGTCCGACTTTCCAGTTCGATACTGGTTGTTGCTTCACTGGTCGCAGCCAAGTTCACATCAATATCTAAAATAGAGGCCATAAAGGTGTTGTCCCCAATCAGCTCTACATTGTCTAGACTGACGAAAAGGTAGGCTCCGTTCGAATAATAGGGGTCCTCTGAGTGAAGATACTGGGCTTCTTCCTCTATATCTTCCAAACTTTGGCCAGAAGTGTAGGAAATATTCTTGAGTTTAGAATTGGTGAAACTCATGCCGCTACCCATATCCGTGATGGTCAGATTTTCCAGCTGAGAATCGGAGATATTGGAGTAAGAATCATAGATGTCAATGGTCATGTTTGTAAGATTACTATCATAAACTGACAGGTATCCTGATACCTTGCCAGCTTCAATCGTTGAGCTAATGATGTCAACTGCAGACCCATACTCCAAATTCTTGACAGTCAGGTTGTTTAGACTTAAGCCTGACAAACCAGCCCCTGAAATGCTATTTAATACTTGGTTTTTAGGAACCGTAATGACGATTTCATCGTATAGATTTTGGCGCTGAGCCTCATTCAATAGATAGCCAAATAATCCGATGGCACCAGCGACAACTGACTCTTGTTGCTGACCTTTGATGGATAATGTGTTCCCTTCTTTGGTCACCTGAACATCGGCAATGAATTTGCTGCCTGAAGAATAGGTCACCACCGTTTCATCAACATTTCCAGCCTGAACCGTCACATACCGGTAGGTATCCAGATGGATGTCACTAATATCCGTAAAAGCTTCAGTTTGTTTGCTTGGCGCCGTTATCTCCTGGATGGCCTGAACACCACCAGTTGCATAGCCTGCCCCCAGAAGTACAGCTCCCAAAGCGAGCGAAAAAAGGGATATTTTTAAACCAGTTTTGAAGAAGGTGCTCATCACGAAGTCCTCCATTTCTGCATCATTTTTTGCCAGAGACCCAGAAGCCCCCGAGCTGAAAATCTCGCAAAGCCAGTCGTAATAAACCAGGCTAACAAGCTACCGCCAAAGAGCAAAAGACTAGCTCCAATTCCCATTGCCATGGCAGGTAAAGAACTGGTCAAGAGCCCCAGACTTTCAAAGAGGGTCACCGCCGCTAAGAAAAGACCAGCTAAACCAAGCAAGTAAGCAAAGACAATGAGAACCAACACAAAGGCCAGCAAAGCCAGCATCATTAGAATCATGAGCAAGAGGAGGGGTAAACCAATGGGAGCCGCAAAGATAGACAGAACGATGATGCCGATAATTGTGGCATTGGTTTTGGGTGTTTTATTAGGCTCGGTCACATGCTTGCCAAGAACTGTCGAGATGACATCGCTAGCAGCTTCCTTAGGCGTACCCAATTCAGCAATGACTGTCTCTTCATGCTCAGGACCAGCTTCCTCAAAGTATTCTACAAAATAATCCATGGCCTCCTGATAATCAACCTCAGGCAAGCGTTTCAAGTATTTATCCAATTCCGCAAGATATTCAGTCCGCGTCATGTCGAATCCTCCCTTCAATAATGCCATCTAGGGTATCCTTATATCTTTGCCATTCTTCCCTCAAGTAACCCAACTGAAAACGACCACTTTCTGTGATAGCATAGTACTTGCGCTGGCGACCTTGATGTTCCTGATTATAGGTTGTGACAAAGCGGGCCACTACCAACTTTTTCAAAATAGGATAGAGAGAAGATTCCCTGGCATTGGTCACCAACTTGATGGTCTGACTAATCTCGTAACCGTAGGAATCATGCTTCTCTAACATGGATAAAATCAGAAATTCAATCAAGGTTGATGATACTGGAAAGTACATAGACTCAACCTCCCCTATATAACAAACAATGTTATATAATTATTTTTTGCATATTAAGTATATATCTATTTATATGAAAAGTCAAATGATATATGCAAAAATTTGACATATCATCATTATGAGCATAAACGGAAAATCCGAGACGCAAAAAAGAGCCCCAAAAGGAGCTCTGAAAAGATTCTGTAAATCTTACAACATCTTGTTGTAGAATTCAACGACAAGGGCTTCGTTGATTTCTGGGTTGATTTCATCACGCTCTGGCAAGCGAGTAAGGCTTCCTTCCAATTTTTCAGCATCGAAAGATACGAAAGCTGGACGGCCAAGAGTTGCTTCAACCGCTTCAAGGATAGCTGGAACTTTAAGTGATTTTTCACGAACAGAGATCACTTGACCTGGTGTTACGCGGTATGATGGGATATCCACACGTTTGCCATCTACAAGGATGTGGCCGTGGTTTACGAATTGACGAGCTTGACGACGAGTCGTTGCCAAACCAAGACGGTAAACAACGTTGTCCAAACGACGCTCAAGCAAGATCATGAAGTTGAAACCAAGAGTTCCTTCTTTGATCTTAGTAGCTTGTACGAACAAGTTACGGAATTGTTTTTCACCCAAACCGTATGAGAAACGCAATTTTTGTTTCTCAGCCAATTGCAAACCGTACTCAGAAAGTTTTGAACGGTTGTTTGGGCCGTGTTGACCTGGTACGTAGTTACGACGTGCCAATTCTTTACCTGTGCCTGTAAGAGACAAGCCAAGGCGACGTGATTGTTTCCATGATGGTCCTGTATAACGTGACATGTTATCAGTCCTCCTCTAAATATATATATTTTGAGGAAATAACGGTTTTGAAAATCCTAGTTCGTGCAGATGCCCTTCGCCTAAACAGCCAAGGTTACTTATTTTTCAAGACACCTGTTGACGAGCTCCATATTTCCATGCTGCTATTTCACACAAGGGATAGTATAACACAAAAAAAAGGCTCTGTAAAGCCTTTTTGCCTAGTTTTTCAGCCCCAACAGTCCCAGAATCTCTTCCTTATAGCGAACTTTTTCCAATTCTGGCTGGTCGGCCTCCTGCCAATCCATAGTCAACTCTGCCACGATTTGTCCTGGCTTGTGGTTGAGGACATAGATGCGATTGCTGAGTTTGATGGCCTCGTCGATACTGTGGGTAATGAGAATAGTGGTCAATTTCAGCTGCTCGTGGATGGCCAGATACCAGTCATGTAGGGTCATCTTGGTCAACTCATCCAAGGCACTAAAGGCCTCATCCAAAAGAAAGAGGTCCTGACCAAAGAGATAGGTCCGCAAAAGAGCAATCCGCTGCCGCATCCCCCCACTCAGTTCATGGGGATAACGGTCTCGGACATCCTTCAAACCAAATGCAGCCAGCAGGTCATCTGCCTGCCGAATGGCCTCCGCTTTTTTAACTCCGCGAATGGTCAGTGGCAGGATGACATTACCCAGAATCGTCTTATGTTCCAGCAGCAAGTCCTTTTGCAACATATAGCTGACCTTGCCCCTGGGATTTTCCTCTCCATCCACCAATATCTTGCCTGCCTGAGCTGGTAAAATGCCTGCAATCAGGTTAAAGAGGGTGGTTTTGCCCACCCCGCTGGGCCCGATAATGGAGACAATTTCTCCTTGATGGACCGAAAGGCTGATGTCTTTTAAGACAAGGTTATTCCCGTAGGCAAAATCCACATGATCTAATTCAATTTTTTTCATCAGTCCAGATAATCATTTGAAAAACCTTGGTCTTTCAAGTCGCTTTCTAAAATTCCTTTTTCATGGGCCCAGGCATAAAAGGCATTCCAGCGGTCCGCGTCAAACTCCCCCCATTTATCAGGGTTTGAGGCATAGTGTTCAGACAGGTAGATTTGGGAGGCCAGGACAAAGTCCTTTTGCCCCTCCAAGGCTGGAGCATGCTTGATGAGGATTTCTGCACTTTCTTCTGGGTGTTCGATGGCATACTGATAGCCCTTTTTGATGGCCCTCAAAACCTTCTTGGCCTCTTCTGGATTTTCCTTGAGGTAATCGTTGTTGGCGATGATGACAGGCGAGTAATAGTTAAAGGCTGGTTCGAAATCTGTCAGGTAAAAGAAATTGGTATCCATCTTCTCCTCTTCTGCCATGATACCATCCCAACCGTAGTAAATCCAAGCCGCATCAAAGACCTGATTGGCAATGGGTGTAATGGAATTGGCGTCGGTATTTGGAACCTTTTCGACCTTGGCAAAATCCCCACCCTCTTCTGACACTAGGGTTTCTAGCATGGCCAGCTCAATGGGATCATTCCAGGTACCGTATTTCTTGCCAACCAAATCCTTGGGACTAAGAATGCCTGCATCCCCTGCCGAAATGATGCCAGAAGTGTTGTTTTCAACCAAGGCTGCCACTGCAGTGATGCCAGCCCCCTTCTCCAATTTTTTGGCCATGGAATCCTGGAAGTAGATGGCAAAAGGTGCCTTGCCATTGATGACCAAATCAGAAGAACTATCCTCAGATGGCAACTTGATGTCCACCTTGACCCCTTCTTCCTCAAAGTAACCCTTTTCCAAGGCCACATAGAGACCGGTATGATTGGTGTTGGGCGTCCAATCCAGGATAAAATCAATGATTTTTTCCTCTTCCTTGCTGCTCAAACTGCAGGCACCCAAGGCCAGGCTGCTTACTGCCAGCAGGGCCAGACTGGCCCAGATGAGATTCTTTTTCATACTATCTTCCTCTTATTTTCTATTAGGCTTCCATTTGATAACCTGTTTTTCATTGATTTGGACCAGTTTCATGGCCAAGAGGCTAATCAGCGAGACCAAAATAATGATGGCAAACATAGTATCGTACTGGAAAAGTTTTTTCGACTGAATCATATAGACACCTAGACCTTCAAAGCCGCCCAGCCATTCGGAAACGACGGTGCTGATAAAGGCATAGGATACACTGACCCGCAGGCCCGCATAGAAATAAGGCAGGGCGTTTGGGATTTTCAAATGCCAGAGGACCTGCCAGGGCTTGGCCCCCATGAGCTCAAAAAGCCTGAGCCCATCCGCATCACATTGACGAAAACCATCCAGGATATTGACAATGATGGGAAAGGTTGTCGTGAGGACAATGAGGACAATCTTGGGCAGAATGCCATAGCCCAACCAGAGGACCAAAATGGGAGCAAGGGCAATGGTGGGAATGGTCTGAATCACCACAAGGATGGGATAGAGCATCTCATTGATCCAGGCATAGCGATCCATGATGAGGGTCAGGGCACAGGCGATGAGAACTCCCAAACTCAGACCCAAAAGAGCCGTTTGCAGGGTGTAGAGGCTGTGTTGCCAGAGAAGGGCCCGGTCTCGGACAAAGGCCTGTATGATTTCTATGGGAGTCGGCAGGATGTACTTGGGCAAGAGCTGGAAGAAACCAGCCAGCTGCCAGATAATCAAGAGCAGGAGGATTCCTAAGCTGCTGACCTGTTTACGTATGATTGTTTTCAATTTTTTCCTCGATGGACAGGATGTGTCCGTAGTTGATTTTGACATTGGCAAAGACATTGTCTGCCTCCTCACCTGCTAATTCGATAGCCCCTTTGAGAATGGTCATCAATTCTTCCCATTCCCCTTCCAGAACCGTTTCAAAAGGGGTCACCAGCTGTTTGACAGGCTGAGCTTGTAAGTAAGCAATAACCTTCTCAATGACGCTGAGGCGGTCAACATCCTGGATGAGTGGCAGGATTTGCAGTGCCATACTGGCCTTCATCTTATCACTCCTCTCTCTGATTTGATACAAAAAAACACACTTCCCCATGGAAATGTGCATAAAAATACTGTCGTTTTATCGTTCCCTACGCTAGCATTACCTAGATCAGGTGCGGTCGAAGCTTACACTTCCTCTCAGACTGTACACAGACTCCCATATGCCCCTATCATAACGAAAAGGCTTGCAAAAGTCAAGTCAGACTCTTCGAACAGAAGGATAATGGGTATTCTTTTTTGGTTCTCCTTGAGTTGTCAACTACTTCTTCATGACAAAACCCTTGACTTTAGGAACTTTGAAGCAAAGGAAGGCAGGCTATTGCTGATCAGATGGATCATCCGTATTACTCATTCGAAAATCCTTTTTTCTTTCTTCAGGCAAAGAATTGTAAAAGCCAACCCAACACCAAATAAATAGACCTAGACCTGCTAAGACACTAATAACGGCCATCTTTCCCTCCTAATCCAAATAATGAATCAGGATTTTTTCAGTTAAGATATCGGAATAAGTGTAGGATTCCACAAAGGTATTGTTGGGATCTTCATATTCCACGATAAAGAGGGATTGGTAGACTTCTACGATGCGTCCCTGCTTGTTTTTCTCTCGTTTGCGGCCATTTTCCAGGGTCAACTCAACAATCTTCCCCTCATGGTCCTTTATATCTTGCTTGATTTGCTTCATTTTGGCAACATCTGTAAATGCGTCACTCATCTCTTTCTTATCCTTCCTCTCTCTTGGAGATACTTGAAAATTTATTGTATTCTTTCTGGAACATCAGCTCGACGGAGCCACGCGCACCTGAACGGTTTTTCTCAATGATGACTTCGACCGTATTGTTGGGAATACCGCCCTCTTCCTCCTCATTGTGGTAATAATCATCCCGATGGAGGAAGGCTACGATATCCGCATCCTGCTCGATAGATCCCGATTCCCGCAAGTCTGACAGCATGGGCTTCTTGTCCTGCCGCTGCTCGATAGAACGAGAGAGCTGACTGAGGGCAATCACCGGCACTTTCAATTCCTTGGCCAAAATCTTGAGCTGACGGGAAATTTCCGAAACCTCTTGTTGGCGGCTCTCACGAACATTCCCTGTAATCAGCTGCAGGTAGTCAATCAGAACCAGACCAAGATTGCCTGTTTCCTGAGCCAACTTGCGGGCGCGTGAGCGAATCTCTGTAATACGGATACCAGGCGTATCGTCGATATAAATGCTGGCCCGAGCCAGATTGGACTGGGCAATCATCAACTTTTGCCACTCTTCATCCGTCAGCTGACCTGTACGGATGGAGCGTGAATTGATGACCCCCTCAGCAGCCAACATCCGGTCCACCAAACTTTCCGCACCCATTTCCAGAGAGAAGATGGCGACGGTCAAACCTAGTTTGGTTCCAATATTCTGGGCGACGTTGAGGGCAAAGGCCGTTTTACCAACGGCCGGCCGAGCCGCTAAGATAATTAACTCTTCCTCATGGAAACCGGTGGTCATATTGTCCAAGGCAGGGTAGCCAGAGGCAATCCCGGTGATATCCGATGTTTGCTGGGACCTGGCTTCCAGATTTTCAAAATTGAGATTGAGGACATCATCAATTCTCTTGAAACCTGACCGACTGGCTCCTTCGCTGACATCAATCAGGGCTTTTTCCGCATTAGCAATGATGGTGTCTGCATCATCCGCCCCCTCATAGGCCTGGTTGACAGAGTCTGTCAGGCGCTCAATCAATTTACGGAGGTTGGATTTCTCAGCGACAATTTTGGCGTAATATTCCGCATTGGCTGAGGTTGGAACAGAGTTGATAACTTCCGCCAGATAGCCCAAACCACCAATAGCTTCCAGATCCCCGTGGTTGGCCAAATAGTTGCGCATGGTTGTTGCGTCAATGGCTTCGTTGCGTTCAGAAAGAGCTACCATGGCCGCAAAAATCAAGCGGTGGGCATGCTTAAAAAAGTCTTCGGCCTCGATATATTCGCGGACGAAAACCAGCTTGCCTTCATCGATGAAAATGGCACCCAAAACAGACTGCTCCGCCAGGATATCCTGGGGCTGCATGCGTAATTCATCTACTGCTACCAAAATCTCACCTCCTTATTCATTTCTTTTTTTACTAGGCTTCCTTAATACTCAGGTTAATGGTACCTGTCACATCATGGTAGAGCTTAACAGGCACATCCACCAGACCAACCGAGCGAAGAGGATGATCGAGCTGGATGTGGCGCTTGTCCACCTTAATCCCAAATTGCTTGTCCAATTCTTCTGCAATCTTCTTGCTGGTGATGGAGCCAAAGGTTCGGCCATCTGGACCAACCTTCTCCACAAATTGCACCAAGGTCGCTTCTTCCGCCAATTTTGCCTTGATTTTTTCTGCTTCTGCAACCATTTCTGCATGAGCCTTTTCCTTGGATTTTTCCTTACCACGCAATTCGCTGATAGCTTGATTGGTGGCCTCTTTGGCCAACTTTTTCTTAATCAGAAAGTTTTGGGCATAGCCAGTTGGGACTTCCTTGATTTCCCCCTTCTTACCTTGTCCTTTGACATCGGCTAAAAAGATAACTTTCATGCTCTTCTCCTATTCTTCTTGCAATTCTTCTAAAATCCGGTTCATGAGCTGAACTTGGACTTCCACAATAGACTGATCATAAACTTGGGCTGCAGCTAGGTTGAAATGACCACCTCCACCCAAGGCTTCCATGATTCGCTGAACATTGACCTTGCTGCGGCTTCGAGCTGAAATGGCTACAAAATCCTTGACATTTTTGGTCACCACAAAGACAGCTTCGATACCGGCCATATCCAAAATCGCATCAGCAGCCTTACTCGGCACAACATTGTCATAGCTAATTGCTTCATCCCCGCAGACCAAAATAATGTCTTCGGTAATCTTTTTCCCACGCAAAATCAGTTCATTGATTTGTCGGTATTCTTCAAAATCGGTCGCTGCTATCTGATGAATTTCTAGACTGTCACTGCCCCGAGTGCGCAAGTAGCTGGCCACATCAAAGGTCCGGCTGGTCACACGGGCCGTAAAGTTCTTGGTATCCAACATAATCCCAGCCATCAAGAGGCTGGCCTGCAGGCGATTGAGCTTGTGGTGCTTGTCATTTTGGAACTGAATCAGCTCCGTCACCAACTCACTGGCAGATGAAGCACCACTTTCGATATAGGTCAGGACTGAATTGCTTGGGAAATCCGTATCCCTTCGGTGGTGATCCACAACGACCACCTGATCAAAGAGCTGATAGAAGTCCTTACAAAGAGTCAGGCCGACCTTGGAATGATCCACCATAATCAAGAGCGACCGCTCAGTGACCATCAACTTGGCTTCCTCCACCGTCAGAAGGTTGGAACAATTTTCCACCCGCAATCGTTGAATAGCCCGAGCAATGTCTGGCGACATTTCCTTGGAATTAAAGACCGTATAGGCATTGTTCATGACATTCTGGGCAAAATACTGCATCCCAACAGCTGCCCCTAAGGCGTCCATGTCCAGATTGCGATGGCCCACTACAAAGACAGCATCTACTGTTTTTAATTTATCCGAAATGGCCGTCATCATGGCCCGAGTACGGGTTCTGGTCCGCTTAACAGCAGAGGCAGAGCCACCGCCAAAGAAAATGGGCTGCTTGCTCTCATCATTTTCCTTGACCACCACCTGGTCACCCCCGCGGACCTCTGCCATATTGAGATTTTGCAGGGCCAACTGACCAATCTGCTGGTGCTGTCCCTCCCCGTAGGCCATACCGATACTAAGGGTCAGGCGCAGATCCAACTGCTTGGCTTCCTCACGGAACTTATCAATCAGGGAGAACTTACTCTCAATCAGCCCCTCCAAAACAGAATAATCCGTAAAGAGGTAGAAGCGGTCCATGGTCCCTCGGCGGTAGTAAATGGAATGCTCATGGGCAAACTCAGATACAAACTGGGCCAAAAAACTATTGACCTGACTGACCTGGGAGTCCGACAAGCTATCTTCCAGCTCATCATAATTGTCCACAGAGATAATCCCGATAACAGGACGGCTGCCAACCAAATTTGACGTCGCCTTGTACTCCGTAGAGGCATCGAAAAAGTAAAAGAGCCCCTGGCTGTAATCCACATTCACAGCATAGCGCTTGCCTGCAAAATCAGCATATTGGCGGTCCTTATCCAGACCAACATCGACAATTTCGCGCAATTTTTTCTGGTCAAATTCCCCGTTTTCCTGGGCAAAAATCAACTCCGCATAGGGATTAAACCATTCCACATGATTGTCTTCCTTGCGAATCTTGATAACCCCAACAGGCATCTGATCCAAGAGCTGCATCAGACCAGAATTGGCTTCCTCATTGAGGTATTCGATCTGTTCCAACTCACTAATTTCATAGGATTTTTTTTGATAAATAAAGAGGAGCACCAAGATCAAGAAGGCTACGAAGGTGGCCATGAGGGTGGTGGATGGCTCAGGAAAAAGGCTGTGCAGGACAGCGATGATGCCAAATAGAATAAGTCCAATCATTATAAAATGAAGGGTTGAAAATCGAAATTTCTTCATCATTAACCTCTGGAAGCCATTTTAACACAAAAGCGCCTAAAAAGCTAGTTTATCCTAAGGATTCGCCCGCCATCAGACAAGAAAAGATAGCCCGTATTAGCTATCTTTCTCCTTCTTCTTTGAAATGGAGCGACTGCGCCCTTCCAGATAGACCATAAGAATGGAAATATCTGCTGGATTGACACCGGAAATCCGACTAGCCTGACCAATGGTTTCTGGGGCAATCAGTTTGAATTTTTGGCGAGCCTCTGTCGCGATGGAATCAATGTCATCCCAGTCAATATCGGCAGGAATCCGCTTTTCCTCCATCCGCTTCATCTTCTCCACCTGATCTAAGGCCTTGGCAATATAGCCCTCATACTTGGTCTCTGTCTCAATCAGCTCAATGGTTTTTGCCGACAGATCTTCTGCCGCTGGCCCGATAAATTTAACCACATCTGCATAGGTCACTTCTGGACGCCGCATGAATTCCTGCGCTGTCAAAGCATCGGTCAGGGGTTTGAAGCCCATGGCCATCACTTTTTCATTGGTTTCCTTGACAGGTTTTAGCTTGATGGACTTGAGGCGGGCCATTTCGTTGTCAAACTGGTTCTTGTGAATCTGGAAATGGTCCCAACGCTCATCGCTGACCAGACCAACCTGACGGCCGATTTCTGTCAGCCGCATGTCGGCATTGTCATGGCGCAAAATGAGGCGATATTCTGCCCGACTGGTCAGGAGACGGTAAGGCTCCACCGTTCCCTTGGTCACCAAATCATCAATCATAACCCCGATATAGCCATCGCTGCGCTTGAGAATGAGCTCAGGCTTGCCCTGGACCTTGAGAGCCGCATTGATGCCAGCCACAATCCCTTGTCCCGCCGCCTCTTCATAACCGGAAGTTCCATTGGTTTGTCCTGCGGTAAAGAGGCCTGAAATCTTCTTGGTCTCCAGAGTAGCCCGCAACTGATGGGGCAGGACCATATCATATTCGATGGCATAGCCAGTCCGCATCATCTGGGCATTTTCCAAACCAGCAATAGAGTGCACCAAATCCTTTTGTACATCTTCTGGCAGACTGGTCGAAAGGCCCTGAATGTAGATTTCATCTGTATCCCGGCCTTCTGGTTCTAGGAAAAGTTGATGGCGCTCCTTATCCGCAAAACGGACAATCTTGTCCTCGATAGACGGACAATAACGAGGCCCCACCCCCTTGACAATCCCTGAAAACATGGGTGCCCGATGAAGATTGGCATTTATAATATCATGACTCTTCTGATTGGTGTAGGTCAGCCAGCAAGGAATCTGGTCCTGCAAGTAGTCCTCATCCTTGGACAGGAAGGAGAAATGGTTAGGGGTCTCATCCCCTGGCTGAATCTCCGTTACCGCGTAATTGATACTCTTGGCATTGACCCGAGGCGGTGTACCCGTCTTAAAACGGCCGATTTCCAGACCCAATTCTTTCAAATTATCCGCCAGCTTGATGGAAGCCAAACTATTATTAGGGCCTGATGAATATTTCAAATCACCAATGATAATCTCTCCCCGCAGAGCTGTCCCTGTGGTGACTACGACCGCTTTGGCCGCATAGGATTGCCCCGTTGCCGTCCGCACACCAACAACTCTGCCCTCCTCTACCAAAATCTCATCAATCATGGTTTGGCGAAGAGTCAGATTTTCTTGACCTTCCACCGTCCGCTTCATCTGACGAGAATAATCCGCCTTATCCGCCTGAGCCCGAAGGGCACGAACAGCTGGTCCCTTACCTGTATTGAGCATCTTCATCTGGATATAGGTCTTGTCGATATTGCGGCCCATTTCCCCGCCCAGGGCATCTATTTCCCGGACCACGATTCCCTTAGCAGAACCACCAATAGACGGATTACAAGGCATAAAGGCCACCATATCCAAGTTAATGGTCGCAAGCAGAGTCTTACAACCCATCCGAGCAGTTGCTAGGCCGGCCTCCACACCAGCATGGCCAGCCCCAATGACGATAACATCATAGTTTTCTGTAAATACTTGTTCCATTTTTTCATCCTTACTTATTGATAATATGCCTGATTTGGCCATCCCTTTCTTTCAGTTCCCTTTTCAAAAAGCCTGGCCGAATATCCAGATTCTCCAAATTCTCAATAGAGACCCATTCACACAATCTGGTTTTTCCTCCCTCGACCATAACTTCAGGCAGGTCTCCCAACAGACGGGCAAGATAGTGAAATTCGATGTTGTGAAAGTTGGTCTCTCCTACTGTGAACCAGTTTTCTACGACAAAGGCTAATTGAGATACTGCAACCTCAACTCCCAATTCTTCTCTCACTTCACGCACAAGGGCTTCTTCAGTAGTTTCATTCACTTCCACTGCACCACCAATTGTACGGTAGGTCTCACCTCTCTTTGCTAAAAAGAGCTTTCCATCCTGGACAATCAGAGCAGTTGCCCTAACCCCAAAAACCTGGTTCTGTATCTGACTTCTAAAGTCCATAACTGTTCCTCATTCCAAACGCAAAAATAGCCAAAACTCTCGAAAATTGCAGGACAAAAAAACCTACAATTCCCATGAGCTTTGACCATCATAGTTCTTGTTGAAATTATTGTATCAAAATCATCTAAAATGTCAATCATTTTAGATGCAGTCCAAAATCAGGCTTTACACCCCTGTCAACTAAATATACTGACACGCCACTCCGTCCTTGTAGGCCATATCAATCATACCACCGCCCAGACATTCTTGTCTATCATAGAAGACGACAGCCTGTCCTGGGGTGATGGCCCGCTGAGGTTCAGCAAAAATCACCTCTGCCTTGTCCCCTTTTACCTTTACAGTAACTTGACTATCTGGTTGACGGTAGCGAAACTTGGCTGTGCATTCCAAGGTGAATTCTTCAGGCATGTCGCGTGTAAAGTGTACTTGACTGGCCTGTAAAGATGTTGACATCAAGGATTCATGATAGAAACCTTGGCCGACATAGAGGATGTTTTTGGACAGGTCTTTTCCAACAACAAACCAGGGTTCATTGTCCCCACCGATTTGTCCGCCGATACCCAGCCCGCCACGCTGACCGA
The DNA here is from genome assembly GCF_041802885.1 of Streptococcus sp. GTDB lineage: Bacteria > Bacillota > Bacilli > Lactobacillales > Streptococcaceae > Streptococcus. Next base: position 13,480 of record NZ_JBHCHN010000039.1, read on the forward strand.
TAGTATAGTACATAAGGCCTGTATGCTCTCCCATATCCCGACCATCAATGGTCATCATGCGACCCGGCTGAGCTGGCAGGTACTGTCCCAAAAATTCCTTGAAATTTTTTTCACCGATAAAGCAGATGCCTGTCGAATCTTTCTTCTTAGCAGTTGCCAAGCCTGCTCGCTCTGCTATTTCCCTTACCTGAGGCTTTTGTAAATGGCCGAGCGGAAACATGGTTTTCTGCAGCTGTTCCTGTGACAGTTGGCTGAGGAAGTAGGTCTGATCCTTACCATTGTCTGCCCCACGCAACATGTGGACGGTGCCGTCCTCGTCTCGTGAAACCTGGGCATAATGGCCCGTCGCTACATAGTCAGCCCCCAGATTCATGGCATAGTCAAGGAAAGCCTTGAACTTGATTTCCTTGTTACACATGACATCTGGATTGGGCGTACGGCCTGCCCGATATTCCGCTAGAAAGTATTCAAAAACCCGGTCCCAATACTCTTTTTCAAAGTTGACAGAGTAGTAAGGAATACCGATTTGGTCTGCCACCGCAGCCACATCCTTGTAATCTTCTGTTGCTGTACAGAAGCCATTTTCGTCCGTGTCATCCCAGTTTTTCATGAAGATGCCGATAACATCGTAGCCCTGCTCCTTGAGCAAAAGAGCTGTGACCGATGAATCGACACCCCCACTCATGCCGACAACGACACGGGTTTTAGAGTTGTCACTCATAATTTTTCTCCCATCTTTTCGTAGAAATAACGATTTGAAGGTCGTATTTCAAATTTCGATTTTTCAAAAAACGATTGAAGGTCGATTTTGAAGGCGCTCCTTGCGCAACTGCTATTATAACAAGTTTTATCCAGAAAGCCAACTAGATGAGAAGGGGACTGATTTTTTCTCATAAACCTAGCCGAGCAAATTCCCTTTTGTTATAATATGACTAGACATAGATACAGAGGATAAGGAAATGAATCTAAAATTTCAGTCTGTTTTTGATATTATCGGACCGATTATGATTGGCCCATCATCCAGCCACACAGCTGGAGCCGTTCGCATTGGAAAAATAGTCTCTTCTATCTTTGGCGATCAGCCAACCGAGGTCGAATTCCAACTTTTTAACTCTTTTGCTAAAACCTACCGTGGCCATGGAACCGATCTTGCCCTAGTCGCAGGTATTTTAGGCATGGAGACGGATGATCCTCGCATTCCAAATGCTCTAGATATCGCCAGAGAGAAAGGGATTAAGGTCTATTGGAAAGTTCTCAAGGATAGCAACGTCCCACACCCAAACACTACTAGGATTCTCATCAAAAATGACCATAAGTCTATCTCAGCCACTGGTGTTTCCATAGGAGGCGGAAACATTCAAGTTACTGAATTGAATGGCTTTGCCATTAACCTGCACATGAATACTCCCACTCTCATCATCGTTCACCAGGATGTCCCCGGCATGATTGCCCATGTAACGGATGTACTGTCAAAATATGAAATCAATATTGCCCAAATGAATGTAACCCGCGAGAAGGCTGGACAAAAGGCCATCATGATTATTGAGGTAGATTCACACCAATGTGACCAGGCCTTAGAGGAAATCAGCCAGATTCCACATTTACACAATGTCAACTTCTTCAATTAGAAAGGAAAAATCATGTTTTACACCATAGAAGAATTGATAGAACAGGCGGAACATTCCTATTCTGGCAATGTTGCAGAGTTGATGATCAACACCGAAATAGAGTTAACTGGCCGCAGCCGAGATGAAATCTTGACAATCATGTCAAGAAACTTGACAGTCATGCAAAACTCTATTCAAGATGGATTAAACGATCGTAAATCTCTCTCTGGCTTAACAGGTGGAGATGCTGCCAAATTGGACCGCTATTTAAAAGCTGGTAAAACCCTATCCGGTAGCAGCATCCTTACCGCTGCCCGCAATGCCATGGCTGTCAATGAACACAATGCCAAGATGGGTCTTGTCTGCGCTACACCAACAGCAGGTTCTGCAGGATGTCTTCCCGCCGTTCTAGGATTAGCAACTGACAAACTAGGACTCAATCAAGAAGAACAATTGAACTTCCTCTTTGCAGCAGGAGCCTTTGGTCTTGTCATTGCCAACAATGCCTCTATTTCCGGAGCTGAAGGTGGCTGTCAAGCAGAAGTTGGCTCAGCAGCTGCCATGTCCGCTGCTGCCCTCACTCTAGCGGCCGGAGGAAGTCCCTACCAAGCCAGTCAGGCCATATGCTTTGTCATCAAAAATATGTTGGGTCTCATTTGCGACCCTGTTGCTGGACTTGTCGAGGTTCCCTGTGTCAAGCGAAATGCCATGGGAGCTAGCTATGCTTTGGTAGCTGCTGATATGGCCCTGGCCGGCATCGAATCAAAAATCCCCGTTGATGAAGTCATCAATGCCATGTATCAGGTTGGCTCCAACCTTCCTACTGCTTTCCGTGAAACTGCCGAAGGGGGACTCGCCGCAACTCCAACTGGACAAAAACTAGCTCAAAGAATTTTTGGAGGGCAACGATGACCACTGTTTATTTTATCCGACATGCAGAACCTAACTATGACAACCATGATGATGTTTTACGGGAACTGTCTCCAAAAGGTTTACAGTCCAGTAAAGAACTTGTCAACTTCTTTGCTGGGACCCAGATTGATGCCTTTTATTCAAGCCCTTATCTCAGAGCCGTTGATACCATCAAACCTTTAGCAGACAGTCGAGGACAAACCATTCACCTCATTCCTGATTTTCGAGAAAGAAAAATCACTAATCACTGGATTGAGGACTTTACAGGCTTCACAGAGAAGCAATGGACAGATTTTAACTATCACCTTCCAGGTGGAGAGTCCCTCTCCATGGTTCAGGAACGGAACATTCGAGTCCTGGAGACCTTGCTTGAAGCCCACCCAGACCAAACCATCCTCATTGGCACCCATGGAACGGCCCTCTCCACCATTATCAACTACTACAAGCCCGACTTTCAACTAGCAGATTTCCACCGAATCAAACATATTTTTCCTTGGATTGTCCAGTTTGAGTTTCAAGGGTCAACTTGTTCAAGTATTGATGAAATACATTAAAAGGAACGGAATACCCGTTCCTTTTAATCATTATCGATGTGTTATTTTCCGATAGATAACATTCAGTACGATACCGACAAGGGCTAGTACAATTGCCACATAAAAGGCGATGGAGAAATCCCCCTGGTTCGCAGTTGCAATCTGAGCTGCAATACTTGGTGCAAAATAAGCTGCGATAGAATAACCCGAGAAGACAATTCCATAGTTAACACCCTGATTGACAGGTCCGTAATTTTCCATGACAATGGAAGGAAATACACCCATCACACCGCCAAAACAAATGCCCAAACCAACAATCCCGACAACAAAGCCGATTTGACCAGGCACAAAGGCGATAATAGCTAGGGCTAAAGCTACAACTGTGTAAATGATGTAGAGGGTTTTGGAGCGGCCAATCTTATCTGAAACACTTCCCCAAATAAAACGTCCGCTTGAGTTTGCGATAGAATAAAGGGAAACATAGAGGGCCGCAGCAGTCGCTGACAGACCAAACATGGATGTTCCGATAGTCCGTGCATTAGCGGCAATCATCAAACCAGAAAATGCACCAACGAAGAACATACTAATGACCACATAGAAAACTGGAGTTTTCAGCATTTCCAGCCAATTTTTGTTGACCATCGATTTACCCGCAACCTGTTCTGGTGGGTTCCAGCCAGTTGGCTTATAACCTGCTGGCGCTTTCTTGATAAAGAAACTAGCAACCAGCACGATCAGGATATAGGCTAAACCAATGGTACGAAAGGCATACTGAGCACCATCCTTCATGATGAGGCTATTTCCGATAGGAGAAGCAAAGACAGCAGCCAGACCCATACCACCTGTTATGATACCTGATGCCAGACCTCTTTTGTCCGGAAAGAGACGCAGGGTGTTGGACAGGCAGCCTGAATAGGCGAAACCTTGACCTAAACCAGCAATAACCCCATAGTAAAGATAGAGTTGCGCTAAGCTGGTAGCTGTTCCGGTCAAGTAGAAGCCAACTGCAAAGAGGAGGGCGCCGATGGAAATACTCCATTTTACCCAACCCTTATCTGCAAAGTAGCCACCTAAAATCATCGGAATCGGACCAATAGCAGAGTTAATGGAAAAAGCCAACATAATCTCTGGCATGGTCCACTTCATCTCTTCACTGAGTGGCATCGCAAAGGTGGAAAAGGCATACACTGCTCCTGTACAGAGGAGGATGGCGGTGGAGGCTACTAAAACAAGCCATCTGTTCAACTGTTTATCCATAATAACTCCTTTATAATTATGTTTTGTGTGTTTTTTCACAAACAATCATATCAGAAACCAAATTTTATGTCAATGTTTTTATAAAAATTTATGTATTCACTTACATAAAACGCTTGCAAAAGACTTTTTTTTGGTGTATAGTAAAGGCAACAAAAAGATTGAGAGGAAAATCACAAATGAAATTTGTTGCTATTGTCGGTACCAACTCCGGCCGCTCCACCAATCGGAAACTGCTGCAATTTATGGCCAAACACTTCGCGGACCAAGCAGAAATAGAGGTCCTTGAAATCAAAGATTTGCCAGCCTTTAATGAACCGGCAGACAAACAGACACCAGCTGCTGTAGCCCAATTTTCTGAAAAAATCCTGGCTGCAGATGGGGTCATTATTGCCACACCTGAGTATGACCATACTATCCCCGCACCTTTAGCCAGTGCCTTGGAGTGGATTGCCTATACCAGTCGTGCCCTCATTAACAAACCAACTATGATTGTTGGGGCTTCACTCGGAGCTCTTGGGACTTCACGCGCCCAATCCCACCTGCGCCAAATCCTCAATGCTCCTGAACTAAAAGCCCGTGTTATGCCTGGCATCGAGTTTTTCCTAGGACACTCAGAACAAGCCTTATCTGCAGATTCTAAACTTTTAGTACCTGAAAAAGTCGCTGAACTAGAGGAAAATTTTGCAGAATTTCTCGAATTTGCTAAAATCACCCATGTCTTGGTCAATCAGGCCAATACAGACCGCAAGCGTAATTTCGCCTGGGAATTAACAGAGGAGGAATAGACATGATGAAACTAATCGGCATCGTTGGAACCAACGCATCCAAATCTTACAACCGAACTCTTCTGCAGTTCATGCAAAAACATTTTGCCGAAAAGGCTGATATTGAAATTCTGGAGATTGTCGACGTGCCCATGTTTGAGGAAACAAATGACCAAACGGACACACCTGTTCTTCAAGAGTTTAATGAAAAAATCCTGGCTTCAGATGGGGTCATCATCGCAACGCCTGAGCACAACCACACGATTCCCTCTAGCTTAAACAGCCTACTGGAATGGCTCTCCTTCAACATTCACCCCTTGGCTGGTAAGCCAACCATGATTGTCGGAGCCTCTTATGATGTACAGGGCTCCTCCAGAGCTCAGCTGCACCTGCGCCAGATCTTGGATGCTCCAGGTGTGAATGCCACGGTCATGCCCGGCAGTGAATTTCTTCTGGGCCGTGTCCACCAGGCCTTTGATGAAGCTGGGCAGCTGAAAGATGAGAAAACTGTTGATTTCCTGGAATCATGTTTCAATCGCTTCATCCGTTTTGCCACCATTGCCAATCAGCTCAACGAGCCTGAAGAAGTACGGTTTGAACCAGGAACTTACGCTGTCACCACTGTCGGTCATAATGGTGATTTACCAATGCAGGTCACACTTTCCCAAGACCGCATCGAAAAAATTGACATCGATTCTTCTGGAGAAACTGGTGGTATTGCAGACATCGTTTTCACCCGTATCCCATCAGAAATCATCGAGGGCCAAACCCTCAATGTTGATGCTGTATCTGGTGCCTCTGTCACATCAAACGGAGTACTAGATGGTGTAGCCCGTGCCATTAAGCTTGCTGGGGGAAATCCTGATGTCTTACGCTCCCGTCCTAAGGCCCCCTCAGCCCTTGACAAGGAAGATAAGACCTACCAAACAGACCTTGTGATTGTCGGCGGCGGTGGAGCTGGGTTGGCGGCAGCTGCTCGTGCCCTCCAAAAAGGCAAAAAAGTCATTGTCCTTGAAAAATTCCCAGCAGTTGGTGGCAATACTGTCCGCGCTGGTGGCCCAATGAATGCCCCTGATCCAGCCTGGCAGAATACCTTTGCTGCCCACCCAGGTGAAGCCCACAACTTACAAGAATTACATGATATTGATGAAGCAACCATTGATCCTGAATTTCTCGATGATTTCCGAGCTCTCAAGGTCGAACTAGAAAACTAC
>NZ_JBHCHN010000040.1:0-51365 GCF_041802885.1 Streptococcus sp.
CGCAGCAGAACTTAGGGGCATTGATGCAGTTCGAACATTCGTGAGAACAGCGTACCTTGAAATCCTTAGTGATTGCAAGCCCATCGGGCGCAGCAGAACTTAGGGGCATTGATGCAGTTCGAACGTAGGTGAGAACTAGGTACCTTGAAACCCTTAGTGATTGCAAGCCCATCGGGCGCAGCAGAACTTAGGGGCATTGATGCAGTTCGAACGTAGGTGAGAACAGCGTTCCCTAAAAATAGAACGATTAGGCCCTTGAAAGGGCCGTAGAGTTTAGAGATGTTGATGCAGTTCGAACGCAGGTGAGAACTAGGTACCTTGAAACCCTTAGTGATTGCAAGCCCAGCGGGCGTAGCTGAATTAGATGATAAAGTAGAAAATCCCCAGAACTTCTGTTCTAGGGATTTTTGCCTTTTCTACAATTTTTCAGGTTCATTGATAAAGGAACGAACCACGGTGCCGCAATTTTTGCAGATTTCAAGGTAGAGAGTTTGACCGTTAAAGGCCATTTTTTTATCCGCAAGCGTTACGCTAGAATAGCCGTGTGGCTGTTTACACAGAATGGTGTCGGAAGCTCCGCAATAGGAGCAAGTCATGGATTTAGTCATTTTCTGCCTCCTTTTTAAGTTGAAAGAGTTCTTCGACATGGCAATCAAAAATTTCCGCAATTTTCAAGGCCATCTCGAGAGAGGGATTGTAGCGGTTATTTTCCAGATGGACGATGGTTTCCCGACGGACACCGACCAGTTGAGCCAGTTCCTGTTGGCTGATTTTTTTTGCTTTTCGGTATTCTTTGAGATTGGTGATGATATTGGCCATCTTAACCACCTCTCTTTTCAAAGAAGAAAAAGGCAAAGTCAAAGGCTAGAATCATGGCGGCGCTGAAAATCAGGATCATGCCAGCCTTGAGAGTGAATGGTTGGAAGAAGGTGATGATAGTGAGAATCATCAGGCTAAGAAGGACAAGGCCCAGGGTCAGGCAAGCGGCCTTGGCCAGATTGGTATAGAAGCGATCGTCTGGCTTCTCGTCCACCTTTTTAAAAGCAAAGTAGAGGAAGAAAGCCATCAACAAGAAGAGTCCAAATCCTAGGAAGACATCCTTGATCCAGCTAGGATTTGTAGCGGGAGTGATGACCCAGATGCCTTTACCATAGATTCCCATGGCACCAAGGAGTGTCACCGTATAGAGTTTTTCAGTCAAACCAAAATAGAATGTTTCTGGGTCTGGCTTGGGAAGTTTGGAGAAGAAGAGGAAGAGAAGGAGCAGGTAGATCAGAAAGCCAGTAAAGATGCTGTTTTTTATCCAAGTCGGCTCGGAAGCGGGCGTCAGAAACCAGATAGCCCCAGTTAAGATGAGGGAGGCCAGAGGCCAGACAAATTTTTTAAGCATGAGAATCATCCTTTATTATTTTTTTGAGCTAGTTTTAATTATTTTTTTAAAAATGTTATTTATTTCTAACTCTTTCTGTTATAAATATATCACACAGGAATCATTCTGTCAAGGAAAATGTTAATTTTTTATAACATCTTGTAAAAGCGCTCACTTTTGGTATAATAAAGGTATTAGGAGGTGATTGTGATGAAAACAGCAAGAAAATTTCTCTTCTTACTTAGCCTGAACTCAGTGGTTTTACTGAGCTTGGTTTCGGTGACTGTTGTCGCAGAGGATCTTTCAACAACTATGGAAACCAGTCAACGAACGGAGCAGACGGAACTATTGCCTGTGGATACAACAACCATTTCTGAGCAAACCTTGCCGAGTGAGGAAATGGTGTCAACTACATTGTCAGAACCGGCTACAACCAAGGAAGTTGAGACGGAACCACAAACAACAGAGGAGGCTGTGGAGGAAAATTCATCGTCTGAAACCAGGTTCCTTTATCGCCTTTACCACCCGGGATTACGTGTTCATCTCTATACCAAGGATCCCAATGAATACAATGTGCTTGGTGGGCGTGGCTGGCAACAAGAGGGCGTTGCCTGGAAGACATCCTTATCTCAAGGTGAAAAGGTTTACCGTCTTTTTCATCCTGGTTTACGAATCCATCTCTACACCAAGGATACCAATGAATACGCGCTCTTAGGCAATCGAGGTTGGCAGAAAGAAGGCGAAGCATTTCGTTCCTATGGTCAGCAGCCCATCTATCGTCTCTATCATGCAGGTTTACAGCGACATCTCTACACAACTGATACCAAAGAGTATCAGGTCTTAGGTTCCAGAGGGTGGCAGCAAGAGGGCATAGCTTTCTATGGCCTAGGAGCACCCGGTCAGCCACTTCCGCCAAATAATGGAAAACTATCGGGCAAAATAACGATTGAAAATGTTAATCATCAAAAAGGAAGTTTTGATGTTCGGATTTCAGGGATTTCCAGTCCAAAGGGGCTGAAATCTGTTTTGGTTCCTGTTTGGTCTGCGGAAAAGGGACAGGATGACTTGGCTTGGTATGAAGCCAAACCAGAAGCAAACGGAACTTACCGTGTGAGAGTAGAAGCACGGAATCATAAGTACAGCAGAGGAACTTATTACATCCACCTTTACTATAAAACTCTTGAAAACAGGGATGTTCTCATCACTTCTACCCAGCATACGGTGCAAATACGACAATCGATAGCCGAAGGGAAGGTCAGCGTCCAAAATATCAATAGCCAGCGTGGAACTTTTGAAGTGTATGTGACAGATATTTTCGCACCAAATGGCATCAAGGAAGTTTCCATTCCTGTATGGACAGAAACGAGGGGTCAGGATGATATCAGGTGGTATGCTGCCAAACGTCTGGCTAATGGTGTATATCAAGCCACCATTTACATCGCAGATCACCGGTATCAAAAGGGACTCTACCATGTTCATGCCTATATCAGGTCTGCGAACGGACAGCAGACGGGAATCGGTACTCAACGATTTAACATGCCTTTTGATGGTTTGCAGTATAATGGCAACTACTATCAAATTCACGGCAAATATGGTTACATACCTATCATCAATAAAAAGCATCCAATCAATGCGGCCTATAATCCCGGGGAAAATCCGACTGCCAAAGCCGCCTTTAATGCTTTGACCAATCAGATGCGTGCTTTGGGGTTTGGTATTTCTTATTCCTATAGCGGATTTAGGAGTTATTCGACCCAGCATGGACTTTACTGGAATTATGTTCGCCAATATGGACAAGCAGCAGCGGACCGCTTTTCAGCTAGACCAGGTTATAGTGAACACCAATCAGGTCTTGCCTTTGATGTGTTTGGTACGGGTGGCGGTCTTCTGGCCCAGCCAAATGCTGTACACTGGTTAGCTCACAATGCCCACAGATATGGCTTTATTGTTCGCTACCAGGCGGGTAAGGAATGGATTACAGGTTATATGGCGGAGGCTTGGCATATTCGCTACATTGGTCCAGAAGCAGCAGACATTTACCGTAGCGGCTTGTCTTTGGAGGAATATTTTGGAGTTGCTGGCGGAGGTTATTAAATTCAGTCAGAATAGACTTTAATATTTCCTGAAAATGTGCTACAATAGAGTTTGTAAAATAAATAAAAAAGAGGTATGTGAAATGTCACGTAAACCAATTATTGCCGGTAACTGGAAAATGAACAAAACTGCAGCTGAAGCTCGTGAGTTTGTTGCAGCAGTGAAAGATCAAATTCCTTCATCAGATGTGGTAGAAACTGTTATTGGTTCGCCAGCGCTTTTCATCGAAGGGATGAAAAAAGGTGTGAAGGGAACTGACTTGAAAGTTGCAGCCCAAAACTGCTACTTTGAAGATTTTGGTGCCTTCACTGGTGAAAACAGTCCTGCAACACTTGCAGCACTTGAAGTGGACTATGTTATCATTGGCCACTCAGAACGTCGTGACTATTTCCATGAAACAGATGAAGATATCAACAAAAAAGCTCACGCCATTTTCAAAAATGGCATGACTCCAATCATCTGCTGTGGTGAGTCTCTTGAAACTTACGAAGCTGGTAAAGCAGTTGATTTTGTTGGTGCTCAAGTTTCTGCAGCCTTGAAAGATTTGTCAGCTGAGCAAGTAGCTTCACTGGTGATCGCTTATGAGCCAATCTGGGCGATTGGTACAGGTAAATCAGCTACTTCAGAAGATGCGCAAAAGATGTGTAAAGCAGTGCGGGATGTTGTTGCAGCGGACTTTGGTCAAGAAGTTGCAGATAAGGTTCGTGTTCAATACGGTGGTTCTGTAAAACCTGAAAACGTAGCTGAATACATGGCTTGTCCAGATGTGGATGGTGCCCTTGTCGGAGGTGCTTCCCTTGAACCAGCAAGCTTCTTGGCACTGTTGACTTTCTAAATAAATCAAAAAAATATAACGAAAAAAACTTCTAACTTTAGAGCTAGGAGTTTTTTCAGCGGTAGAGGAGAAAAAATTGAAATTTAGGAAATGGATGTATCTGGGTGGGATTATTTCTGCCTTACTCACTGGGCAAATGGTCCAAGCAGATACTATTACGGCTGAGCCAGCCAAGCTGGTCCTACAAAATCAGACAGAGAATGCTGGTCAGTTAACCGTTGGTCTTGAAGGCGGTCAGGCCAAGCTCCGTTTTGCAACGGAAGGCCGTATTTTCCAATCTGTCAAGGCAAGAATCTGGACCGTGGAAGACTATTCAGATTTGGTTGAAGTTCCTCTCAGCATAGATGAAAGTGGTCAATTTGTAGCTGTTTTTCAGGGTGAGACGTTCATTGGCAGTAAGAAATATTTTGTAGATATCGAGGCAATTGACCAAACTGGCGCGGTATATGAATTAAAGGATTACAGTTTTGATTGGCAGGTGGACTCATCTACAACAAGTCAGCTTCAAACAACGACAACTAGTCAGATGACCACCGGTGAATCGACTTCTGCGGCGACTACCACCAGTGAAACTCCAATTCAAGAAACATCTTCTTTTGAGGCTGTTCAGGAAGTTGCCAAAGGCAATCTTAAAATTCAACCTAATGTAGCAGCTGGTACCATTGATATCACCGTTTATAATCTCTCCAATACATCAGGGATTCGTACGGTAAAATTACCTGTTTGGACGGAGGAAAATGGACAAGATGATCTTTTTTGGTATGTAGCTAACCGTCAGGCTGATGGAACCTATAAGGTCAAAATAGACAAAAAATACCATAAAAATGAGATGGGACTCTACAATATCCATCTCTACTATGAAGATAATAGTGGTCATTTGATTGGTGTGACCTCAAGTACAGCAACTTTGTCAGCGAGCGGAAAACTCAGTATCCAAAATGTTAATCATAGTGCAGGTACTTTCTATGTCATCATTCAACAAGTGGCTAGTCCTGTTACCATCAAGGCTGTCAAGGTTCCAGTTTGGACAACAGAAGGGGGTCAGGATGACATTCAATGGTATACGGCCACTCGTCAGGCTGATGGGACCTACAAGGTTTCCATTGATAAGAAAAACCATAAAAATGGAAGTGGTGAGTACAATATTCACCTTTACTATGAATTCCAAAATGCTCCAACACAGGGGATTGCAACAGCTCAGACAACTCTAACTCTCCCAACGACAGGACGTTTAAGCATTGCCAATCAAAATGTTAGTAAGGGTAGTTTTGATGTTATCGTTTCTAATGTAAAGAGTTCTCAGTCTATCAAATCCGTCAAAATTCCAGTGTGGACGGAAGCTGGTGGCCAGGATGATATCCGCTGGTATGTGGCCAACCGTCAGGCTGATGGGACCTACAAGGCGACCGTCCAAACTTCCAATCATAAAAATGGTCTTGGCATTTATCAAGTTCATCTTTACTACGAATACAGTAACGGTCAGATTGAAGGGGTTGCAACGACTCAAACTAGTCTATCCAATCAAGGAAGCATCAAAGTGAGCAATCTCGATCAGCAAGCCGGCAGTTTTGACTTAATTATTTCCAATGTTTCGGCTATTACCTCCATCAAATCGGTCAAGGTTCCTGTCTGGACAGAAGCAGGCGGTCAGGACGATATTCGCTGGTACACAGCCACCAAGCAGGCAGATGGAACTTATCAGGTCAACATTCAAAAATCCAACCACAAAAATGGTCTGGGAGTATACCAAGCTCATCTCTATTATGAACTGGCCAATGGCCAACTGGTTGGTATCACAGGAACAACTGCAACCTTAAGTACAAAATCATCTGCCCAGATTTCCTTTGCAAATATCAATCGCCAGGCAGGAACCTTTGATGTTGTGATTTCAAAAGCTGTTTTTGCTTCTGAGATTCAGCATGTGCAAGTTCCAATTTGGACAGAGGCAGGTGGTCAAGATGATATTCGCTGGTATACAGCCACCAAGCAGGCAGATGGCAATTATCGTTTGACTGTGGATAGTAAGAATCATAAGGATGGTCGTGGAGACTACCAAGTTCACCTCTATTTTAACTATAAAAATGGACAAACTGAAGGGATTACCAGTACGAAATTTACCCTTCCAGAAGGGGATGCAGCTGGGAATGTGACCTTTAGCAATCAGAATCAAGTGGTGGGAAGTTTTGACATCATTGTTTCTGGTATCGTGGCTCCAAAAGGATTGGAGGCGGTGCAAGTACCAGTCTGGTCTGATATGAATGGCCAGGATGATATTCAATGGTACACAGCGATTAAACAGGCCAATGGAACCTACAAGGTAACTGTTGAAGCTAGAAATCACAAATATCATTCGGGTATTTACCATGTTCATGCCTACCTCAAGCAAAAAGATGGCAGCCTGGTGGGAGTGGCTCAGACCAAAACAGCTGTTTCCATTTCTCAGACAGGTGTCAGTGCCAAGGTTTCTATCCAAAATATTGACAATACTTACGGTTATTTCAATGTTATTGTGTCCAATATTTTTGCACCTGCAGGCGTGACAAAGGTGCAAGTGCCGGTTTGGTCCAGCGTTAACGGACAAAATGATATCATTTGGTATGAGGCATACAGACAGCCAAACGGTGACTACCAGGCGACAATCCGTTTGGGCAACCACCGCTATGAAACAGGTACCTATAATGCCCATGTCTATATTGATAGTGGTGGTCAGCAGTACGGTGTCGGCACCTCAACTGCCAATGTGACCTTTACCAAGAAAACAGGTCAAGCCTTTATTGATATTAGCAGTCACAATGGGTATCTATCTGTCGCAGACTACAATGCTCTTAAAGTACAAGGTATCTATGGTGTTGTTGTAAAATTGACAGAAGGTACTAGCTACTTCAATCCCTACGCTCCTGACCAAATTAAAAATGCTCAGGCTGCTGGTTTGAAAGTGTCTGTTTACCACTATTCACACTTCACCTCAACCAGCACTGCGCAAGAGGAAGCTCGCTACTTTGCAGATGCTGCGAAGAGGCTGGGCTTGGCTAAAAATATCGTGATGGTCAATGATATTGAAGAATATAAGAGCCGAGACAATATTAATGCCAATATGAAGGCTTGGGAAGCTGAAATGCGACGCCTTGGTTACAATAACCTGATTCATTATACAGGGGCTAGTTGGATTGATGTAAACAATCTAGGTTACTCTGGTCCGATTAAAACAGGAGAATTTGGTCTTAGTAATTTTTGGGTGGCCCAGTATCCATATATTAATGGAATGCCAATCGAACAAGCTCGCCGGATGGCTTACTATGCAGCAGCAGCTGCTTGGCAGTTCACATCCAGAGCGCTTCTTTTGCAAAATCGTCCTTATTTTGACTTAAACATTGACTATACGGGTCGGTTTACCCAATAAACAGTAGAAAAAGATTGAAACAGAGGCTGTTTCAATCCTTTTTATCTTCCCAAGAGTTTTTTGATGGTTTGTAGAATCTTAAATTTAAGCGGATTGGGGTAATAGCGGAAGGTCCCCATCTTGCGAACAATAGAACCATTGAAGTTCTGTTTGAAGCGTAGGACACCATCTGAACCATCAAAGGTGCCTTGAATACCTAAGAAATTGTAGAAAGGAATCTTCAAATTCAGAGCCTTTCGCATGGCGTATTCCTGAAGGGCAACTGGGGCATAGAATTTATTAAATTCTGTCAGGGAACCACTGAAGAGGTAGACCATTTCCTGGGGGGTATAGATAAAGAGGCTGGCTGCTAAGTCGATGTCTTCGGTACCATATTGAATCATCCAGTCTTTGGCTTCTGCTAGGCGAACGGTGAAGGTCTCAATCTGGCTGGAAATCTCACGATGCTCATTTTGTTTCTTGCGGGAATTTGGAATCTTGTCCAGATCAGTTTGAATCAGGGCCAATTTTTCCTGTAATTTAGCCTGTCCATCCAGCAGATTACCATGGTAATCTTGAAAATTGATGCTGGCCATGAGAAAATCAGCCTTATCCCCAAAGCTATCATAAAAATCTTCATAGTAGTCCAAAGGTTTGTCCTGATATTCTCGACGGTCAGAAGTAGCAGCTGTAATCTTGCTGAAACGACTTAGTTCATGGCGTTTTAGGGCTCGAATCTTAATGCCAAAGCTATTGGTTTTCTTGACCAGGGGTTTACCTTTTTTACTGAAGGAAGCGATGAGGGTCTCCTGGGTCAAGTTGGATAAATCCTTGACATAATGCCAGTCCGGCTCGCCGCCTGGGTATCCTGTTTGCAGACCATCAAATTGGAAGCCCAGGCTGGTTAGTTGGCTAATCAGCTCGGGCTTTTCAGGACTGGTGGGCTGACCTTGTCCATCAAAGCTTTGATAGGTTTGGTAGGGCTTGAGGATGAGCTGCAGCGCTCCATTCTTCTTAGCGAAATCTTGGATTCCCTTGTAAAAATCAGTCAGATAGGCTTCATCAGCAATGACAGGACCAGAGTTGATTTCCATGTGAAGTCCACCAGTCATGGGCATGCTATAAAGTAGGCCAGCGACCTTCACTTGGCCATCCGTAATCAGGGCCATGGGGTGAACGGTCATTCCTTTTTTGGTTAAGAGCTTGGCCATTTCCTGAGTTTGGAGGAAGGAGTAGTCCTTTTGATGTTGGAGAAAATCAGCATACTCTTCCAGGGTTAATTGTTTCAAGGTCATTTGCGTTTACTCCTCAATTTCTTGCGGATGGTATAGGCAAGATTGGATAGTTTGTAAAGGGGGCTAACAGGTAGATTGAATTCCCCAATCATTTCTTCAATTTCAGGTTTGAACTTGGATTTGAAACTGTAAAGTCCACCAGAAAGATCATTTTCGACACCGCCCATGTTTTGCCAGTCATTTCCACGCTCGAAGGCATGGTTGGCTGTTTCAAACCAGGTATAGATAGCGGCCTGATAGCGGCGGAAGTGCTCATCCATACCGGCATAGATATTTTCAGAAGTGCTGCCAAATTCGAGAGCCAGAGTGCCTGATAGGGCCACTGTTTCTTTACCGTTTTTCATTTCCTCACGGAGGAAGTTGATTTCATCGGTCAGGCGCTCGATGTCCTTTTTAGTATTGTCGATTTTGCTTGGCTTGACTGTTTCTGGATAGTTTGCAAGGGCCTTTTGGGCTGTCTCCAGTTCTTGTTCCAAATCTGCCAGGCGATTTTTGAGATTGAGGGTTGTCAGGGTGATATAGGATTGCTGTGGGTAGGCATCCAGGAGCTTGCGGTAGTAATCAATGCCCCTTAGATGGATGGATTTGCGGTCTTCGGTCTTTTTCATCAAATCAGCAAAATCAGCCAGAAGTTCATGGGCCCCAAATCGGACCTGAACGCCCTTATTTTTGGCAGTTCGGATAGACTGGCGGATTTTTTTGGACAGGTTAGCTTCCGAAAAATCCTTGGCATAAATATTAGCCTGAAAGCGGGGCTGGATATTTTCTACCATATCTGTCGTGCGGCCCACCCACTCGCAGCCTGCGGTTTGCAAGTTACGGACGATGGTCTCTGCATCAGGATTTTGAACAGCTTCCTGGTCTATCTGATGGTGCTGAAAGAGGATAAAAGGGTCAAACTTGATAAAGAGGGCTCGTTTTTGTTTAGCCAGTTTTTTGAGGCTGGTTAGAACAAAGGTCACTAATTCCTGATTTAGATAATCCATGACAGGACCACGTGGGATGTAGAACATGGTCATGCCCAGAGGTAGCGGGCGAATGAGGATGGAAGCTGTTGCCACTAATTTTTCATCCTTGTAAAAGCCGATGCGTTCATTGCCCCAGTCGTCCTTGACCGTGGCCCAAGAACTGCTTTGGAGGAGGTTAGTCTGCGAGCTATTTTTGACAAACTGATCGTGTTCTTCCGCAGAGATTCCAATTTTATAAGCATACATTAGTCTAGTACCCACTCGCGAATAGCATGTGCTACGCCGCTTTCTTGATTTGATTTGGTAATATATTTGGCTATCTTCTTGAGTTCGGCTGTGCCATTTTCCATGACAACGGGGTTGTGAACCATCTCTAGCATAGAACGGTCATTTTCCTGGTCTCCGATTGCCATAGTTTGGTCCAAGGTTAGTCCTAGGTATTCAGCTAGGTACTGGATAGCTTTCCCCTTGCTGGCTGTTTTTGGCGTGATTTCCAGATAGAAGGGGGCTGATTTGGAGATATTGTACTTGTCGAAAAAAGTCTGCGGAATGAGCTTGATTTTTTCATCCAAGATGTCTGGTTCATCAACCATCATGATTTTGACAATCTCTTTGTCGGCCATTTCTTCAGGTGTCCTGTAGAAAACAGGAGAATCTACCAACATTGACTCATAAATGGTGTATTTACCAATGTTGCGATTGGCGGTATACATGCCTTGCTTGGTACTGGCATGCATGGGAAGTTTCAGTTTTCGAGCCAGTAATTCAATGTCCAGATAGTCATCGTAAGATAGGGTTTCTTTAACCACATCTTCTGCAGTTGCGGCATCCTGAACCAAGCCACCATTGAAGGTGATAACATAGTCGCCTGGATCTGTCAATTTTAGGTCCTTCAATATTTTCTGCACACCGCTGATAGGGCGGCCTGTTGCGATGACGACCTTGACACCAGCCTTTTTAGCATCTTGGACAGCATCAAAGACTTGGGGCGTGATGTCACGATTATCCGTCAAAAGAGTCCCATCTAGGTCAACAGCTACAAGTTTAATCTTCATTTTTTTCTCCTGGGCTAAAGTGATCATTGTGGATATAGCTTAAAAATTCTTCGTTTTTGGCAGCGAAAATTCCTGTTTCTTCCAGCATATCTTTTGGGAAGTAGAAACGGCTATCTCCATGGATGGTGCCTGAAAGAGAGGCAACGATAGGGGATAGTTGGGAAAGTTCGATTAAAGATTCATCCTTGCGGATCATCTCAATCTGTGTCCGTTTTTTGGTAGCACGAGGTCTATAAATATCATAAGGTAAGTCAAAATTATGGTGGACGGCAGTATAATACTCAGGGTCAAAACCAACATCCGCCACAATATTGCGGAGAATATCCAGCTTATCTTCGTCTTCTGCTGCAAAGGTCACAGATTTAAAGACTTTTCGATTGCTATAACGTTGGGCCAAGTCGGATAGGGTTCGGTCTGGTCCATCAACCCAGCTCTGAAAATAGGTATTCATAACCCCATCGTCCAGAGCCAAGTAATCGTTCAAGGTAAAGCGATGCTCAAAGAACGGCAGTAGTCTGGGTGAAGATTGGGCAAAGAAATCCTTTTCGGCTGCATAGAGGACCTTGGCGCGATTGAGCAGATTCTGTAAGAGGACTTCCATGGAGCGGCTGGCTGGGTGGAAGTAAACCTGCATATACATCTGGTAACGACTGACCACATAGTCTTCCACTGCATGCATACCGGATTCACGAAAGGCGATACCAGTCTCTGTCGGACGAATAACCCGTAGGATTCGGGTCAAATCAAACTGGCCATAATTGGTCCCTGTGAAATAAGAATCTCGCAGCAGATAGTCCATCCGATCCACATCAATCTGGCTGGAAATCAGTTGGACCACTTGCTTGTTGGGATAGGTGTGGCGAATGACACTGGCTACCTGGTCCGGAAAATCAGGCGCCACCTGTTTGAGGACGGCATGGACTTCTGTCTGCGGATTGGTCAGGATGGCGCAAGTCATCTCTTCATGGTCTGTATCAAAGAGACGCTCAAAGGTATGGGAATAGGCCCCATGTCCAATATCGTGAAGGAGGGCAGTTACCATCGTCAGAAGTGATTCGCTCTTATTCCAGGTCTCAGGATATTTTTCTTCAAATTTTTTGGTAATCTGTCTAGCAATCTCATAGGCTCCAAGGCAGTGAGAAAAGCGGCTATGCTCACCACCATGGAAGGTATAGGAAGTCGTACCTAGTTGTTTGATGCGGCGCAGTCGCTGAAATTCTTTTGTATTGATGAGTTTGTAAATGACTTCATGGTCAACATGAACATAATTGTGAACAGGGTCACGAAATACTTTTTCAATCATTCTTCTATTATAGCAAAGATTAGGGAAAAAATGAAAAGATTGCTAGGCTCAAAGATTTACGAAACCGGCCTTTTAGCTTATAATAGTTTTAAGAAGGAAGGACAGTTATGCAGATTCGCTTACGAAATGAAATCCAACTGGATGGTCAGATGGAAGTGGTGGACCAATCTTATCCAGTTGAAGCTACAAGTAAAAATGGTCATCTCTATCTCATCTTCATCAACGAAGAAATGGAAAAGACCGTCATCAAATGTGATACCGCCGAACTAGTCATGACCCGCTTTTCCAATCCCAAGTCCATCATGCGATTTATGCCGGAAAAAGAGTCCATTGTGGCTCTTCATACCCCACTTGGTCTCCAACACTTTGTGACAGATACCAAACACTACCATCTAGATCACACCCATCAGAGGCTAGAGCTCCACTATGACCTCAAACAATTAGAAGGTGATGGCATTTTTGCCTCCTACCAAATGGAGATTAGGTGGGGATGAGTTACCTTTGTAAAACGTTTTCAAGGGGCCTTCTTCTTGAAAAATTCCCTCATTTTGTTATAATTTAAAGTAAATCGAGGGAGTAGCTAGTAGTTTTTGGCCTGAACTAGAGTTTGGTTTTCTCTTTCTGGAGAAAAAGAAAACCCAAATTTTTGAAACAGCTAAAAATTGCGTTTATGTCGTCATTACGAAATCAACCATTTCCGGCATAATCTTAAACAGCGAGACTTGTTTTAATCAAACAGGTCTCTTTTTCATGAAAAAAGAGACTAGGAGGAGTGTACTTTGTCGAAAGAACAAAAAAAGGAACTGTTTTATACACAGTCTAAAGACCAGGTTTTGTCTGGCTTGGAGACGAGCGCAGATGGTTTGACCAAGGCTGAAGCCAAGCAACGTCTGACAGAATATGGCCGCAATGAATTGGATGAGGGTGAGAAACGCAGCCTCTTCATGAAGTTCTTGGATCAATTCAAGGACTTGATGATTATTATTCTTTTGGCAGCCGCAGCACTTTCTGTTATCACAGAAGGAATGCATGGTTTGACAGATGCTATTATTATTTTGGCCGTTGTTGTCCTCAATGCAGCCTTTGGTGTATACCAAGAAGGTCAAGCTGAAGCAGCCATTGAAGCACTCAAGTCCATGTCCAGCCCATTGGCGCGTGTTCGACGTGATGGGCATGTGGTTGAAGTTGATTCCAAAGAGTTGGTGCCAGGAGATATCGTCCTCTTGGAAGCTGGGGATGTGGTCCCAGCTGATATGCGCCTCCTGGAAGCAGCCTCTTTGAAGATCGAAGAAGCAGCCCTTACTGGTGAATCTGTTCCTGTTGAGAAAGATTTGTCTATCGAAGTAGCAGCAGATGCTGGTATCGGTGACCGTGTCAATATGGCCTACCAAAACTCCAATGTTACTTATGGTCGCGGTACAGGTGTTGTCACTAATACAGGTATGTACACCGAGGTTGGTCATATCGCAGGTATGCTGGCAAATGCTGATGAAACAGATACCCCTCTCAAACAAAACCTACATCAATTATCTAAGGTTTTGACCTATGTTGTTCTTGCAGTTGCAGCAGTTACTTTCGCTGTGGGAATGTTCCGTGGTCAAAAACCATTGGAAGGTTTGATGACAGCTGTCGCTCTTGCAGTTGCAGCCATTCCAGAAGGTTTGCCAGCCATCGTAACAGTAGTCCTTTCTTTGGGGACTCAAGTTCTGGCAAAACGAAACTCAATTGTTCGTAAATTGCCAGCAGTAGAAACACTAGGTTCAACAGAAATTATCGCATCTGATAAAACTGGTACCTTGACCATGAATCAGATGACGGTTGAAAAAATCTACACCAACGGTCAGTTGATTTCATCTGGTGCAGAGATTGCCATGGATAATAATACCTTGCGTGTCATGAACTTTGCTAACGATACCAAAGTTGACCCGTCTGGTAAGTTGATTGGTGATCCAACTGAAACAGCCCTTGTTCAGTACGGTTTGGACCATACCTTTGATGTTCGTGAAGCTTTGCTTGCTGAGCCACGTGTGGCAGAGTTGCCATTTGATTCAGACCGTAAGCTCATGTCCACCGTTCACAAACAAGCTGACGGGAACTACTTTGTTGCGGTTAAGGGAGCTCCTGACCAGTTGCTCAAGCGAGTCACCCAAATTGAAGAAAATGGAACTGTCCGTCCAATTACGGATGCGGATCGTGAAGCCATTCTTGGTACCAATAAGGAATTGGCCAAACAAGCCCTTCGTGTCCTTATGATGGCATATAAATATACTGATGTCATTCCAACTCTGGAAACAGAAATCGTGGAAGCTGACCTGATCTTCTCAGGTTTGGTTGGTATGATTGACCCTGAGCGTCCAGAAGCCGAGGAAGCTGTTCGAGTTGCTAAAGAAGCAGGTATCCGTCCTATCATGATTACTGGTGACCACCAAGATACAGCAGAAGCTATTGCGAAGCGCTTGGGGATTATCGATGAGAATGATACAGAAGACCATGTCTTCACCGGTGCAGAACTCAATGAGCTTTCCGATGAAGAATTCCAAAAAGTCTTCAAGCAATACTCTGTTTATGCTCGTGTATCTCCAGAGCACAAGGTGCGTATCGTGAAAGCTTGGCAAAATGAAGGTAAAGTTGTTGCCATGACTGGTGATGGTGTCAATGATGCACCATCCCTGAAAACAGCTGATATTGGTATCGGTATGGGGATTACAGGTACCGAAGTGTCCAAAGGTGCTTCAGATATGGTCCTCGCAGATGATAACTTTGCCACTATTATCGTAGCAGTCGAAGAAGGTCGTAAGGTCTTCTCCAATATCCAGAAAACGATTCAGTACCTCTTGTCTGCCAACATGGCTGAAGTCTTTACCATCTTCTTGGCAACCCTCTTTGGTTGGGATGTTCTGGAGCCTGTTCACCTCTTGTGGATCAATCTGGTCACAGATACTCTTCCAGCTATCGCCCTTGGTGTGGAACCTGCAGAGCCAGGTGTGATGACCCACAAGCCTCGTGGACGCAAATCTAGCTTCTTCGACGGAGGAGTTATGGAAGCAATCCTCTACCAAGGTGCCTTCCAAACTCTCTTGGTATTGGGTGTTTACTGGTTCGGTCTTCAGTTCCCAGAACATACGGAATACCATTTGATGCATGCAGATGCGCTGACAATGGCCTATGCAACTCTTGGTTTAATCCAGCTGGTACATGCCTTTAACGTTAAGTCAGTTTACCAGTCCATCTTCAAGGTTGGTCTCTTCAAGAATCGCCTGTTCAATATGTCGATTCCAATTGCCTTTGTCCTCTTGATGATTACCATTGTCCTTCCAGGATTTAACAAATTCTTCCACGTGTCAGTCTTGACACCAACACAGTGGTTGGTTGTTGTCATCGGAAGTATCCTCATGGTTGTCCTTGTTGAAGCTGTTAAGGCTGTGCAACGAGCACTGGGACAGGATGAAAAAGCCATCTAATCGAAATAAAAATCCCGAATCTTCTATTCGGGATTTTTTGCGCTTTCATCAACAAAACTCTTTTATCTTTATTTTTGGCCCGATTAAGGGCTTAAAGCAATAGTGAGGAAGTAGGAAGTACAGGCTGACCATTAAGGTGATAAAGAGGATATACAAAATAATTTTGATAGCCGGGTTTGGAATAAACGTACTGAGGATAAGAAGGTTAAAGGCTAGAACTTGTGCCCAGATAAAGAGCGGATGGCTGCAAAGGATGTATTTTTGATGGTCACTGACCAAGATTGCAGACTTGGGATCGCCCTTGATACTGAGATAGGTTGGGTAGGTAGGTAAATCAAAAGTTACCGTTTGTCCATTGGAAATGGTCGTTATTTCTTCCTCTTGTGCTAGCAGAGATAGTTTTCCCCATGATCCGAAAAATCCTGTTTTTCGCAGAATGGTCACAGCCATATTATCACCTCTTTTTCTTATTATATCACAGGAGAAGATAGACAGCATTAAATTTTTTAGAAAATGTGATACAATGTAGAAAATGAGGAGAAATGAGAGATTATGACAGAGATTGTAGCCCATCGGGGCAGTCGAATTAACCGGCCAGAAAATACACTTGCTGCCTTTGAAGAGGCAGTTCGTGTCGGTGCAGATGGTATTGAGTTGGATATTCATCTCAGTAAGGATGGAGAAGTCGTGGTCATTCATGATGAGTCAGTAGACCGAACGACAGATGGTTGTGGCCTGGTCAGTCAGATGACTGTAGCAGACTTGAAAGAACTGGATGCGGGGGCTTGGTTTGATGTGGTCTTTGCGGGACAAAAGATTCCAACTCTTTTGGAAGTTTTTGAACTGCTGGAGGAAAAGGAATTCAAAGGCTGTCTCAATATCGAGCTGAAAACGGGCAAAGAACCGTACCCAGGTATGGAGCAGAAGGTCAAGGACTTGTTGGACAAGAAAGATTGGCCTTTTGAAGTGATGTACTCTTCTTTTAGCTTGTGGGCTCTTCTTCGCATGCACCGGCTTGATCCTGAAGCAGAAGTGGCCTATCTGGTCAAAAAGAGTCATTTTTTGGTTTTTGTAGGCCGGTTTATGCCTTGGATAACAAGCCTACATCTATCTCATAAGTGGTATTTTCACCATCTCTTTCACTCCAGAAAACATTTGCGTCTCTGGACGGTCAATGACGAAAGGGTGATGAAGAAGGCCTTTCAATCAAATGTCAGAGCTATTATCACGGATAAACCAGAGACCGCTATTCGATTACGTAATCAGGAAAAGGTGAGTTAGTTTGGGTTTCTTCTTTACAAAGAAGTCCAGTATGTGTATAATAAACAGATAAATAAAAAAGGAGATTATGATGTCAGTTTTTTCAGATTCCTATTTAGCAGCCAATGCTGGTAACTTACCACCTGAAGCCATTCCTATGCTTCGTCAACGATTGGAAAACTTAACTGAGAGCCAGAAAGCCTACATTTTGTCTGCAGATTTGAAGAGTCCAACAACTGCCCTGATTTTTTCTATTTTCTTGGGCTACTTGGGTGTGGATCGCTTCTATATCGGTCATATTGGTTTGGGCGTTGCGAAGTTGCTCTTATCTTGGATGACCTTGGGGATTTGGCCCGTGATTGACTGGTTTCTTATCATGGGGGCTACACGCCAGACCAATTTCGAAACCTTAAACAATGCAATCAATGCAGCAACGATGTTCCAAGGTTAAGAGCTGTTTGAACAAAATTGTAAAATTATTGTAATAAGAAGAGGGAATCGTTACGGAACTGTAACCAAGAACCCTCTTTTTTTTGTTATAATACTCAAATGCCTTTCTGCTCAGTGGCTAGAAAAGGCTAGTTTCCATTGCTTTTTCTTCCTTTTTTGTTAGAATAAAAGTAATGAATCTAAAGGACAGAATTATACAATTATCCCAAGAAATAGGGATTTCAAAAATTGGTTTTACCACCGCAGATGATTTTGCCTATCTGGAAAAATCGTTGAAGGCTGGTGTGGAAGAAGGGCGAACGACGGGCTTCGAGCACAAAAATATCGAGGAACGACTGGATCCTAAACTCAGTCTGGCTTCGGCAAGGACCATTATTTCTATTGCGGTTGCTTATCCCCGTCGTCTTCCTCAACAACCCCCAAAAACGGCCTATCGTCGAGGGAAAATCACGCCCAATTCCTGGGGGTTGGACTATCATTATATCCTTCAGGATAAGCTGGAGCGTCTAGCTCGGGGAATTGAGGAGCTGACAGCTGACTTTGAATACAAGGGTATGGTGGACACGGGAGCTCTAGTAGATACCGCCGTTGCTCGTCGGGCTGGCATTGGTTTCATAGGGAAAAATGGTCTGGTGATCTCCAAGGAATTTGGCTCCTATATGTTTCTAGGGGAATTAATCACCAATCTAGAGCTAGAGCCAGATCAGCCTGTTGATTACGACTGTGGGGATTGCAACCGTTGTGTCGAGGCTTGCCCAACCTCCTGTCTGTTGGGAGATTCGACCATGGATGCCAGGCGCTGTTTGTCCTTTCAGACCCAGGACAAGGGCATGATGGACCTGGAATTCCGTAAGAAGATCAAGACGGTTATCTATGGCTGTGATATCTGCCAGATTTGCTGCCCCTACAACAAGGGCATTGACAGTCCGCCTGTGGTGGACATTGATCCCGATTTGGCCCAGCCGGAGCTGATTCCCTTTTTGGAACTCTCCAATGGCCAGTTTAAGGAGAAATTTGGGCTGATTGCTGGTTCCTGGCGGGGCAAAAATATCCTGCAGCGCAACGCCATCATTGCCTTGGCCAATGCCCATGATCGGTCTGCCATTCCCAAGTTGCTGGAAATCATCGATAAGGGACAAAATCCCATCCATGCCGCAACGGCTATCTGGGCACTGGGAGAGCTAATCAAGGAGCCGAGTGAGGAGATGGTTGCCTTTATTGAGAATCTCCAAAGCGATCATCCGGATGTTTTGGCAGAGCAGACAGCATTTGTCAAATTAGCCAAAGGGCTATAAATGTGATAAAATAGACAAGATAAGGCTGTTTACGCAGTCAAGAAAGAATGAGGTGTACATGGATACAGCAGAAATTCGACAGAAGATCGAAGAACTTGAGGCCAAATTGAACTCATTCAGGGGGTCTCTTTGACTTAGAAGGTCTGGAAGAAGAGATTGCCATCTTAGAAAATAAGATGACAGAACCTGATTTTTGGAATGATAATTTAGCGGCCCAAAAAACATCCCAGGAACTCAATGAGTTGAAGTCAACCTACAACAATTTCCATCAGATGATTGATTTGTTGGAAGAGTCAGAGATTCTAAGGGATTTCCTGGCAGAAGACGAGTCAGTCCGTGAGGAGTTGGTGGATAAACTGTCCGAGCTGGACAAGCTAATGACTAGCTACGAGATGACCCTGCTCTTGTCTGAACCCTACGACCACAACAATGCCATTCTGGAAATTCATCCAGGATCTGGTGGTACAGAGGCCCAGGACTGGGGAGAAATGCTCATGCGGA
The DNA here is from genome assembly GCF_041802885.1 of Streptococcus sp. Taxonomy (GTDB): domain Bacteria; phylum Bacillota; class Bacilli; order Lactobacillales; family Streptococcaceae; genus Streptococcus. Next base: position 19,266 of record NZ_JBHCHN010000040.1, read on the forward strand.
TGTATATGCGCTATGGTAATGCTATGGGTTATAAGGTGGAAACTCTGGATTATCAAGCTGGTGATGAAGCCGGCATCAAGTCGGTCACCCTTTCCTTTGAAGGTCCAAATGCTTATGGTTTCCTGAAGTCAGAAATGGGTGTTCACCGCCTGGTTCGGATTTCACCATTTGACTCGGCCAAACGCCGCCATACTTCCTTTACCTCTGTAGAGGTGATGCCAGAATTGGACGACACCATTGAAGTGGACATTCGTGAAGACGACATCAAGATGGATACCTTCCGTTCTGGCGGAGCCGGTGGTCAAAATGTCAACAAGGTTTCTACTGGGGTTCGCCTGACCCATATTCCGACAGGGATTGTGGTCGCCTCTACAGTTGACCGGACCCAGTATGGCAACCGAGATAGGGCTATGAAAATGCTCCAGGCCAAGCTCTACCAAATGGAGCAGGAAAAGAAAGCAGCGGAAGTCGATGCCCTCAAGGGGGACAAACAGGAAATTACCTGGGGAAGCCAGATTCGGTCCTATGTCTTCACCCCTTATACTATGGTCAAGGACCACCGAACAGGATTCGAAGTGGCCCAGGTGGACAAGGTCATGGACGGGGATATTGAAGGCTTTATCGATGCCTATTTGAAATGGCGTATCCGCTAAAATCTGTAGAAAGGACTGTCATTAGACAGGAAACTTATGAGAATTATCGAAATGAGAGACGTTTCCAAGAAGTATGGAAATGGTACAACAGCCCTTAGAGGGGTATCTGTCAGTGTTGAATCAGGTGAGTTTGCCTATATCGTAGGCCCATCTGGAGCTGGTAAGTCAACCTTTATCAAGTTGCTTTATCGAGAGGAAAAAATTGATAAGGGAAGCTTGACGGTCGCAGATTTTAACTTGGCAAAAATCAAGAAAAAAGATGTACCGATGTTGCGTCGTAGTGTAGGGGTTGTCTTCCAGGACTACAAGCTCTTGCCACGAAAAACTGTTTTTGAAAATATTGCCTACGCCATGGAAGTTATCGGTGAGAAACCTCGCAATATTAAAAAGCGGGTGATGGAAGTCTTGGATTTAGTGGGTTTGAAGCATAAAATCCGCTCTTTCCCAAACGAGCTTTCTGGTGGGGAGCAGCAGCGGATTGCCATTGCGCGTGCTATCGTTAACAATCCAAAAGTGCTGATTGCGGATGAGCCGACCGGTAACTTGGACCCTGAAAATTCATGGGAAATCATGAACCTTTTGGAGCGCATTAATTTGCAGGGAACAACGATTTTGATGGCGACCCATAATAGCCAGATCGTAAATACACTCCGCCACCGCGTTATTGCAATTGAGAACGGTCGAGTGGTACGTGATGAACATGAAGGAGAGTACGGATACGATGATTAGACGATTTTTTAGACATTTTCTGGAGTCGCTGAAAAGCCTTAAGCGAAATGGTTGGATGACAGTTGCAGCTATTTCTTCAGTGACCATTACACTAATTTTGGTAGGTATTTTTGCCTCTGTTATCTTGAATACAGCCAAGTTAGCTACTGATTTGGAAAATAATGTCCGTATCAATGTCTACTTGCGAGAGGGTTCAACAGACCAGCAGGAAATGGTTGTCAATGATGTTGGCGAGACAGTTAAAAATGACAGTTATCTAGCCATCTTTAATGAAATCAAGGCCATGGAAGATGTCGATAAGGTAGTTTACTCGAGCAAGGATGAACAGCTCAAACACCTGACAGACACGTTGGGTGAAACTTGGAATCTCTTCTCAGGGGATGCCAACCCTCTCTTTGATGCTTACATTATTGAGACCAAGACACCAGAGTCGGTGAAAAAAGTGGCAGCAGCAGTTGCCAAAATTGACGGTGTTTCTGAGGTGCGCGATGGTGAGGTGGAAACCGAGCGAATCTTTAAATTGGCTGACTTAGTTCGGACCTGGGGCTTGGTGGCAACAGCCCTCCTTTTGGTGACAGCTATTCTGCTTATCTCCAATACCATTCGGATTACCATTATCTCCCGTAGCCGCGAGATTCAAATCATGCGTCTGGTTGGAGCCAAGAACTCTTACATCCGCGGTCCCTTCCTTTTGGAGGGTGCCTGGGTTGGCTTGCTGGGAGCCATTGCCCCATCAGCCTTGATTTATTTCCTCTATCAGATTGCCTATCAATCTGTGGCACCAAGTTTGGCCACCCAGAATCTTTCCTTGATTCCAATGAATATTTTTGTTCCAATCATGATTGGAAGCCTCTTCCTAGTAGGAATTGTCATCGGATCACTGGGTTCCATGATTTCAATGAGTCGCTTCTTGAAGATTTAAACATGCAAAAAGACCCGATCGGGTCTTTTTCTTATCGTAAAAAGGGATTGAAGACTTTTTCGTGGCTGATGGTGGTATCACGGCCATGGCCGGGGTAGACCCGATAATGGCCAGGCAGGATCAGAAGCTTGTCCTTGATGCCTTGAATCAGTTGGTCAAAGTTTCCAGTAGGCAGGTCATAGCGACCGATAGTTTCTCGAAAGAGGGCATCGCCTGTGATGACCAATTCCTCTTCTGGAAAGACAAAGGAAACACCGCCCCAGGAGTGGCCAGGTGTTTGGACCACCTGGAACTGGAAGCCGTCCAGGTCATAGGCTGTATCATATTGAAAGAGCTGCTCGGCTGGTTGGCAGATGACATCTGGCAGGTCATCGTGTCTGGGTTGGCCAGAGAGATTGTCCAATGGAGAGTAGAGCCAGCTGGCCTCATTTTCTGACACATAAACGGGTGGTTGGCCAAAGCTTGCTCGAACTTTCTCCAGACTCATGATATGGTCGTAGTGAGTATGGGTCAGTAGGATGGCTGTGATGGGCTTGTTGAGCTCGCGGATGCTGGCTTCGATGGCGGGCCAGTCACTGCCTGGGTCAATCAGGATTAGGCGGCGGTCATTTTCAAGAATATAGGTGTTTTTCGGCTGCGATGGCATTGGTGATGCGATGTAAATTCATGGAAAATCCTCCTCAAGGATAGTCTACCAAAAATTGGGCATTTTGACAGGATTGAGGGCTCTCCATTCAGGCTTGGCTCATTTTTTGATAAAATAGGAAGGGAAAGGATGCAAAGATGGAACTGACCTTGTATGAACTCTATCAGAAAATGTTGGCCCATATGGGACCGACCAATTGGTGGCCTGCTGACAGTAAGGAACAAATCATGATTGAAGCGGTGCTGATTCAAAATACGACGGAGGCTAATGCGACCAGGGCTTCTCAGCTTATCAGGGAAGCAACAGCCTATGATTTTGAAAATATTGTACAATTAGATACCAAAATCTTGGAAGACTTGGTGCGGCCAGCAGGTTTTATGAAAAACAAGAGCAGGGCTATTCAAGGATTGGCAAAATGGTATCTTGACCATGATGCAGACCCGCAAGTTATCTGTGAGACTTATGGCTCTGATCTGAGGACTGTCCTCCTGAGTCTGCATGGGGTGGGGCCGGAGACAGCAGATGTTCTTCTGACCTACATTTTTGACCAGCCCCAGTTTGTGGCTGATAAGTATGCCAGAACCCTCTTTGGCCTTCTGGGGGTAGAGGGCCTGGGTGATTACCAGACCTTGGCAAAGAGGCTGCATCGACTGCCAGCTCCCTTTACCTTTGCGGATGCTCAGGAATTTCATGGACTCATTGATGAGTTTGGCAAGGCCCATTTTCGGCCTATGGAAAAATTTGAGTCTAGTTTTTTGGCTGGGGATCGGTTGAAACTCGAAAAATCTGAGTCCTAAAAACAGTCAGAAATGTGATATAATTTGAAGAGTATGACAGAGAAAAAAATTGGACATCGCTATGCCATTGTGGACTTGGAAGCTACGGGGACAGGGAGCGATGCAAAAATTATTCAGGTAGGCATTGTCATCGTCCAGAATGGTCAAGTCGTCCAAACCTATGAGCAGGATGTCAATCCCCATGAGGACTTGACGCCACAGATTCAACTCTTGACGGGGATCAGTAACAAGCGTTTGCGAAAGGCTCCTGATTTCAGCCAGGTAGCCGAGGAAATCTACCGCCTGATTGAGGATGCTGTTTTTGTGGCCCACAATGTCAAATTTGATGGCAATCTGCTGGCGGAAAATCTATTTTTTGAGGGCTTTGATCTCCACACACCACGAGTGGATACGGTGGAGTTGGCCCAACTCTTTTTTCCAACCTTGGAGAAATACAGTCTCAGCCATCTGGCAGAGGACTTGGACCTGGACCTGGAACAGGCCCACACGGCTATTTCGGATGCCATGGCCACGGCCCAGTTGCTCTTTAAAATTCAGGCCAAGATTGCTAGCCTGCCCAAACAGACTGTCAGTCAGATTTTGGATTTTGCCGACCATCTGATTTTTGAAAGTCGGCTGGTCATCGAGGAAGTCTATGCTGGCATGTCGGAATACTGTAGCGATGCCTACCAGAATGTGCAGGGTCTGATGCTGAAAAAAGAGCTTCCGCAAGAAGAGATGAGGCTCTTGGCTCAGGATTTTTCGGAAAATCTGGCCCTGCTGGGTCTGGATGAGCGGGCACCGCAGAAGGCTTTTGCTAGTCTGGTGGAGGAACGCTTGGAAGATGATAAGAAGGTGCATTTTATTCAGGCCCAGGCTGGCATCGGCAAGACTTATGGCTATCTCCTGCCCCTTTTGGCAGCTAGTCAGGAGCCCCTTTTGGTTTCAGTGCCCAGCCTGGTCCTGCAGCAGCAGATTATGGAAAAAGAGGGGAAAAGTCTGGTTGATGGCTTTGGACTATCTATTCAATCCCTGAAATCCTCCAGGCATTTTCTCAAGTTGGATACCTTTTGGCAGACCCTGCAACGGGATGACCCCAACCGCCTCCTCAACCGTCACAAGATGCAAATCCTGGTCTGGCTCTGCGAGACGGAAACGGGTGACTTGGATGAATTCAAGCTCAAGATGCGCTACCAGCCCTATTTCGATGAGCTGCAGCACGATGGTTCCTTGGGGGCTCAGTCCCTCTTTGCGGACTGGGATTTCTGGCGTCGCCTGCATAGAAGGGCCCGCACGTGCCAGCTTCTCCTGACCAATCATGCCTATTTGCTCCATCATCTCAAGGACCAGGCCTATCTGACGGAAAATCGAATCTTGGTCATCGATGAGGCCCAAAAACTACTCCTGACAGCAGAGTCTCTGGCCAGCCAGAGCCTGCCCATTCAGCCCCTGCTGCAACAATTGCAGAGTGGTAAGGATAAATCGGAGAACTTATTGGAACAGCGGCTCTACGAAAGCAGTTTTTTTGAGTTGCAGCAGCTGGTGCTTAACTATCAGTACCAGGGCCAGTCAGAGGTGGCTAGCCAGGATTTGGAGCAACTTAGGCAGAACTTGCAGGAATTGGATATGCAGGAAAATAGGCTTTTGGATTTGAGTTGGTTTTTGGATTTTTACGATCATTTTTGGATAGAAGATGAGCCGGCAGATGGGGAGTCCCGCTACCATTTGCGGGCTAGTCAGCTGGACTTGCTGGATTTGGCATCGCTTTTGCCCCAGACCAAAACCTTCTGTATCTCTGCCACCCTATCCATCAGTAAGCGGGTCAATTTGGCGGATTTGCTGGGCTTTCAGGACTTCACCATGGATGAGCTGCCCAGTCAAAGGAGCCAGCAGCAGGAGATTTTCCTCTTGGAGGACCTTCCTGACCTGGTGGAAATGGACCTGGCAGAACAGGCAGTATTTTTAGCAGACTTTGTCCAGGACTGTCTGGTCTTGGCCCAGCCCATCTTGCTTCTCTTTACCTCCAAGGCTCTCTTGGCGGCCCTCTCAAACCTCTTGGATGAAAAAGGGTTGGGACACTTGGCCCAGTACCGAGATGGCAGTGAGATGGTGGTGAAAAAGCGCTTTGAACGGGGAGAAAGTCAGCTCTTGCTGGCAACAGGCGCCTTCTGGGAGGGAGTCGATTTTTCCAGTCAGGAGCAAATCATCCAGGTGATTCCCCGCCTGCCCTTTGATAATCCGCGGGATTCCCTGGTCAAAAAAATCAATCATGTCTTGAGGGAAGAAGGCAAACAGCCCTTCTATGATTACAATCTGCCAGTCATGTTGCTCAAGCTCAAGCAGGCCATCGGTCGGACCAAGCGCCATGATGGACAGGTATCAGCAGTCATCCTCTTGGACAATCGCTGTCAAAACAAGCGGTATAGCCGACAAATCAAGCGCTTTTTGAAGGATGAGTACCAGGTCAGCCACAGTTCCCTGACGGATTTACCTGAAAAATTGGCAGAATTTTTTTGCAAAACACAGCTAAATAATCACAGGAAATGAAAGAATGGCGCCAGCCGTTCTTTTTATGGTCTAAAATGCATATTTATGGTATACTTTTTGGAAAGATTCTATGAAGAGAGGGCGCATGATGAAAGAGAAAATCCTGGTTTTTAAGGTGGGAACCAGTTCCTTGACCCAAAAAAATGGTAGTCTGGACCGGATCAAGATTGCCCGTATCACCAATCAACTGGCCCAGCTCCACCAAGAGGGTCACCAGATTGTTCTAGTCACATCGGGTTCCATTGCGGCTGGTTTTCGCCGTTTAGGCTTTGAAAAAAGGCCGACCAAGATTGCGGAAAAACAGGCCAGTGCAGCAGTTGGCCAAGGGCTCTTGATTGAAGAGTACACCCAAAATCTCATGAAGGACGGTATCGTGTCCGCCCAGGTCCTTTTGACCCAGGATGATTTTGCGGATGCCAGACGCTATCAAAATGCCTCCCAGGCCCTCCAGGTTCTTCTGCGCCAGCGGGCTATCCCCATCATCAATGAAAATGACACCATTGCCATTGAGGAAATCAAGGTGGGTGATAATGACACCCTGTCGGCCCAAGTTGCCTCTCTGCTCAAGGCGGACTTGCTGGTTCTCTTGACGGATGTGGACGGCCTCTATACGGACAATCCCAATACCAATCCCCAGGCCAAACATTTGGACAGAATCGAAACCATCACAGCTGACCTCTTTGAGATGGCAGCAGGAGCCGGTTCGGCCAATGGAACGGGGGGCATGACCACCAAGTTGCAGGCAGCCCAGATTGCGACCAAGTCTGGTGTTCCAGTCTTTATCTGTTCCTCAAAGGAAGACACAGCCCTTCTGCAGGCAGTTAATCAGACCAATCGCGGCACCCTCTTTTTGGCGGATGACCATGCCATGAACCAACGCAAGCAATGGATGGCCTTTTATGCCAGAACCGACTCCTCGGTGGAAATCGACGCAGGAGCGGAAAAAGCCATGCTGGAGCAGGGGCGCAGTCTCCTGGCTGCAGGTATCAAGCTGATTGAAGGGGATTTTGAGGCGGGCAGCATCGTCGCTGTTTATAGCCAAAAAGACCACCGCCTGATTGGCAAGGGTCGGGTCAAGATTTCATCTGCCGACTTGCAGGCCATGTGTGCAGCTGGCCAGCCTGAGGGCATTTTTATCCATCGAAATGATTGGGTCACACTCTAAGGAGGTATACCATGACCACAACACAAGCATTATTAGATTCACTCTTGGCCCACAAGGCGGCCATCAATTTGGCTTCGACTGAGCAAAAAAATCAAGCCTTGGAAGCCATGGCCAATCAACTGGAAAATCAATGTGACTTGATTTTGGCGGCCAATGCTCTGGATATGGAAGCGGCCAAAAACTCCTCCATTTCAACTGTCATGCTGGATCGGCTGCTCTTGAATGAGGAGCGGATTCAAGATATGGCTGCGGGGATTCGGGCCTTGATTGCCCTGCCAGATCCAGTTGGTCTGGTTCTGGAGGAATCCACTGCCCCCAATGGCATGGTTATCAGCAAGCAGTCCATTCCCTTTGGTCTGATTGGAATGATTTATGAGAGTCGTCCAAATGTGACCTCTGATGCGGCAGCCCTGGCTATTAAGAGCGGAAATGCCGTTATTCTGCGGGGAGGCAAGGAGGCTTTTCATTCTGCCCAGGCCATCGTAACAGCCCTCAAGGCTGGTTTGCAGGAGGCGGGCATTGCGCCAGAAGTGGTCGAGCTGGTTCAGGATACCAGTCGAGCATCAGCTACTGAGCTGATGACTGCCAAGGGGAAGATTGACCTCTTGGTGCCACGTGGTGGGGCGGGTCTCATTCAAGCGGTGGTTGAAAATGCCATCGTGCCTGTTATCGAGACAGGAACAGGCATCTGCCATATCTATGTGGACAAGGAAGCGGACTTGGACAAGGCCCTCGCGATTGTAGTCAATGCCAAGACCAGCCGCCCTTCTGTCTGCAATTCACAAGAGGTTCTCTTGGTCCATGAGGATGTTGCGGAGAAATTCTTGCCAGCTCTTGAAGCAGCCTTTGCAGGAAAGGTAGAATTACGGGCTGATGCAGCTGCCCTAGGCTACCTCAAAGAGGCTGTGCCAGCAGGTGAGCTGGACTTTGACACGGAATTTTTAGACTATATCCTGGCTGTCAAAATCGTCAAGGATGTGGCGGAAGCAGTGGCCCATATCGGTCAGCATTCGACCGGCCACAGCGATGCCATTGTAACGGAAAACCAGCAGGCAGCAGACTACTTTACCCAGCATGTGGATTCAGCAGCGGTCTATGTCAATGTGTCCACCCGCTTTACCGATGGGGGACAATTTGGTCTGGGCTGTGAACTGGGTATTTCGACCCAGAAGATGCATGCCCGTGGGCCAATGGGCTTGCGTGAAATGACCACCTACAAGTACATCATCAAAGGTAATGGACAGGTTCGGAACTAAGGAGACAGTATGAAAATAGGATTTATTGGACTGGGCAATATGGGGGCTGCCATCTTAGAGGCAGTGGCCAAGACAGGTCCACACGAGCTTCTGCTCAGCGATCACAATCAGGAAAAACTGGCCATCTTGGCAGACCGTTTTCAGGGAAAAGCTACTGACAATCAGGAAATTGCCAGCCAGGCCCAGGTCATCTTTCTGGGCCTCAAGCCCCACTTGGTGGGGCCGGTCCTGTCAGAATTGGAAGCATCCATTGCTGAGAACCCAACCGCTGTCTGGATTTCCATGGCAGCTGGTGTCCGTCTGGACCAGTTGGCGACCTACCTGCCAGCTGAACAAATCATTCGGATGATGCCCAATACACCTGTTGCCATCGGCCAAGGCATGACCACTTTTGCAACCAGCCAAGCAGAAAATGCCCGTCTCTTTGAAGACTTGATGGCCCAGTCAGGCCTGGTCAAACAATTGCCAGAAAACCTGATGGATGCCGCCACAGCCATCGCAGGCTGCGGACCTGCCTTCATCTATGAATTGATAGAAGCCATGACAGCCGCAGGGATTCAAAATGGCTTAACAGCCCAGGTTGCACAGGACTTGGCCAGTCAAACGGTTCTTGGGGCGGCTCAAATGGTGCTGGAAAGTGACCAACACCCTGCCCAGTTGAGAGACCAAGTCACTTCGCCAGGAGGATCGACCATTGCTGGTCTGGTGGCCTTGACCCAGGCCGGTTTCCAGGCTGCCACCATCCAAGGGGTCAACCAGGCCCTGGAGCGGACCAAAGAATTAGGACAATAAAAAAATAGGACCGTCAGGTCCTTTTTTGGTAATATCACTAGTCCGAATGCGATAAGGGTGGGATTTTTCGGCATTGGCTGGGGGACATCTGATAGAAGTGGTGAAACACTTTTGAAAAATAGAGGGGGTCCAGATAACCGACAGAATAGGAAATGACTTTGATAGGCTCGCTCGTATTTTCCAGGAGCTGCTTGGCCCGTTTCATCCTGGTATGGAGTAGGTATTCCTTGGGGCTGAGGTGGTAGAACTTCTTGAAAAGGGTTGTCAGATAGCTGCGATTGACATTGAGGTCATTAGCGATGGTTGAAATGGACAGGCCATCCAGATTATAGTGTTTTTCGATGATGTGGCGGCATTCCAGGCAAATTTGCTCAGCCTGACTCAGCTGTTGGACCGTCTGATTAGGACAGAGGCCACTGATTTCAAAGAGAAGGGCATAGGCCAGGCTTAAGAGTTCCAGATGCTTGTTGGCAGTTTGGACCTTGGACTCGGCCTTGGTAATCAACTGGATAATCTGCTGGGCCAGTGGCTTGGTATCCAAGTCCTCTTGATGGTAGAGATAGGCCTTGAGACCGAAGTTGGACAGATTAAAATAGTCACTGGCCTTGTTGCCACTCATGCCAATCCAATAATAGGACCAGGGGTCCTCTTGATCCGCCTGATAGAAGGTGACTTCATTGGGTTTTAACAGAAACAAGTCTCCTGCAGAGAGGGGAATTTCCTGATTCTTGTAATAAAAGATTCCCTTGCCCTTGGTGATGTAATGGATGACAAAATGTTCCCGGATGGCAGGGCCAAAAGAGTAGGAAGGTGCGCAGTCTTCATAACCATAAAAGTCAATGGAGAGGTCGCTGCTATCGGATTTTAGTTCAGAAAAGAGCATGATGGTTGTCTCCTTCAAAGTATCATTTCTAACATTTTACCATATTGTACTAACAAAATTCCATTTTTTAAAGCGCTTTCATCTGGTAAAATGAAGCCAACAAATAAAAAGAAGGAGTCGCTATGATTGAATACCAAGAGGATTTATCCTTATTTCACTTGAAGTCTAGGGACTTCTCTTATATCCTGCAAGTTTTAGATGAGGGATATGTAGTTCACCGATATTTCGGGAAAAAAGTACAAATATTTAGTCCTGACAACAAAATAACATATCTGGACCGGGCCTTTTCTCCCAATCCGACCAGCCAGGACAGGACCTTTTCTCTGGACACCCTGGCCTTGGAGTACAGCAGTAATGGTTTGGGAGATTTCCGAACTTCTGCCATCGAAGTGCGAAATGATAAGGGAACGGCGTTAGATTTGCGCTATCAAGGGCATCGAATCTTCAAGGGGAAAAAAGAGTTGGCAGGTTTGCCTGCCAGTTTTGGGAATGAAGATCAAGTTGAGACCCTGGAAGTAGACCTCTATGATCAGTTGACAGATGTGACCGTTACCCTGACTTACAGCCTCTTTGAGGAAGCCAATTTCCTGGCTCGCTCCGCCTTGATTCAAACCGGCAAGCAGGCTGTCCAGTTGGAAAAAGCTCTGTCGCTGACTCTGGATTTGCCCCATAAGGACTTTACCATTCACAGTTTGACAGGCCGCTACGGCTTTGAAAAAGAATGGACCCAGACGCCTCTGACCCAGGGCAAGTATTCGGTGTCCAGTATTCGCGGAGCTTCCAGCCATTCCAGAACTCCCTTTATAGCCCTGGCAGATCCCGCCACTACGGAGGATAAAGGGGACATCTATTCAGCCCAGCTGGTTTATAGCGGAAACTTCACAGCCTTTGTCGAGACCACAGCCATTCATACCAGCCGGCTTGGGATTGGCCTCAATGATGAATTCTTCAGCTGGCGCTTGGATGCCCATAGTCAGTTTCAAACACCAGAAGCCCTGCTTTCCTTTACAGATCAAGGATTTACAGGTCTGACCAGGGACAATCAAGGCTTTGCCCGCCAGCATATTGCCCGTGGGAAATGGGCCCAGAAGGAGCGCCCTATCCTTATCAATAACTGGGAGGCCACCTACTTCCATTTTACGGAAGCCAAGATTATCGAGTTGGCCCAATCTGCCAAGGAGACAGGCATCGAGCTCTTCGTCCTGGATGATGGCTGGTTTGGCAAACGCAATTCAGATACCTGTTCCCTGGGCGACTGGGTTGAAAACCGCCACAAGTTGCCATCAGGTTTGGCTGGTTTAGTGAAGAAAATCAATGATCTGGGGATGGCCTTTGGTCTCTGGTTCGAGCCAGAAATGGTTTCAGAGGACAGCGACCTCTACCGAGCTCATCCTGACTGGGCCATCCAGATTAGTGGCCGAGGTCATACTTACAGCCGGGAGCAGCTGGTCTTGGACTTGTCCAAGGAAGAGGTTTGCGATTATCTGATTGAAGCTGTTTCGGCAGTTCTGCAATCAGCTCCCATCAGCTATGTCAAGTGGGACATGAACCGCAATATCACCAATATCCCTGAACATCAGGCCAACCATGAAAAACATGAGTTTTATCACCGTTATATTCTAGGTCTTTACAGGGTCTTGGAGGAACTCAACCGCCGCTTCCCAGACATTCTCTTTGAATCCTGTTCGGGGGGCGGAGGACGAAATGACCTGGGCATGCTCTACTATATGCCCCAAGCATGGGCCAGCGACAATACGGATGCTATCGGCCGCCTGTCTATCCAAGAAGGGACTGGCCTCATCTTCCCAGCTATCAGCGTCGGTTCCCATGTTTCAGCCGTTCCCAACCATCAGACAGGTCGTGTGACCCCCTTGGCCACGAGGGGACATGTAGCTATGCTGGGAAATCTGGGCTACGAATTGGATCTCCATGCCCTGCCAGAGCGTAAGTTGGATGAAATCGCCCAACAGGTGGAGACCTACAAGTCCATTCGGCGGACTGTTCAATTCGGTGACTATTACCGCCTCAAGAAAACGGGCAACACTTACGCCTACAATTATGTCAATGACGATAAGAGTCAAGTTGTTTTCACCTTCGTCAAGGTTCTCTCTCAGCCAGAAGCACCCCTGATTCAGGTCAAGCTCAAGGGCTTGGATGCCGAAGCTCTCTATTATTCTAAGGAATTGGGAGCCAGCTTTTACGGAGATGAGCTCATGAACATCGGGATCACCATTCCCCCTGTTCAAAAAGATTATTACAGTGTCCAATATATATTTCATAAACAATAGGAGGAACATATGAAATTCACATCTTTACTTAAAGCTGCAACAACTGTTGCCTTTGCCAGTGTCTTGGTTGCTTGTGGCAATTCATCATCCAGCTCATCCAGCGTGACGGAGGTAGAATTTTTCTCTCAAAAACCTGAAATGCAGGTTACTTTGCAGGAAATTGTGGATGATTACAACAAGTCTCAAGATGAGGTCAAGGTAAAATTGACCAGCGTCCCAGATGCAGGAACCGTCTTGAAGACACGGATTGCCAATGGTGAAGCGCCTGATGTCATCAACATCTACCCACAGAATGCCGACTTTAAAGGCTGGGCAGCAGATGGTCAATTTGTCGATTTGACAGATGAGTCTGACATTCTTGGCAACCTCAATGATGGGGCAGCAGAAGCCTATGCCGTAGACAGCAAAATCTACAATGTTCCCCTGACTACCAACGTGTCTGGTATCTACTACAACAAGGATGCCTTCGACAAACTAGGAATCGAAGTGCCAAAGAGTTTGGCAGAGTTCCAGGATATTGTTAAGAAAATCAAGGATGATGGCCAAACCCCATTTGCAGAAGCCTTGGGTGATCCTTGGACAGTCAATGGTTATGCTCAGTTGGCCTGGATCCAGTCTGCTGGAAGTCCCCAAGCTGCCAATGACTATCTGCGTTTCAGCGACAAGGGAGCTATCAAGTCTGATGAAGTCACCAAAAATGTAGCAGCTTACCTTGACCTCTTGGCAGGCAATGGCCAGTCCAATTCTGATGGTGCCCTCTATGCCGATACCGTTGCAGTTTTCGCTGAAGGCAAGGCCCTGATGATGGCCAATGGCTCATGGGCCCTGACCGTTATCAAGCAACAAGAGCCAGATTTTGAAGTTGGATTTTTCCCAATGCCAGGTTTGACTGCAGATGCTCCTGTGATGACAGTAGGTGCAGCAGATATGGCTGTATCCATTTCAGCAGATTCTGAAAATATTGATGCTTCAAAAGACTTTGTCAAATACCTGAGCTCCACTGAAGCCATGCAAAAATATTATGATGTAGACGGTTCACCAACCTCAGTCAAGGGTGTTGAAACAGAAGGAAAATTTGAAGAATTGGCGGATGTGGCAGCCCTGGCCTTCACAGACCAGCAAGCCATCTGGCTGCATTCAGAATGGACTTCTGAAGAAACCTTCTGGGATGTGAATGTATCCTACATCAAGAACAAGGACTTGACTGCCTACACTGATGCTTTGAACACATTCTTTGACACAATGAAATAAGCTCTTTGTTGCGTCATGTATTGGAAGGAGAGAGTCTGGATGGAAAACCAGGCTCTTTGCCTTAGTGAACTAGGAGGACACTCTATGAACAAACAAGGCTTTCTCAGTAGGAACTGGGCCTATCTCTTTGTGGCCATACCGGTTGCTCTTCAGCTGATTTTCTTCTTTTATCCCTTGATAAATGGCGTCTTTTATTCGCTGACGGACTGGACAGGCTTAACAAAGAATTTTAATGTCATCGGTCTGGACAATTATGTCGAGATTTTCCAGGACCAAGCCTTTTACAAAAGTTTAGGATTTACCATTCTCTTTACCATCGGCCTGGTGGTGGGTGAAATTGTCATCGGACTCTGGATTGCCAGCCTTCTCAATCGCAAGATTCGGGCAGTCGGCTTCTTTCGGACCTGGTATTTCTTCCCAGCCGTTCTATCAACCGTTACCATCGGTTTGATTTTTAGCCAGCTCTTTAACTATGGTATTCCACAGATTGGGGAGCTTCTGGGCATCGACTGGCTCAGCTCCAACCTCCTTTTCCAAGAGAATACCGTGTTTTGGTCGGTCCTCTTTGTTGCCCTTTGGCAGGGTCTGGCCATGCCAGTGGTCATTCTCCTGTCGGGTCTTCAGTCCATTCCAGAAGACATCAAGGAAGCAGCAGCCATCGATGGGGCCAACAAGCAGCAACAGTTCTTCCAAATTGAGCTGCCCTTCTTGCTCCCTTCTATCAGTATGGTCTTTATTCTGGCCATGAAATCCGGTCTGACAGCCTTTGACCTGATTTACTCCCTGACCAAGGGTGGGCCAGACGGGGCGACCAGAACCCTGGGACTCCTGGTTTATGAGAATGCCTTCAACAACAATCAGTTTGGCTATGCCAATGCCTTAGCGGTGGTGCTCTTTGTCATTATCACCATTATTTCTGTGGTGCAAATCACCCTCTCTAGAAAATATGAAGTGTGAGGTTACAAGGATGAAATCAAAAAAACAACACAATATTGTTACCTACATCATATTGATAGCCGGGATTTTACTCATGTTGGTTCCGCTGGCAGTTACCATTATCAGCTCCTTCAAGACCACACGGGAAATCACAGGGAATTTCTTTGGCCTGCCAGAAGAATGGACCCTGGCCAACTTTGAGAGGCTCTTCAATGATGGTATTACCCAGTATTTCCTAAACTCAGCCTTCCTGACCGTGGTCAGTGTGGCCTTGATTATTCTGGTCATTCCTATGGCAGCCTATTCCATTGCCCGCCATATGGAGCGCAGGAAGATTTTTGCCATCATGTACACGCTCCTGATTCTCGGGATGTTTGTTCCCTTCCAGGTCATCATGCTGCCTATGGCCAAGCTCATGAGTGACTTCGGCATGACCAACCTGCTGGGCTTAACCATCCTTTACCTGACCTATGCTATCCCACAGACCCTCTTTCTCTATGTGGGCTATATCAAAACCATTGTACCAACTGAGATGGACGAAGCAGCAGCCATTGATGGGGCTGGCAAATTTACCATGTACCGCAAGATTATCTTCCCCCTCATGAAGCCTATGCATGCGACCGTTTTGATTATCAATGCCCTCTGGGTTTGGAATGACTTCCTCATGCCCCTTCTAGTGCTCAATAAGGATTCTAGCACCTGGACCATGCCCCTTTTCCAATACAACTACCAGGGCATGTACTTCAGTGACTACGGTCCATCCTTTGCCTCCTACGTGGTCGGGATTATCCCCATCCTCATCGTCTACCTTATCTTCCAAAAGAATATTATCTCAGGTATGACCAGCGGATCGGTCAAATAAATTCTGATGCAAGATGTCATAGGATGATGCATTATTATTATTAAAATACAGTCAGTTCATATAGAAACGGAGTGAGCCATGGCCATTACAAACAAGACAATGTTGATTACCTACTCAGACAGTCTGGGTAAGAACCTCAAGGAGCTGGATGAAATCCTGACCAAATACTTTGGGGATGCCATCGGCGGTGTCCACCTTCTGCCCTTTTTCCCATCGACCGGGGACCGTGGTTTTGCCCCAGTGGATTACGATGAAGTAGACCCTACCTTTGGTGACTGGGACGATGTCAAGCGTCTGGGAGAAAAATACTACCTCATGTTTGATTTCATGATTAACCATATCTCCCGCCAGTCCAAATACTACAAGGATTTTCAGGAGAAGAAGGACGAGTCCGCCTACGCAGACCTTTTCCTGCGCTGGGAGAAATTCTGGCCAGAAAACCGCCCAACCAAGGAAGATGTGGACCTGATTTACAAGCGCAAGGACAAGGCACCTATGCAGGAAATCATCTTTGCCGATGGCAGCAAGGAACACCTCTGGAATACCTTTGGGGAGGAGCAGATTGATCTGGATGTGACCAAGCAGGTGACCATGGACTTTATCCAGAAGACCATCGAAAACCTTGCTTCCAATGGATGCGACCTCATTCGCCTGGATGCCTTTGCCTATGCCATCAAGAAGCTGGACACCAATGATTTCTTTGTAGAGCCTGAAATTTGGGACCTCTTGGATAAAGTCCGTGATATGGCCGCAGCAGCAGGAGCAGAGCTCTTGCCAGAAATCCATGAGCATTACACCATCCAGTTTAAGATTGCCGACCATGATTATTATGTCTATGATTTTGCCCTGCCCATGGTGACCCTGCACGCCCTCTATTCTGGCAGGACCCATCAGCTGGCCAAGTGGCTCAAGATGAGTCCCATGAAGCAGTTTACCACTCTGGACACCCATGATGGCATCGGGGTGGTGGATGTTAAGGATATCTTGACAGATGAGGAAATCGACTTTGCCTCCAACGAGCTTTACAAGGTTGGGGCCAATGTCAAGCGTAAGTATTCCTCTGCTGAGTACAATAATCTGGACATCTACCAGATCAATTCGACCTATTATTCTGCCCTGGGCGATGATGATCAGAAATACTTCCTAGCCCGCCTTATCCAGGCTTTTGCACCAGGAATTCCTCAGGTCTACTATGTCGGCTTCCTGGCTGGTAAAAATGACCTAGAATTGCTGGAAAGCACCAAGGAAGGCCGCAATATCAACCGCCATTATTACAGCAGCGAAGAGATTGCCCAGGAAGTGGAGCGGCCTATTGTCAAGGCCTTGCTCAGCCTTTTCACCTACCGCAATCAGAGTCCAGCCTTTGACCTAGACGGCGGCATCGAAGTGGCGACACCAGATGAGTCCAGCCTAGTCATCACCCGTTTCAATGCAGACAAGTCAGTGGTGTCAGAAGCCACGATCAACCTAAAAGACCTGACCTATTCCGTTTTGGAAAATGGACAGCAGGTTGAGTTTTCATAAACAAACCTCCTAGAATGTCCCCATTTTTGGGGATTTTTTTAAAAAAGGGTCACTTCCAATCCTATCCTATTTTGGCGAGAAGCCTTAAGCTTGTGCAGGTTGCACAAAGGGTTTCAACAAGTTACCTATTGAAATTTCTGAAACCGCTTGCTATACTGGTATCAATTCATTAACCTCCTAGTAATTGGGAGTGGGAAAGAACTCGACAAGTCAATAAAGAGTTCCCCTCACTTCCAAAATGGCAGGTTCGGGCTAAAATAGTCCACTGGACTATTTTACTCCCACCCCCGCACAGCTCAAAAGGTTTGGGAAACCTTTGGAGGTTACAAATAGAGCGAACTCTGTTCGCATCAGTCGTAGTGGTCAGATTTGGAGTGTAGAACACGAACAAATCTGCCAATCAACCACTGCGTTAAAGTGTTATTACGAACTCTAATAAACGAGGCTGGACTTAATGCCTAGCCTCTAATAACTGTTTCTGGACCTAGAAAGGAATCAATCATGAAAAAACACTGGTGGCACAAGGCGACTATTTACCAAATCTATCCCAAGTCCTTTATGGACAGTAATGGTGATGGGATTGGGGATTTGAGGGGAATTATCAACAAGCTGGATTACCTGCAAAAACTGGGTATTACGGCCGTCTGGCTCTCTCCTGTCTACCAGTCCCCCATGGATGACAATGGTTATGATATTTCCGATTATGAAGCCATTGCAGAGATTTTTGGGGATATGGCCGATATGGAAGAACTCCTGGATGAGGCTCAGAAGAGGGGTATCCGTATCATCATGGACTTGGTGGTCAACCATACCTCCGATGAACATGCCTGGTTTGTCGAGGCCCGTCAAAATCCAGACAGTCCCAAGCGGGATTACTATATCTGGCGCGATGAGCCCAATGCCTTGGTTTCTACTTTTTCTGGCTCTGCCTGGGAGTATGATGAGGCCTCTGGTCAGTATTATCTCCACCTCTTTAGTAAAAAGCAGCCAGATCTGAACTGGGAAAACGAAGAACTGCGCCAGAAGATTTACGATATGATGAATTGCTGGATTGACAAGGGAGTGGCTGGTTTTCGGATGGATGTCATTGACTTGATTGGGAAAATCCCAGACCAGGAAATCACAGGAAATGGCCCCAAGCTCCATGACTATCTCAAGGAAATGCACCAGGCCAGCCTCTTGAACAAGGACCTGCTGACAGTGGGCGAAACCTGGGGTGCTACGCCTGAGATTGCCAAGCAGTATTCCAATCCAGACAACCAAGAACTGTCCATGGTCTTCCAGTTTGAACATATCGGACTCTTGTTCAAGCCAGATTCGCCGAAGTGGGATTATGCCAAGGAGCTGGATGTGGCAGCCCTGAAGCGGATTTTCACCAAGTGGCAAACAGAGCTGGAGCTGGGCCAGGGCTGGAATTCCCTCTTCTGGAACAACCACGATCTGCCTCGGGTCCTCTCTAGCTGGGGCAATACAGGTCCTTACCGCGAAAAATCAGCCAAGGCCCTGGCTATCTTGCTCCACCTGATGCGGGGGACACCCTATATTTATCAGGGGGAGGAGATTGGGATGACCAACTATCCTTTTGCGGATTTGAGCCAGATTGAGGATATTGAGTCCATCAATTATGCCAAGGAAGCCCTGGAAAAGGGTCAGTCCATGGAATCTATCATGGACAGCATTCGCCAGATTGGACGGGACAATGCCAGAACACCTATGCAGTGGACAGACGGGCATCAGGCTGGTTTTTCCAGTGCTGAAAAGACCTGGCTGCCGGTCCATCCCAATCATGAGGACATCAATGTGGAGGCAGCCCTGGCCAATCCAGACTCCATCTTCTACACCTATCAGAAGCTGGTGGCCCTGCGGAAAGAGGAGGACTGGCTCATTGATGGGGACTTTGAACTCTTGGAAACAGCAGACAAGGTCTTTGCCTATCAGCGGACGACAGGGGATAAAAGCTATCTAGTTGTGGTCAATCTGTCTGATCAAGCCCAGCCCTTTGAGTTCGAGGTTTCCAGCAAGGAGACCATCATCAGCAATACCCAAGAGGTCAAGGTTCTGGAAAGCAAGACCCTCCAAGCCTGGGATGCTTTCTGTATCGCCCTTGATTAGAGATTACGCAACAAACCGATTGGATGCCATATCCAATCGGTTTATTTTCTATGAGCGGCCTGTCTTATCCTTCCACCATTGGCCAAGGTTAGCCAGGGCAGGATTGTCGGATACTTTTTCTTTTTGGTGCTGGAGAAAATCGGTGACGGTTTGGGGTACTCCGTTTTTCTGAACCTTGGTCTGCAAGTCCTTCCACTTGTCCATCCATTGGTGGGAAGCCCGTTCGTAGGCTAATTCCAGGATTTCTTCCTTGGACTTGTAGTTGCGGTAAAAGGCATTGCGAGAAACACCAGCTTTTCTGACCAATTCTGAAATGGAAATCTGTGGTAAATCCTTTTTTTCCATCAGGTGCAAGAGGGCCGTTTCAATGGATTCACGGGTAATCTGATTGGCTTCCTGGTTGGATTGGTAGAGGTTTTTCAAGGATTTCGGGGAAATGTTTCTCTTGGTCATTGTTTCTCCTTTGCAAAGATAAATCAGGACTTGGTTGGCTCAGATTCACTGTGACATCCGAAGACCAGGTCAGGGTCTAGGGATACTTTTCATGTTATAATAATTGTAAAAGAAGATAGTGACCTTGTCAATTAAAAGTCATTTATCTTAGAAAGTTGGATGAAAATGACAAAATGGAAAATTGTGGCGGATTCGGGCTGTGACTATAAGGAATTAGCCAATCTTGCCCCTGATACCCTCTTTCAATCCGTTCCCCTCTCCATTCAAATCGAGGGTACGGATTATGTGGATGATACCAATCTGGATATTGATTACATGATGAATGCCATGTATGGCTCCAGTAAGGCCGCAACCTCAGCCTGTCCCAGTCCGCAAGCCTACGCTGCAGCCTATGAAGGGGCTGAAAATATCATTGTGGTCAGCTTGACGGGGACCTTATCAGGCAGCTTCAACAGTGCTA
The DNA here is from genome assembly GCF_041802885.1 of Streptococcus sp. Classification (GTDB taxonomy): domain Bacteria; phylum Bacillota; class Bacilli; order Lactobacillales; family Streptococcaceae; genus Streptococcus. Next base: position 39,521 of record NZ_JBHCHN010000040.1, read on the forward strand.
GAGTGGCCAAGGAGATGTTCCAAGAAGACCATCCTTCTGTCAATATCCACCTTATCGACAGCCTGTCTGCTGGCGGGGAGATGGACCTCATAGTTAATGAAATCAATCGCCTGATTGGCCAAGGTTTGGAATTTGAGCAAGTAGTCGAAGCCATCACCGCCTACCAAGCCAAGACCAAGCTGCTCTTTGTCCTGGCCAAGGTGGACAATTTGGTCAAAAATGGCCGCCTCAGCAAGCTCTTGGGCACGGTCGTTGGCCTTCTCAATATCCGCATGGTGGGGGAAGCCAGCCAAACAGGCACCCTGGAATTGCTGCAGAAGGCGCGTGGCCATAAAAAAGCAGTAACGGCAGCCTTTGAAGAGCTGCAAAAGGCTGGCTATGCAGGCGGACGAATTATCATTGCCCATCGCAATAATGACAAGTTCTGCCAGCAATTTTCAGAGCTGATTTTGGCCAGCTATCCACAAGCGGATATTGAGCTGGTAGCCACCTCAGGCCTCTGCAGTTTCTATGCGGAAGAAAATGGTCTCTTGATGGGCTACGAAGTAGGTTAATAGGAATGGAAGAACTGGTTATGAAACCAGTTTTTTTCATGACCAAAATCGGGGGTCAATCCTTGCAAATCAGCCTGGTCAGGCGTATAATGAGAAGACTGATTTAAAGGAGATAAGATGTACTTATTAAGAAAATTAGCTTGGTTTTTCAAATTGGAAAAGCGGCGCTACTTAACTGGAATCGTTGCACTTGGCTTAGTCAGTGTTTTTAATTTGATTCCACCTCGTGTCATGGGGGAGGTCATCGATAAAATTGACAGTCAGGTTCTCACGACACCTGAATTATTTATCAATGTTCTCTACCTGGTCCTATCTGGTTTGGCCATGTATGGCTTGCGCTATGTGTGGCGCATGTATATTTTTGGGACGGCCAACCATCTGGGACAGATTTTGCGCTATCGGCTCTTTGAGCATTTTACCCGCATGTCGCCTTCTTTTTTTCAACGCTTTCGGACGGGGGACTTGATGGCCCATGCCACCAATGATATCAATGCCCTGGTCATGACGGCGGGTGGGGGTGTCATGTCGGCAGTAGACGCCTCACTGACAGCCATTGTGACCCTCTTTATCATGTTTGTCGTGCTGGATTGGCGGCTGACCTTGATTGCCATCTTGCCCCTGCCCTTTATGGCTATGGGAACCAGTGCCTTGGGTCGTCGCAATCATGCAGCCTTTAAGTCCTCCCAAGAGGCCTTTTCAAAGCTCAACAACCATGTGCAAGAGGCAGTCTCAGGTATCAAGGTGACCAAGTCCTTTGGCTATCAGGAAGCAGAAGTAGAGGCTTTTGCTCAGACCAATCAAGATGTTTTTGAAAAAAATATGAGGGCCGCCAAATTCAATGCCCTCTTTGATCCGATGACTGTGACCTTCGTTGGTCTATCCTATGTTTTGACCCTTCTTGTGGGCGGCCTTTTCATTTCCAGAGGGGAATTGACAATCGGTGAGCTGGTGACTTTTGTCACCTATCTGGACATGCTGGTTTGGCCCCTGCAGGCCATGGGTTTCCTTTTCAATGTCATTCAGCGGGGCTCGGTTTCCTATGAGCGGATTGATAGCCTCCTAGCCCAGGAATCAGATATTGTGGAAGCTGCACATCCTCTGCCGAGTATTCAAAATGGGGACCTGGTCTATGCCATCAACCATTTTTCTTACGACCAGCAAGAAACCTTGTCTCAGATCTATTTTTCTCTGAAAAAGGGGCAGACCTTGGGCATCGTTGGACCGACGGGTTCTGGGAAAACGACCCTGCTCAAGCTCCTTTTGCGGGAGCGGGATGTGGATGCGGGTTCTATCTCCCTTGATGGGCATGATATTCGCCAGTATCGACTCAAGGATCTTCGCAGTCTCATGGGCTATGTGCCCCAGGACCAAATCCTCTTCGCCATGTCCATTCGGGATAATATCCGCTTTGCCAATCCAGATATTTCGGATGACTTGGTGAAAAAAGCCGCCCAACTTTGCGGTGTCTATGAGGACATTGAGGCCATGCCAGAGGGATTTGACACCATTATCGGAGAGCGGGGTGTTTCCCTATCTGGCGGTCAAAAGCAGCGGATTGCCATGAGTCGGGCCTTAGCGGCCAATCCAGATATCTTGATTCTGGATGATTCTCTTTCCGCGGTTGATGCCAAAACAGAGCACCATATCGTGGAAAATCTGAAGCAGGAACGGCAGGGCAAAACCACCATCATCACTGCCCATCGGCTTTCGGCCATTGTCCATGCTGATCTGATTTTGGTTATGGATAAGGGGACCATCAAGGAGGCTGGAACTCACCAAGAATTGATGGACTTGGGAGGCTGGTACTATGAGACCTACCAATCCCAGCAATTAACAGAACGGTTGACAGCCAGTTTGGAAGGAGGGAAGTCATGAAAAAATCTGTCTTCATGCGGTTGATGGGCTACCTCTTCCGCTATAAATGGTGGACGCTGACGGCTCTTGCCTTCATTCTCCTGACCACCCTGACCAGGACTGCCATTCCTCTGGTGGCCCGTTACTATATTGACCACTTTGTCAGCAATCAGGCCGCCCAATCAGGACTTTTCCTGCTACTGGGCTATTACCTGCTCTTTTTGATGCGGGTCCTCTTTACCTATCTGGGAAGCTATACTTTCTCCCGAGTGGCATACAGCATCGTCCGCGATATGCGGCAGGAAACCTTTGCCAACATCCAAAAGCTGGGGATGGCTTATTTTGACAAAACGCCTGCCGGCTCCATCGTGTCTCGGATTACCAATGATACTCAGGCTGTGGCTGATATGTTTGGGACGGTCTTTGCTAGTTTTATTTCTTCTTTCTTCATTTTTACAGCCACCCTTATCACCATGCTCCAGCTCAACTGGCAGCTGACCCTCTTTATCCTGCCTTTCTTGCCCGTCATCTGGGGTTCCATTTGGCTCTATCGCAAGCTATCCAATCACTTGGTCATGATGACCAGAAGCAAGCTCAGCGATATCAATGTCAAGTTATCCGAGTCCATTGAGGGCATGCGGATTATCCAGGCTTTCCGTCAGGAGGAACGCCTGATTGGGGAATTTGAGGCTATCAACCAAGAACATCTGGACTATGCCAATCGCTCGGTCAATATCAATTCCCTCTTTTTGCGGCCAGCTATGTCGGTGCTCAAGGTTCTGGCCTATGCGGTGATTTTGACCTTCTTTGGCCTAAATTGGCAGTCAGCTACTTTTACAGCCGGTCTCATGTATGCCTTTATCCAGTACATCAACCAACTCTTTGACCCCTTGATTGAAGTTACGCAGAATTTTGCGACCCTGCAGACGTCCATGGTTTCCGCTGAGCGGGTCTTTGCTATGATGGACCAAAGGGCCTATGAACCGATGCAAGCCTCATCTGATTTGGAAGTGAGTCAGGGCAGGATAGAGTTTCGCCAGGTCAGCTTTTCCTATGATGGGAAAACAGATGTCCTGAAGGATATTTCTTTCCAAGTGCAGGCTGGGGAAACCATCGCCTTTGTCGGCCATACTGGCTCTGGCAAATCCTCCATCATCAATCTCTTTATGCGCTTTTATGAATTTGATCGGGGGCAGATTTTGATTGATGGGGTGGATATTCGGGAATATAGCCAGCCAGCTCTGAGAAAGGCTATCGGTCTGGTGTTACAGGATCCTTTCCTCTACCATGGTACCATCGAGTCCAATATCCGGATGTACCAGGATTATCTGACCAGGGCTGATGTCCAGGCGGCAGCGGAATTTGTTGATGCGGATGCCTTTATCTCTGAATTGCCTGATGGCTATGACCAGGCTGTGACCGAGCGGGGCTCCACCCTCTCATCTGGCCAGCGCCAGCTCATCGCCTTTGCCAGAACGGTCGCTGCCAAGCCTAAAATTTTGATTTTGGACGAGGCAACTGCCAATATCGACTCAGAAACGGAAGAGGTCATCCAGCATTCCCTCAAGAAGATGCGAAAGGGCCGGACCACCATTGCCATCGCCCACCGCCTCTCGACCATTCAGGATGCAGACTGCATCTATGTCCTAGACAAGGGCCGTATCATCGAATCTGGCACCCACGACCAACTCCTGGCCCTCGAAGGCACCTACCAAAAAATGTACCAATTGCAAGCTGGGCAGCTGCAACAAACATAAAAAGCAAGGAGATGGGGGAAATCAGGACTGATAATCTTTAATTTTTGCATAAAAATAGTGTGGAACACTTGTGCCACACTATTTTTCTATATACTCTCCAATCTTATTTAATTGTCCCTGCAACTCCTCCCCATAGGCCAAGATGAGGTAGACCTGCCTGTCTGTCTCAACCAGCTCGAAGGGGATGGAACTGTGCTTGAGAGAAGCGGTCAGCTGATCAGGTTGTAATTCTAAAATCAGTTTTTCTCGGCTAATCTGATAGGGACAGTTTAGTTTAGCTGATTCAAGGAGTTTTCTCATCTCTTCTGCTTGTTGAAAATGCCGATTTTTCAAGTGCTGGGTGTTGCGGGCAAACATGCCATTGTCAATGTAGAGGGAGAGGGCCTTTTGCATAATCAGGTTGGTGTCATAGTCAATCAGACTTTTTTCCTCCAAAAAGGCTTGGACTAGAGAAGGAGGCAGAACCACGCAACCGATCCGCAGGGCTGGAAAGAGGGTGGTAGTGAAGGATTTGAGGTAGATGACTCGGTTTTCCGTGTCCAGATAATGAAAGGGGACAGTCCTGCTGCTATCAAAATCTGCCAGATAATCATCCTCGACGATATAGACTTGATAGGTCTGAGCCAGGCGGACAATCTCCTTTTTTTCCTCCAAGGTATAAGAAGTCCCAAGTGGGTTGTGGAGGCGGGGAATGGTGTAGAAGAAGGCAATCTGGCCGGTCTTGAAAATCCGCTCTAACTCGGCCAAATCAAGGTCAGCAAAGGTCCGCTCAATGCTGACAAAGGGCAGATTCTGTTTTTCTACCAAAGCCTTCATGCGGTCATAGGTCGGACTTTCCAGCAAAATCTTTTTCCCCTTACTGCCAAAATCCATCTTAGAGAGGATGTAGAGGGCCTGCTGGGTACCTGCTGTGATGACCAGTTGGTCCTGTTTACAGTAGACATCATAATCCATGAGCAGCTGATGGCTGGAGGCAATCAGGTCCTCCAGGCCTTCTTGCTGGTGGTAGTAGTTGAAGAGGTAATTTTCACGGCCAATCAGGCTCTCATTGAGGCAAATCCGAAAATCTTCATAGGGGAGCTGTTGGAAATCAGCAGGATTGAGGTCAAGCATCTCCTCCTGAAAATCCTTGTCCTCCAAGATATAGTAGCCACTTTTTTCCACAGCATAGATGGCATTTTGGTACTTGAGCTCCAGCATGGCCTTTTGGACCGTATCCTTGCTGCACTGGTATTTGTCGCTGAGTTTGCGAATCGAAGGCAGCTTTTGCCCCCGCTTAAAGTCCCCCTTCTCGATGCCCGTCAGGATATCCTGGATGATGGTTTTGTACTTATTCATCTCTTTTTCTTTCAATATAAAGCCCATCCGGATGCAGGACATGGTCCAGAATAGCCTGGGCGACACCGGATTCCTCATTGCTTGCCGTCACAAAGTCAGCCATTTCCTTGACCGCATCGTTGGCATTGCCCATGGCGATGGACAGGCCAGCAAATTCCAGCATTTCCAGGTCATTGTTGCCATCCCCGATGGCCATGACTTCCGTAGCCGAAATGCCCAAATCCTGGGCCAAATCAGCCAGAGCTTTTGCTTTGCTGACGCCCATGGGAAGGGCTTCAAAGGCATAGTCGAGGCTGCGAACCGTGTTAAATTCCTGGGCCAGCAGGTCTTCAAAATGGGCCTGAAAGGCATCCAAGATAGGAGTCTCTCCCATAAAAATGGGAACCAGAACGGGAATCTTTTGGCGTTTGAAGCTGGCCAAGTCTGTATGGAAAATCTTGGAAAATTCGATTTCAGAGTCCTTCCTAGCCTGGGCATTGATTTCCTGACCCAGGATATAGTTGGCTTCTGGTGTGAAGAGGACCAGATTGAGCTGGGGAAAGTCGGCCAGAAGGGCTTCTAAGGCATCCAGTCGGTCCGACTCCACCCCCTCGATGCGCAAGAATTGCCAGTCCTTGCTGGACATGGTCAGGCAGCCATTGTTGCCGATGACATATTCTTCTTCGGTCAGGCTGAGCTGATTAAAATAGGGCAGGATGCCAGACTTGGGCCGACCAGTGCAGAGGACAATTTTGATGCCGGCCTGGGCAGCTTCCTGCAAAGCAGCCTTGTTCTTTGCTGAAATTTCCTTATTATCATCTAAAAGGGTGCCATCCATATCGATGGCAATCAGTTTTATCATAGGATTTCTTCACTTTCTCATCTGTCTGGGGACAGTTAGTTTACCTCATTTTAGCTTATTTTATAGGAAAAAGCAATGTTAAAAAGACTTGGAAAACAAGTCTTTCAAATCATATAAAAGATAATGGCGATATACTGAAGAGCGCTGGCCAGGATGATGAAAAAGTGCCAGATCATGTGGAAATAGGGCTTTTTCTTGGCATAGAAGAGGGCGCCCACAGTATAGGAGAGACCGCCTGCCAACATGAGGAGCCAGAAGGCCAGGCCAGTGTGTTGGACAATGGCTGGAAAGATGAAGACCACCAACCAGCCCATGACCAGATAGAGGATGAGGCTAAATTTTTCATTGACATTCTTGGCAAAAATCTTATAAAGAATGCCAAAGATAGTGGTTCCCCACTGGATGATGAGAATGAGATAGCCAATCCAGTTGTTCATAATGGCCAGAACCACTGGCGTATAGCTGCCCGCGATGGCGATGTAAATCATGCTGTGGTCAATGATGCGCAGGATATACTTGTGGGTTGAGCCATAGGACATGGAGTGGTAGATGGTAGAGGAGAGAAACATGAGAAAGAGGCTGATGACAAAGACCGAGGCCCCAAAAGCCTGGAGGGCGCCGTGGAGGGTGTAGGTGTGGATGGCCGTATAGGGCAAAAGTATCAGCATCCCAAAGGCCGCAACGGCATGGGTGACCGCATTTCCCACCTCTTCACCGAAAGAGAGTTGCTTGGATAGTTTAAAGCTCTTGCTCATCTGATGCTACCTCCTTTAAATGGTCAACCAGGTCCATGGCTTCCTTGTAGGACAAAATGGCCTGGCAGGCCTTGACAATCAGGTCTGGGGTCTGCTCACTAGATCTCCCTTCCAGACAGTCGATGAAGGCGTCATAGAGAAGGGAAGCCTCAGCTTCCTGATAATGCAGCTCAATCATCTGGGCGATGTCAGAGATGGCAAAGACGGATTTGCAGATGGTCAGGACGATCAGGCGGGCAATCTGCTTTCTGCCGTATTTCTTTTTATGGGGCTTGGGCAGGTAGCCATGTTTGACATAATTGTTGATCATGGCGGCCGTCAGGGGCTTTTCATTCTGGCTGAGCAGGCCCGCTGTTTCTTGGTTGACATAGAGGAGAACCTGGTCCAAGTAGAGGTCCAGGCTGGGCAGTTGGTCCCATTTGGCTAAAGACATCATTATCCCTACCTTTTAATCTAGTTTTAATAACTAGATGATAACATCTTCTTAAATCATTGTCAAGAAAAAAGGGGATGTGGTAAAATGAGACTATGAAAATCTTGATCCCCAATGCCAAAGAACTCAATACCAATTTGGAAAGCCAGTCCTTTCAAGGCCTTACTAGGGCCAGCCAAGAAATTTTGACCGTCATCAGCCAGATGAAGCTGGAAGACTTGGCGAACTTTTATCAGCTCAGGCTGGATAAGGCTCAGCTGGAGTTGGACCGCTGGCAACGCATTGCCAATGGTCAGGCTAGGCTCTATCCGGCCTGGCAACTCTATGATGGTCTCATGTACCGTTACATGAGCCGGCGGGATTTGTACCCAGCAGAAGTGGCATATTTGGAAGAACATGTCTTTATCGCAACAGGCTTTTATGGGGCCATCAATGTTTTTGATTGGATCGCTCCCCATCGGCTCGATTTTCAAGGCTCCTTGAAGATTGGCCAGACCAGCCTCAAGCAGTTTTGGCGCCAGCAATATGACCAGCTGGTTCAGGATGATGAGCTGATCATCTCCCTCCTTTCTTCGGAGTTTGAGGCTGTTTTTTCACCAGCCATTCAAAAGAAAATGACCAAGATTACCTTCATGGAGGACAAGGATGGCCAGCTCAAGATTCATTCGACCATTTCCAAGAAAGGTCGTGGCCGCCTGGTATCTGAAATGTCTAGACAGCAGGTAATGAGTTTGGAAGCTCTGAAATGTTTGCAGCCAGATGGCTTTGTCTATCGGGAGGATTTGTCTACAGAGCATGAAATCGTGTTTGTGAAGACAATTTAGCTAGGCTTGGAGCAATCCTGGCCTTTTATGATTGAAAAAATCTGAGGCAATTTTGTGGCAAGAGAGAGAGTCAGACTGTTTTTGCTGGAAATTGTGATATGATGAGAAGAGAAAATGGTGAAGGAGAAAGTTGATGGTCAAGGTTTATATTGCAGATGATGAGAAAAATATCCGAGAGCTCTTAGGAACATTTTTGAGCAAGGAAGATATTGCTGTCGAACTTTTTGAAACGGGAGACCAGCTCTTGCTGCGTTTTATGGAAGAAGAGGCAGATGTGGTCGTGCTAGATGTCATGATGCCTGGAACGGATGGCTTTGGCACAGCCGCAGCGATTCGCAAACGTTCAGATGTGCCCATTATTCTCTTGACTGCACGCGATAGCGATAGAGATTTTGTAGAAGGTTTTTCCTCCGGAGCGGATGACTATTTCACCAAACCTTTTTCGCCTATCCAGCTGACACTACGGATTAAGGCTATCTTGTCTCGGAAAATCAAGGAGATTTCTCCAGCGGATACCCTCAGTTTTCAGGGGCTTCAGTTATCAGATAAGGACCGTGCTGCTTATTTTCAGGGACAAGCCATCAAATTGACCAATACAGAGTTCGAATTGTTGAAACTCCTCATGCAACATCAGGATAAGGCCCTTTCACGCGACGAACTTTTGTCCCAGGTTTGGGGTTACGAGAGTGATGTGGAGACACGGGTGACAGATGATACTATTAAACGCTTACGAAAGAAACTAAGGCAGGTAGAAAGTGATGTTCAAATTGAAACAGTTTGGGGCTACGGCTTCAAGTTGGCTAAAAAAACTTAATCCCTACAGAAAAGATGGTTCTAAAAGCTTAAAGGCAACCCTTTTTGTTCAACCCTTAGCCATCATCTTCTTATCATTAGGACTGATATTACTGATTTTTAATCTAAGTCTGAGAACCTTTGTCAATGATGAGGTCAATACAGCTGTCCAACATCGCTATGACCAACTGGACAAGCTCTATCTGGGTCAAACGGTTGAAGACAACCAGCATGATAGTATCTTTTCAACAAGCTATGTGATTGTCGATGAACAGTTCAAAACTCTCTATATTTCAGCCAGTCAAGATGACATTTCAGCCTCCAGTATTTCTAATCAGGTGGTCAATTACTTCACAGAGCATGATGAGGACTGGGAATTATTGGACGAGGCAGAGGAGGAGGAACTGGAAATTGAGGAACCTGAGTCAGGAAGTCAGCCAGTCTTTGTTCCTCTGAATGGCCGAAATTATGCAGTCAAAATCCAGGAATATGAAGGGCGGTTAGAGGACTATTATGTCCGTCAGTCGGAATCTTCTGAACAGACCTATTATATCTTGGTTTTTGCCAATATTAGCCCTGTTCAGAAATTTTCAGCCTTGGTCAATTGGATTTTGACAGGCTTGACTCTGGTCATCGGGCTCCTGGCCAGTGGTCTGATTTTCCTGACTTCGCGCAAACTAGATGATGCCTTTTTCAGCTTGAAAACCTATATCTCCAAGGTTGGGCAACGGGAGCAAAATTTAGTATTAGAAAGACTGCCTTACGATGAGCTGAATCAAGTTGGCCAGTCCGTCGAGACGATGAACCACATGATTGATGCCAACCAGCGCAGCCAAAAGATTTTTTTCCAAAATGCTTCGCATGAACTTCGGACACCGCTCATGTCTATCCAAGGCTATGCGGAAGCTATTGGAGAGGGAGTTGTCACAGATCCTCAGGCTGCCGCAGCTATCATTCAGGAAGAAAGCGCAAAGATGAAGCAGCTGGTAGATGATATCTTAACCCTTGCCAGGGTGGAAGATTTCCAGCAAGCTCTGGAAGTGGAAGATTTATCCCTGTCTGACCTCCTCTATGATGTTAGTTGGCGTCTCAAACCAAAGGCAGATTTGGCTGATCTGCAGTTCGTTCATCATTTTCAAGACTCAAAAAATCAGATTCAAGCAGATGAAGCTCTGCTGGAGCGCGCTATTTCTAATATTCTCCACAATGCTTTGCGTTTTGCCCGAAAGACTATCACCTTGACGACCAAGCAGGTGAAAGATGGCTTTGAAATTCGCCTGAGCAATGACGGACAACCTATTAGCCCAGAAGATATGGAGCATGTTTTCGAACGTTTCCACAAGGGAAAAAATGGCAATTTCGGTATCGGTCTGGCCATGACCAAGGAAATTATCGAGCGCCACGGTGGCTCTATTTCTGTCCAATCAGATGAGGCAGCAACTACCTTTATCATCTTTCTTCCAACTGTGCAGAAATGAGGCAAAAGAAATGTCTCCGTTTGCCACCATTTTGCCACACTTTTACACCAAAAAAACCGAGAAATCTGTCTCGGTTTTTTATATACTAGGTTCATAAAGAAAAATAAACAAAAAGGAGTTTTCCAAATGGAACTAACAAACAAAGTGAAAAAAATCATCATCGGTGGTCTTGCTGGCTCAGCAATTTTAATTGCCGGAGGAATCTATGCTTACCAACATGTAGGTTACAGCCTGTCGGTAGCAGAAGCGCAAGAAATCGCCTTTGAAAATGCAGGAGTGAGTCCGTCAGACATCACCTTTAAGGAAGTGGACAGGGACCGTGAGGACGGTAAAGCAACTTACGATATCGACTTTACAACAGCTGATGGGGACTACAGTTACACCATTGATGCTCAAACAGGTTCAATCCTAGACCGCGATTTTGATGAAAATGGCTTCGCCACTAAATCCTCTACCAACACAAGCCAATCCAGCGATAAAGCATCACTTGCCAGTCAATCAGCTGCAACAACCGCTCCAGTGACCCCTAAAGTTTCAGAGAACCAAGCCAAGGAAATCGCCCTAAAAGATGCAGGTTTGGCGGAAACTGCTGTTTCCAATCTCACGGTAAAACTTGATGAGGATGATGGGCAAGTACACTATGATGTGGATTTTGATGATATGGCCCAAAAATTGGACTATGATTATCAAATAGATGCTGAGACAGGAGCTATTCTAGAGAAGTCTAGTGAGACTTTGGATAACAATTAGGAAGTGTCTATCTTAAAAAAGCAAGAGCAAACTCAATTAACTTGCCTTGCTGACCCTAGATTGGTCTCTGATTATTTTCCTAATCCAATTTTGATTTTCATTGAAAATAAAAAAGAGAGTGGGACAGAAATCGGTAATTTCGAAGAAATTCGATTTCGTCAACAAGTCTTTATTTCCAGTTGTTGACCTAAAACGGTCTATCCCCAGACCTTGAATGATGCGAGCTGACTACGGTCAGCCTATATCTCCCACTTCAAAAGGTCTCCCAGACCTTTTGAACTCCCACCTCCGCACAGCTCCAAAGGTTTGGGGAACCTTTGGAGGTTGGAAATGGAGCGAACACCGTTCGCATCAATCGTATAGGGCTGTAAAAGCTGATTTATCAGCGCATTTTGACACAAACTCCGTTTGTTTCATTTCCGACCTCTAACAATCTCCCAGATTGTTAGAGCCCACTCAACCACTGCGC
>NZ_JBHCHN010000041.1:0-7693 GCF_041802885.1 Streptococcus sp.
CTCTTTTTTGAGAAAAAAGGTTACCGACACGGAGACCGGGATTTCAAACAACTGCTCCAGGAAGTTGGGGGTCTGCGCTTTGCCCCTCAAGTTGAGGAAAGGGTACAATCTTTTCATCACTATTGCTGTCAGTCCTGTGGACAGCTCTATCAGCGCAGGCGTCGCATCAATACCCAGAAATACCGTTGTAGCAGGTGTCGTGGCCACTTAATCACAAAATAATCAAATCAGTCTTCGGGCTGATTTTTTTTTGCAAAAAAATGGTATACTAGTGATGATTAGAGGTGAGACTATGGTAGAAGAGCGCCAAAAGCGATTGATTGAATTGTATGAAAAAGGGGTCTTGACCAAGGAAGAAGCCAAGGCTTGCTTCATGGAATTAGAGGAGGAACCCGATTTTCTCTTTGTTGAGGAGAAAACGCGGCTGACCTTTTCCCTTCCAAGTTTGAAGATTTTCTCTTCCTCAAAACTGAAACAAGATTTTCATTTTTCTGATGTAGAGTCGATGAACATCAATCTGAAAGAGGGAAAAATCATTTTCCAAAAAGGTAAGGAGCCAGATATTTACTTTATGATTTCTTATCCGCAACTGCCTCAAGATACGGTTTTGCCACAGATTTATGTAGAAGATAAGTCATTGCATTTTTCTTCTAGTCTGCCTTGTCATATCACCGTTTCCTTGCCGGATTGCTGGATGTCCGTCCTAGATTTGGGCTTGGGACAGGCGGATGCAAGGCTAGACTTTCTGCCCTTTGAGGATGTTTCCATTCATAGCCACTCGGATAAAAAACAACAGGATATTCGGGTGACTCCATGTCGGACCATCTCTCAGCACCTTCATCTGGAACTTCATCAAGCTCCTATTCACATGGTAGTCTCCAAGGAACAAGGCCTAAAGGGCCGTTTTGAAAGCAGCCAGGGTCTGCTGCAGATCAATCGAAAAAAACAAAATAGTCCTTATCTTTGTGAGAAAAGTGGAGATAAGGTGGTCTATCTGCAGGTTCAGACGCAGACTAGTCCTGTAACCTTGAAAGGAATAAAAGATGTACGGGTTTTATAGATTAAGAAGAAATAAGCTCTTAACAGGAGTCTTGGCAGGTCTAGCTGATAAGTTTCAGTGGGACATTTGGTTGGTGCGGGGGATTTTTTTGGCCATCACCATTTTTACAAAAGCAGGATTGCTAGCTGTAGCTCTCTATATTGTTGGCTCTGTCTTTCTGCCGATGAAAGAAGATATGGATGCAGAACGTTACGGCACCGGACCCCGCAAACGCAAGGATGCCGAAAAGATTGATGATGGTGGTTTCTTTTGATGCCCTTACAAACTATAGATGAAGAAAGCGAGGATTCGCTTTTTTTTCATGTCTGAAAAAGAAAAAGAACGCTTTCTTATGGTATAATAAGACTATTAGAAAGAACGAGGATTATTGATGACAGTTTTTGTGAAAGATTTAATCAATCATGTTCAGGTGACTTGTGTTTATGGGACAGAGGAACTTCTGAACAAGGAAATTACAACCTCTGACATTACCAGACCTGGTTTGGAGATGACGGGTTATTTTGACTATTATTCTCCAGAGCGGATTCAGCTAATCGGGATGAAAGAATGGTCCTATGTTATGGCCATGACCCCTCACAACCGCCATCAGGTTTTCCGCCAAATGTTTCAACCGGAGACACCGGTGGTTATTGTAGCGCGTGGTTTGGAGATTCCAGAGGAGATGTTTCAGGCGGCTAAGGAAAATCGGATTGCTATTTTCCAGAGCAATTCAGCCACTAGTCGCTTGTCTGGTGAACTATCCTCTTTCTTGGATTCTCGCCTGGCCAAGCGGACCAGTGTGCATGGTGTTTTGATGGACATCTATGGTATGGGTGTTCTCATCCAAGGAGATTCGGGTATTGGTAAGAGCGAGACGGGACTGGAACTGGTCAAGCGTGGACACCGAATTGTTGCGGATGACCGGGTAGATGTCTATGCCAAGGACGATGTGACCCTCTGGGGAGAGCCGGCAGAGATTCTTCGTCATCTTTTGGAAATCCGAGGTGTGGGAATCATTGACATTATGAGTCTGTATGGTGCCAGTGCAGTGAAAGAATCATCTCAGGTCCAACTGGCAATCTACCTTGAAAATTATGAAAAAGGGAAGATGTTTGACCGCCTAGGAAATGGTGGGGAGACGATTGAAATCGCTGGCATCGAATTACCTCAAGTGCGGATTCCAGTCACAACTGGGCGCAATATTTCTGTTGTCATTGAAGCAGCAGCCATGAACTATCGGGCCAAGCAGATGGGCTTTGATGCAACCAAGAGTTTTGAGCGCCGCTTAGCCCGCCTGATTGAGAGCAACAAGGAAGAGGGTGATGAAGGATGATTGATCCAATAGCGTTTCAGCTGGGACCAATTAGTATTCGTTGGTATGCTCTCTGTATAGTGGCAGGACTAGTCCTTGCAGTTTATCTATCTGCCAAAGAAGCACCTCGCAAGAAGATTTTGGCAGATGATGTATATGACTTTATACTTTATGCTTTCCCAATCGCCATTGTTGGTGCCCGCCTCTATTATGTGATTTTTTCTTGGGACCAGTATAAGGACAATCCTCTTGAAATTTTTGCAATTTGGAACGGTGGAATTGCCATTTATGGCGGTCTTCTGGCAGGATTTTTGGTCCTGGTATTCTTCACCCGCCACCGATTTATCAATACATGGGATTTCCTAGATATTGCTGCACCGTCCGTCATGATTGCCCAATCAATCGGCCGCTGGGGAAATTTCTTTAACCAAGAAGCCTACGGAGCCAAAGTGCCCAACTTAGACTTTTTGCCCGCCTCTATCCGAGAGCAGATGTATATTGATGGGAGCTACCGCCAGCCGACCTTCTTGTATGAGTCGGGCTGGAACTTGATTGGCTTTATCCTCATTATCGTCCTTCGTAGAAAAACCAAGTTTCTCAAGCAAGGTGAAATTACTCTCTTCTACCTCGTTTGGTATGGAATTGGGCGCTTCTTCATCGAAGGTATGCGAACAGATAGCCTCATGTTGGCTGGACTTCGTGTATCCCAATGGTTCTCGCTTCTCTTGGTAGGAGCTGGTCTCGTCCTCTGTCTCTTCCGTCGAAAAAAAGTGGACCTGCCCTATTATCAATCTGAATAAGGAGATGTTCTATGACACTTGAAATATTTTTATTGGTTGTTGCTATTGTGATCGTTGCAGTGGCTATCTACTTGGTTCTTTTCCTGAAAAAATTATCTGTTGTGGCTGAAGAAGCCCAGCAAACCTTAAAAGTCTTGACCAGTGATGTCAATGTTACCCTCTATCAAACGAATGAACTCTTGGCCAAGACCAATGTTCTAGTCGAAGATGTCAATGGCAAGGTGGCGACATTAGATCCCCTCTTTACGGCTGTAGCAGACCTATCCGTCTCTGTATCGGATCTCAACCATTCTGCCCGTGATCTGACCGTTAAGGCCAAATCTGGTGTCAAAAATACAGCTAAGGCAGGTGGTATTTTGACCACCCTCAACCTGTTTTCATCCATTTTAGGCAAAGGAAAGAAAGGAGCATAAGATGGCAAAAAAAATCGGTATTTTCACCAGTATCTTATTGGGAGTAGCTGGAGGGGCTGCAGCAGCAGCATTTCTAGCAACGGAATCTGGAAAAAAGGTAAAAAAACAGGTGACAGACTTTGTTAAAGATTACCAAGAAAACCATGAGGAAATCAATGCTGACTTGGTCAACAAGGCTCATGACCTAAAAGACCAGGCAGTAGACAAGTTTGAAGATGTCAAAAGTCAGCTAGAATCCGGTGACTTGACCATCGATGATCTCCTTCAAACTGGCAAGGAAAAAGTGCTTGATTTGACAGACCAAATCAAGGATAAAATTGCGGAGGCCAAATCCCCAGCAGAGATTCAGGATGAGGGAGCAGCTCCACTCATTGAGGTACCTGAAGAAGATATTGTAGTGCAAGAGAATATTGAAATCAACTTGTAAAAAGAAGAAGCCCTTGGCCAAAGTGGTCAAGGGTATTCTTGTTTATTTTTTGTATCCGTTTTCAGACCACCGAATAAAAGACGCTTATCGAGAGCGTCTTTTATTTCTCATGTGATTGTATTGTTTACGAAGAGCAATTTGTATCACTCGCAGGGCCAGAAAGCCTGTTGCCATCCCCAGTACGAAGGCTAGGAAGGCTGGGAATTTCATGGACAGATAAACATAGGTCGCCATGACTGTGATAATGCTAAAAATAGCTAAATTAACAAAAAACAGTAATTCTCTTAGACGGTTTTCATAGGGTTTTCGCGCTTGATATTCTTGATAGGTGGCCTGTTGCTCTTTCGGGAGGTGTTCTTCATACAGGGATTGGTCAGGCCGTTCTTGTCTCAGTGCCATACGGTCTCCTTTTTCTACCTTTTAGCGTACCATATTTATGCTGATAAAATGTAACAGTTTTGTTACAATCAGGTTACAAAAGGCTTTGTAGAGCCGTTTTTCTGCATTAAAAAAGTCAGAATATTAAAATTCTCGCAAAACCTTATCAGATAGCTGGGTTTTTGCTATAATTATCTTTATGGAAAAAATAATTATTACAGCAACTGCTGAAAGCATTGAGCAGGTAAAGGAGCTTCTAGCAGCTGGCGTTGATCGTATCTATGTTGGCGAGGAGGATTATGGTCTGCGACTGCCTAAGAATTTTACTTACGATGAGCTAAGGGAAATCGCTCAGCTGGTTCATGCTGCCGGTAAGGAAGTTACAGTAGCAGCTAATGCCCTCATGCACCAGGAAATGATGGACAAGATCAAGCCTTTCATGGACTTGATGCGGGAAATCCAGGTCGATTACCTAGTGGTTGGCGATGCGGGTGTTTTCTACATCAACAAGCGGGATGGCTACAATTTCAAGCTGATCTATGATACATCGGTTTTTGTCACCTCTAGCCGCCAAATCAACTTTTGGAAGGACCATGGGGCTGTTGAGGCGGTCTTGGCAAGGGAAATTCCTTCTGTTGAGCTTTTTGACATTGCTAAAAATCTTGACATGCCGGCTGAAATCTTGGTCTACGGTGCTTCTGTCATTCACCATTCCAAGAGGACTTTATTACAGAACTACTATAATTTCACAGAGGCAGAGGAGACAGACAAGTCTCGGCAGCGGGGGCTCTTTCTGGCAGAACCAGGCGACCCTGACAGCCACTACTCCATTTTTGAAGACAAGCATGGCACCCATATCTTCATCAACAATGACATCAGCATGATGACCAAACTGATGGAGCTGGCTGACCATGGCTATCGAAACTGGAAGTTGGATGGCATCTATTGCCCAGGTTCCAACTTTGTAGCCATTGCCAAATTGTTTGTTCAGGCCCGTGATTTGATTGAAAAAGGGCAATTTAGCTATGACCAGGCCTTCTTGCTGGAAGAAGAGGTGCGCAAGCTCCACCCAGCCGAGCGTGGTTTGGATACTGGTTTTTACGATTATGACAAGGATAAGGTGAAATAGACGATGTCAAAAACATTAAAACGTCCCGAGGTCCTCTCGCCTGCGGGAACTTTGGAAAAACTCAAGGTGGCTATTGACTACGGAGCGGATGCTGTCTTCGTTGGCGGTCAGGCCTACGGGCTGCGAAGCCGGGCTGGAAACTTCTCCATGGAACAGATGCGAGAAGGCATCGAATACGCCCATGCCAGAGGTGCCAAGGTCTATGTGGCGGCCAATATGGTGACCCATGAAGGCAATGAAGAAGGAGCGGGAGCCTGGTTCCGCGAATTGCGGGATATGGGCTTGGATGCGGTCATCGTTTCCGACCCAGCTCTTATCATGATCTGTGCAACTGAAGCACCTGGGCTTGAAATTCACCTGTCTACTCAGGCTTCTTCCACCAATTATGAAAGTTTTGAGTTCTGGAAGGAATTAGGTCTGACTCGGGTTGTCTTGGCTCGGGAAGTGACCATGGAAGAATTAGCAGAGATTCGTAAGCGGACCAGTGTTGAAATTGAGGCCTTTGTCCACGGGGCTATGTGTATTTCTTACTCAGGTCGTTGTGTTCTCTCCAACCACATGAGCAATCGCGATGCCAACCGTGGCGGTTGTTCCCAGTCCTGCCGCTGGAAGTACAATCTCTATGATTTGCCATTTGGTGACGAAAGACGGTCAATCAAGGGTCAGGTTCCAGAAGAGTTTTCCATGTCTGCCGTTGATATGTGTATGATTGACCATATTCCAGATATGATTAAAAATGGAGTGGACAGCCTGAAAATCGAGGGGCGCATGAAATCCGTCCACTATGTATCCACGGTGACCAACTGTTATAAGGCGGCTGTCGATGCTTATCTGGAAAGTCCAGAGAAATTTGAAGCCATCAAACAGGACTTGATTGATGAGATGTGGAAGGTGGCCCAGCGGGAGCTGGCAACTGGTTTCTATTACAGCCCGCCAAGCGAAAACGAGCAACTGTTTGGAGCTCGGCGCAAGATTCCTCAATACAAGTTTATCGGTGAAGTGGTGGCTTTTGATGAAGCCAGCATGACAGCGACCATCCGCCAGCGCAATGTCATCAACGAAGGCGATGAAGTGGAGTTCTATGGACCTGGCTTCCGCCATTTTGAGACCACTATCCAAAATTTGACCGACTCGGATGGCCTCGCGATTGACAGAGCCAACAAGCCTATGGAGCTCTTAACCATTACGGTGCCGCAGGTAGTCTATCCAGGAGATATGATTCGCTCCTGCCAGTCAGGGCTTATCAACCTCTACAAGGAAAATGGTCAGTCCATGACCGTTCGGGCATAAGAAAAAGTTTGGGACAAAAGTAGTTCCAAACTCTTTTTTTCGTTTTAGATACTTATAGCGCAGTGGTTGAGTGGGCTCTAATGCGCTGATAAATCAGCTTTTACAGCCCTACTCAACTGTGCGGAGGTGGGACAACGAAATCGAATTTCTTCGAAATTACCGATTTCTGTCCCGCTCTCTTTGTGATATGCGGATTCCTTCTGGTACCAGACTGATTTTCTGGATGGTGTGAAGGCGGATGATGGCGCTCATGTTTTTGGAGAAATTCTTGACAATGAGCTGCCGACGCTCCTCATCCCATTTGGCAATCTCGCCTGTGATACTCTTCTGATTGGAGTAGATGACATGGACTGCAGCCTTTTTGTAGAGGGCTAATTGTATCCTGTCTAAAACAAGCTGCTGGTCCAACTCCTCATCTTCGATGGGCTTTTGGACTTTATTTCCCAAAAATTGGTTTAATCTTTCAAGTAAAACTTGGATAAACTTTTTCATGGCAAAATCCTCTGATCCTTGATACAATTATAGTAACGAATTTTTGACAAAAAGACAAGCTTTTGCGAATAAATAGTTAGGAGGAATGATGGCAGAATTTACATTTGAAATTGAAGAACATCTCCTGGTCCTGTCTGAAAATGACAAGGGATGGACCAAGGAGTTGAATCGGGTCTCCTTTAATGGGGCACCAGCTAAGTATGATATCCGGACCTGGAGTCCTGACCATAGCAAGATGGGCAAAGGGATTACTCTGTCCAACGAGGAGTTTCAGGTCTTGCTGGATGCCTTTACTAACCAATAAGAAGCTTACGAAAAGTGAACCGCATCCCAAAAGTTAGACAGACAAAATCTAACTTTTGGGGTGTTATTTTTATGAAATTGAGTTATGAAGACAAAGTTCAAATCTATGA
>NZ_JBHCHN010000042.1:0-5063 GCF_041802885.1 Streptococcus sp.
AAAAATTAGATCAATATGGTGTAACCATTTCTCATTCTGGCAAGGGAAATTGTTATGATAATGCAGCATGTGAGAATTTCTTTTCCCACTTGAAGAGTGAGTCCTTGAGACTATTTCCGCCTGAGGATAGAGAAACCCTCGTCCGTCAAATTAGGGAATACATCAACTGGTATAATGACCACAGACCACAAGAAAAATTAAAAGGTATGACTCCCTTAGAATTTAGGGAAGCATACCTTCTAAAAACCTAACTTTTTTAACTGTCCATTTTATCTGGGGCTTGACAAATGGCCGAACTCATTTTTTAAATCACATTCCGTTCAAATGGATCATCTGAAATGCCTTTCTCCAAGATAGTTTTAGCCCATTCCTTAGCGGAAAAAAGGCTATGATCCTTGTAGTTGCCACAGGATTCAATCGTGGTTCCGGGGACATCTTCCCATTCGGTGACATGGGCGATTTCTTCCAGACTATCTTTGATAACTTTGGCTATGTCAGTTGAAGTATGCTGTCCCCACATAATCATGTGAAAACCAGTCCGGCAGCCAAAGGGAGAGCAGTCAATCATGCCATCGATTCGCTGGCGAATGAGCCCAGCCAGGAGGTGCTCAATAGTATGAAGCCCTGCTGTTGGAATCGAATCTTCATTGGGCTGCACGAAACGAATATCAAAATTGGTAATGATATCGCCCTTTGGGCCTTTTTCTTCAGAAATCAGACGGACATAAGGTGCCTTGACGGCGGTGTGATCGAGTTCAAAACTTTCTACAATAACTTTTTTTGGCATAGGAGTCTCCTTCTTTTTAAAATGATTATACCATATTAAAAAATTGATTTGTGAAATCGTTTGAAATATGTTAGAATGATAAAAGGATTTTCTATGAAAATTCAACAAAAAAATTGAGGTGGAAGATGACTATTACATTTGTAGTAATTGCAATCGGCTCCGCTCTCATTGGTTTAGTGGTAGGTTACCTAGCCATTTCCTTGAAGATGAAATCTGCAAAAGAAACTGCAGAGTTGACACTTTTAAATGCTGAACAAGAGGCAAGCAATGTCCGTGGCAAAGCAGAACAGGAAGCAGAATCCATTGTTCAAACAGCCAAACGTGACCGTCAATCCTTGAAAAAGGAATTGCTCTTGGAAGCCAAGGAAGAGGCTCGTAAATACCGTGAAGAAGTTGCAGAAGAATTCAAAGCTGAGCGCCAGGAACTTCGTCAAACAGAATTACGTTTGACTGAGCGCGCTAGCAGCTTGGATCGTAAAGACGATAATTTGACAAGCAAAGAAAAGACTTTGGAACAAAAGGAACAAAGTCTGACGGATAAATCTAAACACATTGATGAGCGTGAGAAAAAGGTTGCTAAATTAGAAGAGGAAAAAACTCTTGAATTGGAAAAAATTGCTTCTTTGAGCCAAGAAGAAGCCCGTGAACAGATTCTAGCAGAAACCCGAGACAAACTCACTCACGAAGTGGCCAGCCGCATCAAAGAGGCGGAACGGGAAATCAAAGAGCGGTCAGACAAGACAGCCAAGGACCTCTTAGCCCAGGCTATGCAGCGGATTTCTGGCGAGTATGTTGCAGAACAGACCGTAACCTCTGTTCACCTACCAGACGATGCCATGAAGGGGCGGATTATCGGACGTGAAGGCCGCAATATTCGAACCTTCGAAAGTTTGACAGGTATTGATGTTATCATTGATGATACGCCAGAAGTGGTCGTCCTCTCTGGATTTGACCCTATTCGTCGGGAAATCGCTCGGATGACCATGGAGGCTCTTCTGCAGGACGGCCGTATCCATCCGGCCCGTATCGAAGAATTGGTCGAAAAAAATCGCCTTGAGATGGACAATCGTATCCGTGAATATGGAGAGGCAGCAGCCTATGAAATTGGGGCTCCAAATCTTCATACCGATTTGATTAAGACCATGGGTCGCCTGCATTTCCGGACTTCCTATGGGCAAAATGTCCTCCGCCATTCCATTGAAGTGGCGAAACTGGCAGGAGTTTTGGCAGCAGAACTGGGTGAAAATGTCAACCTTGCCCGCCGTGCTGGTTTCTTACATGATATTGGAAAAGCCATTGACAGAGAAGTGGATGGCAGCCACGTGGAAATCGGAACAGAGCTGGCCCGTAAGTACAAAGAACACCCTGTTGTTATCAATACCATTGCCAGTCACCATGGTGATGTTGAAGCAACCAGCACCATCGCAGTGATTGTTGCAGCGGCAGATGCACTGAGTGCAGCCCGTCCAGGCTCTCGCCGTGAGTCCATGGAGGCCTACATCAAGCGCCTGCAAGATTTGGAGGAGATTGCCAACAGCTTTGAGGGCATCAAGCAGTCTTATGCTATCCAAGCTGGTCGTGAGGTACGCATTATCGTACATCCAAACAAGGTCAGCGATGACAAGATTACCATCTTGGCTCACGATATTCGTGAAAAAATCGAAAATAATCTGGACTATCCAGGTAATATCAAAATCACAGTCATCCGTGAAACCAGGGCTACTGATGTGGCTAAATAGTAAAAACAGAGAGTCAAATGAAGCTCTAAAAGTTAAATATTGGGACTTAGTTTTATCATACATAGAACTAGGTCCTTTTTGTTTCGCTTGCCTCAACATATCACTCTCAAAACACCCGATTCTTCAATGTTTGGCCGCCGTATATTTTACTCGTCTACACCGAAAACTTTTTTCTAGTATCCTTTTCTGGAGCCAATTCAGAAATAGTAACTTCTTTTTTAAAAAAAAAGTAAAAATGGCTAGCATTTCCTCAGCTCACATGATATAATGTGAGTGTGCTTTTTGCGCTCTTATCATTGGAGATACAGACCTAATAATAAAGTTGCAATAAGATCACTAATAGAAAAATATAGAAAGGATATTAATATGAAAAAGAAATTATCTTCTTGGCTTCAGCTACTTATTTTGCTTTTTGGTATTTTTGTGCCATCGTTTGCAAGTACACCTTCAGCTGAAGCAAAAGAAGTTGCTGGTGTTATCACTTCACTAAATCTTTCGAATTATGATGGTGGTCCACTAAGGGACGGATATGACATTTGGCAACAATTTCGTATTAATGCCACCTTCGCATTACCCAATAATACGGTAAATGAGGGTGATACGACAACGATTACTCTTCCTGCTGAAATAGCTTTTGCGGTTTCAAATGCAATTCAGTTGAAAGATCCAGATGGAAATGTGGTTGCGAATGCGACCATCGATGAGGATAGAAAAACCATCACGTTGACTTATACGAACTATGCGGAAAGTCACTCAAACGTTACAGGGAATTTCTTCTTCTACGGACGAGTTGACCATCATGTAATCCAGAGCGAGCAGGACATCAATATCACTTTGGATATTGAAGGAGAACCAGCCAATGTAGGTCAAGTGCATTACAATGGCCCTCCAGGACAATATGATTCAAAGCTTGAGAAAGCTGGCTGGCAGGACAATGTTGATTCCCAGAAGATGAAATATGAACTGTCTATTAACCGTAACATGGAAGTGCTGACAGATCTTGTCGTATCAGATCAGTTGCTTGATCCAGGTTTGGAACTTATTCCAGACAGTTTCCAAGTTCTTCGTCTTGACTGGGCATGGAACAATGGTACATGGGCTCACAGTAACTACGAAAAAATTACATCGCAGTTGAACATCCAAATTTCACCTGACAAACGTAGTTTTACAATTGATTTAGGAACCTTGAACTCTAAAGGTCTTTTGATCAACTATGATGTTCGCTTGCCTTATGAGCCAGTTGATGGAGAAGTCTTCAAAAATGAAGCGAATTTAGCATCAAATGGTAATATCATTGCGACGGATTTAGCTTCAGTTACATATTTTGTAGCAGGCGGTTCGGCTGAAGGATATGTATACAGTATTGATATCACGAAGACAGACGAGCAAGGTGCGCCCCTAAAAGGTGCAGTATTTGAAGTTGTTCGTAACCGTAATGATGCTGTGGTGGCTACAATCACTTCAGACGACGCCGGAAAAGCAGTGGCAAGTGGTCTCCTAAAAGACGATTATACAATCCGAGAAATCACTGCTCCAACAGGTTACAAACCGTTAGCCAATACTATTGCAGTTTCTCCTGATGACTTCGGAACCACAAAGGTTGCTTCTCTTACTATCAAAAACGAAAAAGAAGAGCAGCCACAGAAAGTGACTTTCTCCAAGGTAAATCTTGGTGGTGAAGAAATCGCAGGTGCAGAGATTAAAATTTATAAAGGCTTAACTGCTACTGGTACTCCAGTTGAAAGCTTTACCTCTGTAGCGAATCAATCAAAAGAGTTAACCCTTCTTCCAGGGGAATACACTTTCCATGAAGAAGCTGCTCCAACTGGATATCTAGCTGTAACAGACATCACCTTCCGCGTCAATGCCGATGGTACTGTAACAGTATTGAATACAAACAGCAATGCGGTTGAGTACAAGGATGGTAAATTGGTTGTCACAGACCAATATGATACGACACCTAAAAAAGTAACGTTCTCTAAGGTAAATCTTGGTGGTGAAGAAATTGCGGGTGCTCAAATCCAAATCTTCGATGAGCAACAGACTAAGGTTGAAGAGTGGACTTCAGAGGCAAACACTTCAAAAGTGATTGACTTGAAACCAGGTAAGTATGTCTTCCATGAAGAAGCAGCGCCAAATGGTTATTTAGCTGTAACAGACATTACCTTCCAAGTGAACTATGATGGTACAGTAACAGTCTTGGATACAAACAGCAATGCAGTTGAGTATAAAGATGGTAAGCTGGTTATCACTGACCAATATGCTCCTACCACCACTACCACTACAACAACTACAACAACAACTACCACCACCACTAGCACTACAGAAGCTACGACCACCACTACTGCGACAACAGCAACTACGACAGTAGAACCAACGACTACTGCAGCGACGACTACGACAGTAGAACCAACAACTACAGTGGCGACAACTACGACAGTGGAACCGACGACTACTGCAGCGACGACTACGACAGTAGAACCAACGACTACAGTGGCGACAACTACGACAGTGGAACCGACGACTACAGTAGCAAC
>NZ_JBHCHN010000043.1:0-23908 GCF_041802885.1 Streptococcus sp.
AGCTTGTCCTGCCCGAAAATGTCTGCCATCTGCATCAGCAAATCCGAAAAGACTTTCCAGACCTGTTCATGTTGGTCTACTTCCTCTTCACTGGCCCCACTGAGCTGGGCCTCCATATTTTCAGTCAGAGCGATGGCAGTCAGAAACTGGGTCAGTTTTTCCAGCAGACTGAGGCCCTTTTGGGGACGGGCAGATAGGAAGTCATCCAGCGGTTCCATGATGGTCTGACGAATCTGATTGAGCTGGACCAAATCATACTTACCAGCAGAATCCGCTGTAAAATACCTCAGAAAACGAGTCCGTCCCTTGATGTCGGCATAGGTCACATACTGGGCAAAACGGTCTATCTCCATCTCTGTCAGCTGGCCAAAGAGACCGGACTTGAGAAGATTGAGCAGATCTTCCGCCCGATAATTGTAGCGCTTGACCCGCTCCAAGGATTCCACAAAATGGACCAGAGGATGGCTGGCCATGGACTCCGCCTTGCCAAAATAATAGGGAATGTCAAATTTATCAAAGAGTTTGCCAATCTGAAGCTTGTAGCTATCCACATCCCCCAAGAGAACAAGGATGTCCTTATAACGAACCCCGTCCGCCAAGAGCTGGCGAATCTTTCTGGCCACCGCTTCCACTTCTTCCTTCTGGTTGCTGGCCTGCCAGATTTCTAGACTAGAGGCATTCTTAGGCTGCCACTTGCCTTCCAGGGGCTTAAAGTCATGCAGCCCCTCCCAGAAGCGACTAAAACTGGCAAAGTCCGATTCCTGCCCTGCTTCTGCTAGATATGTCGGCTTGACGGCGTAGGTGCTGGCCAAAGAACGCAGAAACTCCACCGAGGCCTGGTAAATATTTCCCTGGATAAAGTTTGCCTTGTAGGCCTTCTGACTGGCGTAGGTCCCAATGACAATGTCCTGGCATTTTTCCGCCAACAAAGAAATCAGATAGTCTTCCTCGGCTGAAAAACGGGTGAAGCCATCGATGACTAGTACGGTCTCCGCCAGTTCTCCATCCAAATACCCAGCCTCCACCTGACTGGCAAACTGGGCCAATTTGGACTGGTTTTCTATCTGGTGCTGGTCCAGCAAGTCAGAGGCAGCCAGGAAAATCTTCTGCAAATCCGCCGCCTTTTCATCCCCCAAATGCTGCAAATCAAGGACGGTCAGATTGGCGGTTTTGAGCTCCTTATGGAGGTCCACCAGCTGCTGGATAAAGGCCGCATCCTTGCGCAAGCGACCATAGACCTGTAAATCGCTGTCCGAAAACTGGGAGAGGACACGGAAAAAAATCATGGACAAACCCGTGTCATCCATCGCTTGCTGGCTATGCATACGATTGAGCACAAAATACCTAGCCATCTGAGCAAATCGGGTCACCGTAATCCGAAAGGAGGCCTGATGGGGCAGGAGTTCCAAGACCTTGCGCTCTTTCTCAAAGGAAAGGGAGTTGGGCGCGATATAGAAGATTCGCTTCCCAGCCTCCGCATAGGCTTGAGCCTGCTCTGTTAAAATTTTTGTCATGTCCTGAGAGACATCTGTGTAATAAAGTTTCATAAGTTTTTCCTAGAAAATAGTCTATCCCTATTATACCAAAAAAAGAAATGACCCGCTCAAGCAAGTCATTTCAATTCTAGCTTATCCAGTTGCATAATCCGACTCTGGACCAGGTAGGCTGGTTGGTATTTTTGGGTCAGGTCCCTCAGAAATTGGTGCATATCAGCTGATTTCGTTTCCAAAGACTGGTCCAGCTCCTTGTACCTGTCTTTTTCATGGCTGGACGCTTTTTTCTTGAAGTAGCCCCAGATATGCTGATAGGCCGTTCTCAGGGTCTTTGTGGTCGGTGCTGCCTGATAGGCCTCCTTCAGCAAGCGCTCAAACTCCACTTCCTTTTCTTCCGACCACTGATTGCCCTTAAAAAGCTGTCTCAGTGCATTGTAGTGGGCTTGGGAATGGGCCATAACCAGATACTTTTCAGCCGCCCATCTTTTCTGATAGTGATTCAGCTGACCTTGAGACATCCTATTCTCCCTTCTCAATCGGTGCAATGGCCGCCAAGACCTTCTTGAGCCCTAGTCCTGGGAAATTGATTTTCAGCTCTTGCTGCTGGCCACTGCCAGACACTTCAAGGACTGTGCCCTCGCCCCATTTTTTATGAATAGCCTTATCACCGATGGACCAGCTTGTGCCTGATGAACCAGTATCGGATGATTTTCCAAAGGGCAGGTCCCCTCCCAAATGCCGGACGGGCTGGGCAGCGGATTTTCTGCTTTGGATAGCCTGGGACAGGCTCATGCCTTGGCCAAACTGGCTGGTCTGGCCATTGACATAAGAAGCCTTAAAGCTAGTATTGGCCGGCCTTGCCAGGCCTTGATAGTCCAGCAAATCAGAAGAAATTTCGCGAATAAAGCGACTGGGCTGATTGTAGCTGGTCCGTCCATAAAGGAGGCGGGAGTTGGCATTGGTCAGATAGAGGGTCTTCTCCGCCCGAGTGATGCCCACATAGGCCAGGCGGCGCTCCTCCTCCAAGTCACTCTCATCATCTGTTGCCCGAACGAGGGGAAAGACATTTTCTTCCATCCCAATCAGAAAAACCACTGGAAATTCCAAGCCCTTGGCAGCGTGGAGGGTCATGAGGGTCACTTCTGCTGCCTCGCTATCACCATCATCCGTATCCGAAATCAGGGCCAAATCGTTGAGGAAGCGGCTCAGTTTCTCCAAACCAGTCTCCTCTTCCTCGGCTTCTTTTTCATCAAAGCTCTTAGTAACAGAAAGAAATTCCTGGATATTTTCAATACGGGCATTGGCTTCCAGAGTTGCTTGAACGGCGAGGGCAGTCATGTAGCCCGTTTGATCTAAGAGGGCTTCTACCAGCTCTGTCAGGCTCATCTCATCCAGTTGATCCCGCAGACGATAAAGAATCCCAGCCAGGTCCTCCACAGCCTGAGCGGCTTTGCCCTTGATACCAGACAAGAGAATGTTGGCAGAGGCTTCAAGGAAGGACATTTCCTGCAAATTGGCAAAATCTCGAATTTTATCTAGGCTACCAGGTCCTATGCCCCGCTTGGGTTCATTGACAATCCGCTCAAAGGAAATATTATCTGCTGGATTGGCGATGACATTGAGGTAGGCGATGATGTCACGAATTTCCTTGCGGCTGTAGAACTTAGTGCCGCCGACCATGGTGTAGGGGATGTTGGATTTGAGAAGGGCTTCCTCGATGGTACGGGACTGGGCATTGGTTCGGTAAAGGACAGCCATGTCCTTGTAGTTGTAGCTCCCACGCGCCAACTCGCCTATCTGGCTGGCCACGTAGACAGCCTCACCCTGCTCATTGTCAGCCCTGTAATAAACAATCTGCTCCCCTTCCTCATTCTGGGTCCAGAGTTTCTTGGGACGGCGGTTCTTGTTGCGCTCAATCACATCATTGGCCGCCTGGAGGATGGTTTTGGTTGATCGGTAATTTTCTTCCAGCAGCACCACCTTGGCAGTCGGATAATCCTTTTCAAAGTCCAAAATATTCTGCATGTCAGCACCCCGCCAGCCGTAGATGGACTGGTCCGCATCCCCGACTACGCAAATATTTTTAAAGCGAGAAGCAAGGAGCTTGACTAGCTGGTACTGGGCATGGTTGGTGTCCTGATACTCATCGACATGGATGTATTGGTACCGCTGCTGGTAATAGGTCAGGACCTCTGGATTTTTGTCAAAGAGCCGAAGAGTCATCATGATCAGATCATCAAAGTCCATGGCCTCAGACTGCCGCAGTTCCTTCTGGTAGGCCTTGTAGCACTTAGCCACGATTTCCGTGTAAAAATCACTGGCCTGCATCTCGTAGGCCACCTCATCGATGAGGTCATTTTTTGCATTAGAAATGGTTCCCAAAATGGTCCGCTCACTCCACTGCTTGGGGTCCAAATTGAGGTCCTTCATGATCCGCTTCATCAGGGTCCGCTGCTCACCTGGATCCACGATGGTAAAATTGCGACTATAACCGATATGGTCGGCTTCCCTGCGCAAAATACGGACACACATGGAGTGGAAGGTGGCAATCAGGCTTTCCTGGGTGGCTGGGTTGAGAGCCATGGCCCGCTCCTTCATCTCCCGCGCCGCCTTGTTGGTAAAGGTGATGGCCAGGATATTCCAGGGATTGACCATCTTTTCATCAATTAGATAGGCGATGCGGTGGGTCAAAACCCGGGTCTTACCCGAACCAGCCCCCGCCATAATTAAAAGCGGCCCTTCCGTCGTCCGGACTGCTTCCGCCTGTCTGTCATTCATTCCGTTTAATAAGGGATTCATTTTCTTCTCCGTTGAAAAATTCTATCTTCCTATCATACCATTTTTCGCAAAAAAAAGCTGACTTAGCTGAGGGGAAAATATATAAAAAAGAAGCAGGCGTCTATCAAGGCTACTTCTCAGCTTTCTTCTTGCATCGGTAGTGAATCATCAAAGATATGCTGAAACTTGCTGGCCCGCTGCTTCATATCATCCAAAACAAGTTCCCGAATATCCTCTGTTAGGGCTTCCTTCTGCCAGGCCCGCTCGGCAGCCACTTTTTCTGGCTGGTCAGGAAAGGCCAACTGGATGGCCCGAAGGGCATAAAAGGCGGCTCCAAGCTCATGGTCTGCCATATGGGCGGTAGCCACCGCATGGCCACAAGCCCTAGCCACCTCACGCGCCACCCCTTCCACCTCACGGGCGGCAGCATGGGCCGCATAGGCAAAGCTTCGCGCCTCCATCATGGTCATCCCATCCTTGGCCCAGATCCTAGTGGCATCCACCGCCTGGCTCGGTCCTAGAACACTTGGATAGCTTTCCTGAAAAAGAGGCAGGACCCGCTCAGCGCAGCTGGCAGCCCAGAGGGCCAGGGATTGATGGGGCCCATCCTCCAAGAGCCCCCCTCGGCCGATACGGACAAAGCGCGGATCCCGATTGCCAAGGTAAGGTTTTGCCATGCTCATTCCTCCTAAAATAGGTATTTTATAGGTCAATTATACTAAATCATGCCAGCATTTTCCATAAAAAATGCAAAACTGCATATAAATTTCCAATGAGGCCAATTGATATTCTTTAAGTCCAACCGCGGATGACACTCGCCCTAGTCCCACTAACCCAAGTCACAACCCCTAGCTTTTCCACAGAGAAAAACCTGAACTTTCATCCAGGTTCTCCATTATTTTACTTGCTGCAAGGTTTTCTCTCCCTGCAAATAGATGGCAGTGGTCAGGCTTTCTTGACCCTTATTGACAAAAATTTCTAAGGAGTTTTTGTCAAAAATGACTTGCAGCTGCTGGGCTTCTATCTCGACCGAGCGACGGCTGATGGCCCATGCTTCTTCTCCAGAAATGTCCATTTTTTGATGGCTCCGGTCAATGAAGACTAAGCCGTCTTGGTAGCCAAATTCGACATAATCATCCTCGTCGCCCAATCTAAGGATAAAATCGTCTTCAAGCTCCGTCTCCAGATAGCCTGTGCTGGCCACTTCTTGCCCAAGCTGGATGCGGGGAAGGCTGTCCAACACCTCTTGAGGAACTTCCTGTCGTAGCTGATTGCTGATCGAATGAAGAATGCGGGGCAGGGTCATATTGCAGGCCCAGCCGTGGCCGAGCTCATGGGGAACCACAGTCCGACCCCAGTTGTGCATCCAGGCGATAACAATCCGCTGCCCCTTATCGTCCAAGAGGCTCTGTGGGGCGTAGAAATCATGACCATGGTCCAACTCTGAAACGGACTCCTGCAGAAACTCTTTCTTCTCCCAATCAACTCGTCCCGCTATCAGGACAGATGAATTGAGATTGCGAAAATCATGGTCCGTCTCTTGGTAGCGCATTGGAGAAACCAAGATGTAGGCCTGACCATCCACTTCAAAGAAATCTGGACATTCCCACATAAAGCCCTGATGGGCCTCCCCTTTCAGGAAAATGGACTCAAAATGCCAGTTTCTTAAGTCATCCGACCCCAGCAAAACAACCGTCCCTCTTTCATCCTTATGCTTGGCTGCCACCACTGCATAGTAATGTCCATCTTTTTCAAAGAGCTTAGGATCCCGAAAATCTGCAGCAATCAGGTCTGGAGGCAGGATATCCCCCGTAGCCACTGGATTCTCCTCGATTTTCTCAAAATGAATGCCGTCCGTCGAATAAGCAATGTTCTGAACCTGGTTGACCCTGCCATCCTCATGGACGATATGGCCGGTATACATGAGCCAGAGGGTGTCGTCTTTGACGAGGGCAGAACCGGAAAAACAGCCATCCTTGTCATAATCTTTGTCAGGAGCCAAAGCCACCGGCAAATGCTCCCAGCTCACAAAATCCTTGGTCTTGGCATGACCCCAGTGCATGGGACCCCAAAAGGAACCGTAGGGATAATATTGATAAAAGAGATGATACTCCCCACGAAAATAAACAAAACCATTGGGGTCATTGATCCAGCCGATAGGGGCAGAGAAATGGATATTGGGTTTGAACTGGGGATTTATCCTACTAAGATTTTCAACGATATAGGCATTTGCTTTCTCAATAGTTAATCGCATAATTTCCTCCTATTTGATACCAGTTCCCGAACCACCAAGACCTTGCACAATATACTTTTGAGCGACAATATATACAATAATTAAGGGGATGGTCGAGATTGTTAATACAGCCATGACCTGGTTTATATAAACTGGTTGTGTAGTATTGATTGTTGTAATAGCAACCTGCATTGAGAATTTACTTGTATCTGTTAATACCATCAGAGGCCAAATATAGTCATTCCAACTACTGATAAAGGAGAGTACTCCAACCGTTGCAACAGCTGGTTTAGACATGGGCAGCATGATTCTAAAAAATGTCTGAATAATATTGGCACCATCCATCCGAGCCGATTCGACAATCTCTTCAGGAATCGCAATGAAAAAATTCCTAAACAGATAAATATTAAAGATACTTGCCAGACCAGGAATGATAACGGCCAGGCGGTTATTAACTAGCCCCAGGGCATTAACAATAGTAAATTGTGGTATCAAGACTGTCTCTGCCGGGATAATCAAAAGCGCCAGGAGCAAGCCAAAGAGAATTTTCTTACCAGAAAAATCAATTCTTGCAAAGGCATATCCCGCAAAAGCATTGATGAGAATAGAACCAAGCGCAAATGTTGTTGAGTAGAAAATACTATTTCCGAGGTAGGTAAAAATGCTAAACCGCTCTAAAATTTCTTGATAGGGTTTAAACCAGTTTGCTGGATTCAAACTTGGTAAAAAGGCCTTCCAAGAAGTCAAATTACCATAAACATCTGCTTCTGGTTTCATGGCTGAGACAACCATCCAAACCATGGGAAACAAAAAGAGAAAGGCCAGGAGGGTCAATAAAAAATACTCTAAAAATTTTACTGGTTTTATTTTATTCATATTTAGTTATCCTCCTTGAGTACACGGCGTTGGATCAAGGTAATCAAGCCAATAAAGGTTGTAAATATCAGTGCAATAGAACTAGAATAACCAACCATGCGATCTGTGAAACCTTTTTGATAGATGTAATAGACCATGGTCATGGTGGAGTTCATCGGACCACCTTGAGTCATGACCATTGGTTGTACAATCAACTTGAAGGCCGAAATCAGGGTTGTTAATAGGATAAAAAGGGCAGTAGGTTTCAGGAGTGGCATGGTGATATAGCGGAACTGTTGAAACTTTGTAAACCCATCCAACTCTGCTGCTTCGTAAACATCCCGAGGAATATTCTGCAAACCACCAAGAAAAAGCAACATCTGGTAACCAGCGCCTTGCCAAGCAGATACCATAATAATAGCATACATAGCCTGTTTAGGACTCGTTAAAAATGGCTGGGAGGCTATGCCAATCTTATTGAGCAAGGCATTGAGAAGGCCATTATTGGGATTTAAGAGGTAGAGCCAGAGGATAGAAATAACCGCTAGGGACATGACCACAGGTGCAAAGAATGCGACCTTATAAAACATATTTCCCTTACGTGGTTTGTTAACAATCAAGGCCATGCCAAGGGCAAGTCCCAACTGCACAGGTATAATCCATATCACAAATTTGGCTGTATTGAAAATGCTTTTTAAAAAAGTCGGATCCTGGACCAATTTCGTAAAGTTATCTAAACCAACCCACTGTCTGGCATCAGGTGTCAGCATGTAATAGTCTGTGAAAGCATAGTAGAAGACCATGACAACTGGAATGAGCAAAAAAACCGTCAGCAATAATAATGCTGGTGATAAGAAAGCATAGCCGATTAGATTATTCTGTAACCTATTCTTTTTTTTCATATTTTCCTCCTATAAAAGAGAGGGCAGATAGTGCTGGTTTGAGGCCATCAACTACCTGCCACTATACTTATTTCGCTAATGATTCGTCAATAGCAGCCTGCATTTCTTTTGCACGTGCATCTAAGACTTTTTGAACATCTGGATTATCTTCATAATAGCTGATATCCTGCATGGCTTGCTGGAAAGCACGGGATACTTGAGGATAAGCTACTACCACTGGACGAGCATGTGCGGTCTTTTGGTTTTGTTCCATCAAGAAGGCCATCTCAGGTGTTACTTCATCTTTCAAGTCTTCGATGGTTGACTTGCGGATTGGCAATACACTGTTGCCCAGACTCATGATTTTGCTGGATTGAGTATTGGTCGCATATTTGACAAATTCAGCTGCAATTTCTGGCTTATCAGATTTAGTGGTAACAGCCAACTGCCAGCTTCCTGAAGGAGAAACCAATTTCTTAGTAGTATCAGAAACAGGATATGGAAGAATACCATAATCAATGTCAGTATAGTTGGTTTCCATATCATTGATTGTCCAAGAACCACTAAGAAGCATTGGATAAACACCTGTTTCAAAGCCTTTTTCAACTGGGCTGACTGTGGTGTAGCCTTTTTTCACTAAGTTTTGGATAAATTCTACTGCTTCAACGGATTCCTTACTGTTGAAATATCCTTCAGCCTTTGTTCCGTCTTCATTGACTACGGATCCACCATTTGACCAAATCAATGGCATATATGCATATGGAAGCATCTCATCAATGGAATTTAATCGGAAGTCAATAGCCTCCACCTTATGATAGTTTTTTAATTTTTCAGCAATCGCATTGAACTCACTCCAAGTCCATGGCTTTTCAATTGTTGGCAAACTCGCCAAGTCAATCCCAGCCTCCTCAAACATTTTTTTATTATAATAAATACCTACATTGGACTCAGAGTAACCAAAGGCATACATTTTACCATCGTAGGTTCCCTGTTGCTTGATACTGTCTAATACATCATCCATATCTGCATCCGCTAAGTATTCATCGAGCGGAATAATCACTTTTGAATGGGCATAGGCAGCTGTATTTGGTCCATCAAGTGTAATAATATCCGGCAGACTATTGGTCGTCACAGCAGCGTTGACCTTATCCTCATATCCGCCACCACTACCGCTACGAGGGATGTATTCCGTCGCGACCTTATATTCACCCTCATGCTCCTTATTAAAGCCGTCAACAATTTCCTGCCAGGCTTTTCCTTCGGCCGTTTCATCTGAAAATTGAACCCAGACCTTGACTTCATTTTTATTAGAACTTGAGCTATCGCTTGAACCAGAGCTAGAGCCAGAACATCCTGCAAGTGCACCTGCTACTAAAGTAGATATGGCAGCAAATTGAAGCAAACTTTTCCGCATTTTCATGTCGGACCTCCTATTTTTTTGTTTTGGAAACGTTTCATTTTTTGGTCAAAACATAAACCCCAAAGGGTTCATGCTTCGATTTTGGAAACGTTTCATTTTGTTTTGATTTAATTATAAGCGCTTTCATTCTCCTTGTCAAGTATTTTATAAACTTTTTTTAAAAAAAGTCATTATTATCTCGTGGTACCACCATCTACAAAAGAAACTGGCAAAACAATTCTTGAATCTGGTTGGTGGCCATCTATCAGCGACAGGAGAGAATCGACGGCTGACTTAGCTAAAAGATCAGTGGATTGCTTAATGGACGATACATAATAATCTTGGTCGATAGCTGATTTCAATCCGTCAAAACCAATAATTTGGTAGTCTTTCGGCGCAAATTTACCCAATTTCTGCATAACTTTCATGACACTTATGGCCATAAAATCATTGACCGCAAAGATACCATCAATTTTAGGATGTTCCAAGATAAACATTTCAATCTTTCCTTCCAAATCCTCAATTGGCTCCGGCAGAACTAATTTCGAAAAATTTTTCCCTTCTTTTTCAAGCACATCATAAAAACCTTCTTTTCGGAAGTTCGTCTCGTTCTTATAGATATTTTTTCCACCGATAAAGGCAAAATGCTGACATCCCTTCTCTATGAGTACCTCTGCTGCTAATTGGCCACCAGCATAGTTGTCTGAGGTAACGTAGGAAACATTTTCTGAGAAATGGCGATCGATACTAACGAAGGGAAGGTTGGAAGAAATATAATTATCAATGTCTGAATACGTTATACCGATAATACCATCAACTTTATTGTTTTTCAGCATTTCAATATATTCAATTTCAGTTGAAGCATCTGATTCAACATTACAAATAAATAATTTATAATTTTTTTGACTTAGGTTCTTTTCAACATAGTAAGCAAACTCTGAGAAAAAAGGATGCCAAATAGTGGGTAATATGATCGCAATATTATTACTTCTATTTGTTTTTAGCCCTCTAGCATACTCATCGGGCTTATAATCAAGTTCAGCAATAGCTGTCTGTACCTTCTGAAAAGTACTCTCTTTTACTTTAAAACCATTCACCACCCTAGAAACAGTTCCCACTCCCACTCCTGCCAAACGGGCAACATCTTTCATAGTGACAGATTTTTTGATTTCTTTCATCTTCTCACCTCCTCACTTTTAACCATTTTAGCACGGTTTGCAATCGTTTTCAAGTTTTCTCCGATTTCTTGCTTTCAAGATGCAAAAAGACTGGGGAACCCAGTCTTTGCTGCTAAACTATTGACCGTACCAAGCAATGCCTTCATGCTTCCAGTTTCGATCTTTTAATACACTAACTTCATTTTCATCTAGGGTATAGTGATGCGCTCCAGAAGTCAAATCTTTGTTGAAGAGGCGTTGTATTGGTTTGGAGCCTCCAGAATACCAGGCAATACCCTCATCTACCCACTTGTGTTGACTAGTCAAGGTACTAACCTCATTTTTATCTGTCGTATAGTGATGGTCTTTGAGTTCAGGATTGTACAAGCGATAAACTGGTGTACCCGTGCTCGGTGTATACCAGGCAATACCCTCATATTCTCCCCAACCAATTTTAACCAAATTATCTCTTTCATCTATACTAGCCGTATAAAAATGTTCCTTGTTGGTAGGATTATAGAGACGATACATTGGTTGCACACTAGATTCGCTCACTGTGACGGTCATAGAAACCGCTACTTCTTCCACTTCCAAGACAACATTAAGTTTATTCAATTCTTCATCGAATTTCTGAGCCTGAGTGCCTTCACCGCTAGGGAAACCAAAGGTAATTTCAGTTGTCCCAGCCTTATGGGCAGTCCAATTTCCCTCTTCATCAAAAGACAAAATAGATGGATCTGCAACAGTCATAGCAAATGAATACTTGGAGTCTTTAAGAGGTGAATTCTGAGGACGACGAATTTGTCCTTTCTCACCAACCACTAATTGTTCCTTGATACTTCCTGGCTCATACTCTGAACCACCATAGCTTCTATAGGAAATTTTCTGATCTATATCGATTACTGTAGTGGAATTTTCAGTAGTCGTAGATTGGGCAATTTCCATTGTTGTTTCATCATCCGCATGTACCATTTGATGGTTGAGCGACAGACCAACACCGACAACCAACAGCGAGGACAGAGTTGTCTTTAAAACAGTTCTCATGGCCGTTCCTCCTTAAATAATAAAATAATTAATTTGCTTTAAAAGCTACACCTTCATATTTCCAACCAACATTAATTAGATGGTCTTTTTCAGAGACACTTGCTGTGTAAAAATGCTCTTTTGTGACTGGACTATATAGTCTGAAGACATCTGCGCCTGTGCCACTTTGGAAGGCTACGCCTTCATTTTTCCACCCTGATACTTGCAACTGTTGAACTTCACTCATATCTGTAGTCAAGAGATGATCTTTTGTGGTTGGGTTATACAAACGATAAACTGGTGCAACATCGCCAGTTTCCCAAGCAACACCTTCATCTTGCCAGCCGTGTTTTGTCACCAAGGTATTTTTTTCATTTATATCAGATGTATAATGGTGGCGTTTTGAATTTTTATTGTATAGTCGATAGACTGGTTTTGAGGTAACGACAGCGGGCGCAGACAAACTAACTTGTCCGGATGATGGATTCATTGAGTTGATTAAATTGACCATTTCTTGTGTCGTTCTAGCTCCATCATTGAGGGTTGCAGTAGACATACCGCCATGTACCCCGACAATCTCATTGTCTGCATTTAAGATGGGACTACCACTCTGTCCGCCACTGGTGTCGATTGTATATTTTAATCCCTTTTCAGTCACTGCTTGGACAAGTCCAGAAGCATAAACCATCTGACCAGGGCGATCTCCTGGATAACCAGCTGATTGCCCAAATTCTCCAACGTTAATGTTTCTTGACAGCTTCAGATAACCTGTTGAATTGCCCAAGGGTTGAGCCAGTTTAAGCACTGCATAATCCGTATCGAATGAAGGAGCTGTCAAATATTCTGGATTAGCCTTTACTTGGATAGCTGTACTGGTTCCGTATGGCGTAGAACCATTGGAAGTGGCTGGAGTAACTTTAAAATTTGTTCTGTATGTTTTTGAAGTACCGTCATAGACAAGGTGGCCAGAAGTCAGTACAACATCACTTGCTACCATGACACCTGTACCATGTGAGATATAGTATACATTCTTTTCTTTAACATATCTCTTGCTCTCAATTTTTACAATCGTAGGGAAAAAATTTGTAGTTGTATTGGTTACATTTACTCGCTCATCTGGACCAATAATCTTTTCTTGGCCAATGTACTCTTCTGTTTCTGTAGCGCTGACTACCATTGGACTGGCAGATAACATCGAAACACACAATAAAACAGCAAAACGTCTAAAATTTCTTTTCATTTAACTCTCCAATAAATAAAATAGATAGTAATATATCCTAGTCAATATATTATATCAAATTCTAAATCTTTTAGCAATATTTTTATGTTAAA
Source organism: Streptococcus sp. (assembly GCF_041802885.1). GTDB lineage: Bacteria > Bacillota > Bacilli > Lactobacillales > Streptococcaceae > Streptococcus. The sequence goes on from NZ_JBHCHN010000043.1 coordinate 13,152, forward strand.
AAAACCAGTCCATGCGGACTGGTTCGTTTTAAACTATTCACTTTTTCGAATTTCTAGGCTCGGGTTCTTTATGGCCACTCTCTAATTTTGGGGTGACCAGCTGAAAGAGTCTATTCCCAAACTCTCCTCGCTTTCGCGTTTTCAAGCTCGGGTACAAACAGTTCCCCAAACTGTTTGTATCCCCCGGACGTTCCTCGCTTTCGAATTTCTAGGCTCGGGTTAAAAACGTCCCCCGGACGTTTTTAATCTTTTGCGTTCAAAGCTGCCATTGTGATGTAGTTGTATGGTTTATTGAAGTGTGGCAAGAAGAAGATATCTATCAGAGCCAATTTCTCGATGGTAACACCTTCTTGAATAGCCAATGAGAACATGTGGATACCCATAGAAATGTCTTCACGGGCTGCCATTTGCGCACCCAGAACACGACGTGAATCCTTATCGTAAACAATTTTGAGGGTTACAGGGAAGTTACCATGTTCAATAAATTCTGGTTTTTGATTGTCAGTGTACTCAGTTACTGCAGCATTGAAACCGTTGCGGATAGCTTTTTCAAGAGTCAAACCAGTTGATACCAGGTTGAGGCCGTAGATAGAGATACCATTTGAACCTTGAACACCAGGTCCTTCAAGGTCTGTTCCACAAGCGTTGTGGGCTGCTACAAGACCTGTACGAACAGCGTTTGAAGCAAGGGCAATGTAGCTAGTATCGCGAGTTGCGTTATCGTAGATCGTTGCACAGTCACCGATAGCATAAACACCTGGGATAGAGGTTTCTTGGTGTTTGTTCACAAGGAAGGCACCGTTACGGAAGCGTTCGATCTTTTCACCTGCAAAAGCAGTATTTGGACGGAAACCAACTGCCAAGACAACCATGTCTACATCGTATTCATTCTTGTCAGTGATAATTTTTTCAACCTTACCGTTACCAGCTACTTCTTTCACGGTTTCACCAAAGGCCAATTGGATACCGTTATCTTCCATATTTTTAGCCATCATGTCAGACAGGTCACGGTCATAGTAACCAGCCAAACAGGTATCCACAACGTCGATAAGAACTACTTCTTTACCTTTACGCTGGAAAGCTTCTGCCAATTCAACACCGATGTAACCAGCACCCACAACTGCTACACGATTGATATCTTCAGTTTTCAAACGCTCGATAACATCTGCTGAGTTTTGATATAACTTCACAAATTGAAGGTTTTCAAGCGTAGATTCAAATTCGTAAGAACCTGGTTTGAATTCTGCACCCTTGATTGGAGGCAAGATTGGTTGAGAACCAGTTGCGAAGATCAGTTTTTCATAGCTTTCAACATGCTCTTTGCCATCTACAAGAGCTGTTACTGTTTTTGCATCGTAATCAATTGAAAGAACTGGTGATTCCATGTAAACTTTGGCACCCATAGACTCCAACTCTTCTTTATTTGAGTAGAAAAGTCCGTCTGCACCAGCGATTTGCTCACCAATCCAAAGAGCCATACCACAGCCTAAGAATGAAATGTTTGAGTTTTGGTCGAATACGACAATCTCGTTGGCCTCTCCATAGTTAGACAACATGGTTTTGATACATGCTGTACCAGCGTGGTTTGCACCAACAACAACGATTTTAGACATAGTAAAATCTCACTTTCAAAAATATATTTTTACTTCCTCATTATAAGTGATAATGTTACCGATTTCAAAAAATATGCTCACGATATCACAATTTTGTTCTTTTCGTCATTTTTCTTGAAACTAAAAGGTTCAAAAGCACCTTATTTACTGAAAAGAATCCATTTATGGTATAATGAAACAGTTAAAAATCTTACAGAAATCGAGTCTGAAATGAAAGAAATTTTAAAACAATTTCGCCCTTTTGATTTCATCCTCATTGGCCTGGCTCTCCTACTCTCCTTTGCTCCACCATTGGTGACGACCTTTGTTTACCAACAAGCAAGAAATGAGGAGAATCAGCTGGTGGCCATCGTCACCATCAACGGGCAACAAGCCGACGAACTTCCACTGGGAGACGGTCAGGCGAAAGAAATCACCTACTATCCCAATAAAGGTCAATACAATATTGTCGAAGTCAAGGGCGATGCCATCCGTGTAAAAGAAGACAACAGCCCTGACCAGATTGCAGTCAATACTGGCTGGATTAGTGAACCAGGACAAATTCTCATTTGCCTGCCCCATCAACTGATGATTGAAATCGTAGAAAAAGGTGAACCAGCTGATAATAACACAGATGAATCTGAGGATGAATTAATACTTCCAATATAAAAATGAGAGTGGGACAGAAATCGGCAATTTCGGAGAAATTCGATTTCGTCTTCCCACCTCCGCACAGTTGAGTAGGGCTGTAAAAGCTTATTTATAAGCACATTAGAGCCCACTCAACCACTGCGCTATAAGTATCTAAAACGAAAAAATAGAGTTTGGAACTACTTTTTGTCCCAAACTCATTTTTTTATTTCATCCATAAAGCCACGAATAAAACCAATACATAGAGGCCTGAAAAGAGAACAAAGTTTTTAATCGAGTTGATGAAAGTCTGCGACTTTACCTGAGCTCTACGAAAGCGAAGCAGATTCTTGATAAAAGGCAGAGCCAGAATCAGCCCAAGTAGAGCCCAGAGGGGCAAAAGCCCAAACCCGACATAGATAAGCCATACCACCCATGGAATGGTACTTAAAACCGTGTAGAGCAGAACCCCACCCTTTGGACTAATGTAATGGACCAACGTAAAGCGATGGTTGCGCAAATCCTGTTCATAGTCGCAAAGATTATTGGCCAACATGATGTTGGCAATCAAGCAAATCAGAGGGATAGACATGAAGAAAATCCTCACTGTCTCTCCCACATACCAATTGATGGTGACCAGACAACCTCCCAAAGACCAGGTGGTTGCTAGAAAGTCAGAAGGAGATTGGATGTAGACAGCCAAAAAGAAGATACCAAATCCCATGGTGACTCCAGAGAAAAGTTCGCCTAGAGGCAAGCGGGACAAGGGCATGGGACCAAAGGTGTAGAAAATTCCAATCAAGAAACACAAGGTTCCAATCGGTAATAAGGCCAAGTCCGTCCGCCAGACCAAAAGTAAGGAAAAGAAGGTAGAAATCAGCAAGAGTGCCAGGATAATAGCCACCATTTCCTTGAAATCAAGCTGATGCTTGCCTAAAACATTTTCCTCCTCCCGATAAGCCATATCTACGGCTTTATGATAATCCATAGTATTGTTGATGGCTGTCGTACACATATCAAAGCTGATAGCCGCAATCATAAACAAGATGGTATTGAGCCAGTTGAGCTGCTGGTAGTGATATTGAGACCAGAGCAGGCCAATCAGCATGGGAAAGACACTGGCCACTTTTGTTTTTAGCTCAACAAATTCTAAAAAGACAGGCATGGTTAAATTCTTAATCTGCAAGATGGTACTCCTCATTTGTCAATGCAAAATGGTCCTTGAGACCGTCACTTAGGTGAACACCATGGTCCTTATCAATAAAGACTGCTTCCACCCCTTCTAAATCATTGATATAGGCCAAACCCTCCTCTATACCATAGATAAAGAGAGTCGTTGATAGGGTATCACCCTGAGTAGAAGTATCTGTAAAGACAGTCACACCTGAAATAGTGTTCTCAACAGGATATCCAGTTGCTGGACTTAGTATATGATGATAGATTTGCCCATCTACTTCGATGTAGCGCTCATAGATACCTGAAGTTACAATTGAGCGATTTTTCTGATAGACATAACCAACTGTCGCACCCCGTATCTTATCTGGATCCTGAACCCCCACCTTCCAGCCTTTTTCTTGATTGGGAGAGGTTCCCATGACCACTACATTTCCACCAAGATTGATGATGGCTGTTGAAATGCCCTTCTCTTCAAAGTATTTTTTGACTTGATCGGCAATATAGCCTTTGGAAATAGCCCCCAACTCTAAACTCATGCCCTCTTCGATATAAACCGTCTTCTCCTTAGCATCCAACTTGACCTTATCATAGCCAACATAAGGGAGGGCAGCCTCAATTTCTGACGAATCGGGTTTGCGGGCATTCTCCGAGCCAATATTCCAGAGCTTATTGATGACGCCGATGGTGATATCAAAACGACCTTGACTCCTGTCTGATGCATTTAGAGCTTCCTCTACCAACTCGAAGGTTCGCTCATCAACTTTTACAGGCTCTTTACCAGCCGCTTGGTTTATGCGGTAAATATCTGAACCTTCTACGGAAGTGGATAGGAGACTTTCCATTTCTTTAATCAGCTTAATGGCACCATCCATGGCTTCTTCCTGATTCTCATGGTATATGCTCAGCTGAACTACAGTATGTAGAAGCGATTCAGTACGGGTCAAAGGAGTTTTGACCACAGGCAATTGACTGGCGGATTCTTTTTTGCTGCCACATGCTATTAAAAAAATGATTGAGCAAATCAGCAACAAGCCAGTGATTCCTTTTTTCATCTGTCACTTTCCTTTTTGATGTGATAAAAAAAATGAGACAAAGCTCCGACTTAGCGGAAATTTATCCCATTTTAGGAAAACTGTCAGAACCAGCAAATGTTGTTGATTGCTGACTAGTTTCTTACCTTAGCAAAAGTATTATTTACCAAGCTCGAATGTTACTGGGTCAGTGTTTCCTTCTTCAGCTGCTGCAAGAAGAGCTTTTGTTGCTGCCGTAAAGTTATCTGAAGTATGTGTCGCACCAGATACAACCTCAACAGCATCAACATCTTGCGTTTTCACCAATTGAGCATTCAGCTGCTCAGTAGCTTCTTTTGAAGAAACTCCTGATTTGTCTTTCATGCTCTTGTTGTACTCTTCGTTGTCAGCCTTGAGATTACCATCTTTATCAGCGTAACCGAAAGCTGATTCAGTGATTTTTCCATCCTTGATAGTAATAGAATGCACCACTTTCCAACCGCGTTCATCGAAATCTGACTCACCAGTATAGGTACCATCTTTCCAAGCTGCTGCTGTTTTTTCTACTGTTGTAGCAGGAGCCTCAGAAGAGCTAGAGCTTTTTGAATCAGATGAAGAGTTACCACATGCCACAAGGGCCAATGTTGCTCCAAACAGGACAAGACCTGTCAAAACTTTTTTCATTTTCATGAAATGTCTCCTTTTCTTTGTTAAGCGTTTTCGCTGTTGATATTATTATACTATATTTCTGTTTGAATGTCCATAGTATTTGTGACAATGATCACAGATTTTTAATAGTTCCTAGCCATCATTTTTTTCAAAAAACAGTCGATGTGCAAATCTTTTGCCAGGGCCATTTGAGCAATAAAGTCTTCACTTTTTTGAATATGTTTGGCAATCAATTTTTGAGTGGCATCAAAGGCTTGACTGTGCTCCAATTTTTCTTGCAGGAGAGTCAGTTGAGCTTCAGTCCAGTCCTGATTAGCTTGAGATTGAACCAAGCTGGCCAAGCTAGCATCTTGTCGCATGGCTAGCAAAAGCGGGGCTGTATAGATACCATTTCGGACATCCTGCAGACCGGGCTTGCCCATGGCCTCTTTTTTCACCTGAAAATCCAGAAGATCATCTGATAACTGAAAAGCCATGCCGATAGCTTGTCCTGCGCGAAAGGCAGCCTGCATGTTTTTGCGATTGGTTGGAAGACTATAAACTCCAAGCTGACAGGCCAAGGCAAAGAGAAAAGCGGTTTTCCCCTTGATTTGCTTGAGATAATCCTTCATAGTCATGTCTGACCTGTTTTGGTTAATCAGTTGGGCCAATTCTCCCGCCAAAATCCGCTCAAGGATTCGCTGGTCAACGGGACTGGCATTCTCCATCTCTGGAGATCCCATCAATTCTTGTCCCATAGCCATCAGTCGCCCGGAATAGGCTAAGAGATAGTCTCCTGCATAGATGGCAATACGATTGGAAAAGGCTTGGTGCATAGCAACAATCCCGCGTCTGCTATCAGCGCCATCAATGACATCATCATGAATCAGAGTCGCCAAATGAAGGACCTCGATTCCAGCTGCGAAATAATACTTGGCTTTTTGAATCTCTCCCTCTACGCCCTGAGCAAAGAGTAAGGTGAGACCGGCTCGTACATACTTACCAGGAGCATCCAAGTAATCCATAATTTTGGACTTTACCTGAGGATGCGCCAGACGGAGTTCTTCTTTTATGATTTTTTTAACTTCCAACAATCCCTGCTGAACAGCGGGAAAATCATTCCAAATTGAATGTACCAAACTGACCTCCTCATCCTTTTTATTTTTATAATTTTTTCTATATAGAAAAGCTAGGCCTATCCTTATTTTACCATAAAGGACAGACCTAGCTTACATGTTGTAAGAGATGAAACAATGTGTCACATGTTTGAACAGGTCTTCGTTATTTCTTGCTGTAGATATGTCTTGGCTTTCCATATATCCATCGATCGAGCTTATTGCCAATCCATGGCATTACCCAATAGTCCAATCCAAAGGCACGGCCTGCTCCGTTCATCAAAGCGATAGCAACTGGTACAAACCACATGTTGACCCAGTAGAACATGCCAGATAAGCTAAACATAGCCACTAGCATAATGGTCAGGGCGGAAACCAACCAGACAAAGAGTCCTGCAATCAGGGCCAGACCGATGGCGATTTCAAGGAAGGTCATCATTTTTTGCATGAAGAGGGCTACTTCTTGGTTGGGCATCATGATTTTCATGATAGCCTCAAACCAGTCAGGCATTTCACCTAAAACCAACATAGGTTCTTCACCATAGGTAAAGTTCAAAGAGAAGACCTGATGTACCACTTCTTCCGTTGCTTCTGAAGCTCCAGAAACAGGTTCTTTTAGCCATTCAAATGGAAAGACGATGTCATCTCCCAGCCAAGAGGTGGTTCCAAACCAGCCAAAGGCTTTTTTCAGACCTTCAAAGAGCCACATGGAGCCAAAATAGACACGCAGGGGAATCATCCAGAGATTGTTGCCCTTGCTGGAAGTCATGCCGCCAAAGATATTGCGCTTGTGACGAATATCGAAAAATTCATGGCGGAGGTAGGCACCGATGTTGTAGAAGCTACTGATGGATAGAAAATAGACCAGGTTGATGAGGTGTTTGACTGCCATGGCCAGGAAACCTGACAGATGGAACTTGTTGTTTAAGAAAGCAACCCCATACTTGGAACCGATGGAGACCATAAAGCCATCGTATTTGCCCTTGAAGGCTTCTTTTTGACCGCCAGTGATGGAGGCGATGATATTGTGGGCAGCTGTGTGGCCGGTTTGTTCTGCAGCCTGTACGATTTGAGGGGTTGGTTTTCCATCCTCCTCATAGTAGACCAGGTCACCAGCTACATAGACATGTTCTTTGCCCTTGGCTTCCATGTATTCATTGGCTACCAAGCGTCCGGACTTAGCCTGTTCAATCTCAAAATCAGCTGTGTCTGTATTAGCCTTAACACCAGCAGTCCAGACTGCGGTATAGGTAGGGATGGCTTTACCAGAAGCAAGGTTTAGAACCCCTTCTTCCACACTGGCAACACCATCGCCAAGGATGAGCTCAACTCCTTTTTTCTCCAAGTAACGGACAGCCTTGGTCTGCTCTTTTTCCGTCACCATGTTGAGAATGGTTGGCATTGCTTCAACCACCTTGAGTGAGAACTCATCTTTGTCCAACTTGTATTCCTTGGCGAGGATTGGCACCCAGTCAATCAGCTCCCCAATCATCTCGATACCTGTAAAACCTGCACCGATGACAGTAAAGGTCAAAAGGGCACGACGCTTAGCTGCATCATGCTCGAACATGGCCCGTTTACAAGATTCCAAGATATGGTCGTACAAGCGCTCTGCTGCTTCTATAGACCAAAGGGTGAAGGCATGTTCCTTGACACCTGGAGTTCCAAAATCATTGGCTTCTCCTCCCATGGCCAGGAGCAAATAATCATAGGCCAGGGTCTGGTGCTCCGCAACGACTTCTTTCTTATCGTAGTCAATCCGCAAGACCTTGTCTGTGACCAGCTGAACCTTTGGATATTTTTTAAAGATTCGTTGCAAATCATACTTGATAGCACTGGCTTCCACCCGGCCACCAGCCACCTCATGCAACTCCGTCATATAGGTATGGAAGGAATTTTTGTCAACCAAGGTAATGTTAACATCTTTTTCCTTTTTAAATTTTTTAGCCAAGGATCTGGCAGCTGATACGCCAGCAAACCCTGCACCAACAATAACAATCTCTTTTGTCATTGTATTCTCCTTTCGAATCTCACTACTTATTAGTATATAATATTGTGAATTAGATAGCAATGTTTTTTTGTAAATTATGATAAAAATTTGCAAAAATCTTCAGAAATAGGTAGTATAATAGAACTGAACTTTCATATTAAATTGCTTGTTAGGATACTTTATGAACAAACGCTATCAAAAAATGGCTTATATTACTATGTTGGCTGCTCAAGCTATTGTTATCTCCGTCATGGAGCGATGGATTCCATCTCCTTTTACCTTTGCACCTGGAGCCAAACTAGGCTTGGGTAATCTCGTCACCATTATCGCCATTTTTACCCTTTCTCCCAAAGATAGTATAAAAGTGATTGGCCTTCGACTTTTTGTATCCACTTTCCTGAGTGGCACTTTCTCGACTTTCTTATATAGTTTTTCTGGCACTGTCCTTAGTTATCTGATTATGCTAGGAGCCAAACAACTGGGACCTCAGAAAGTGAGTATTATCGGCATTTCAACACTTGGAGGCATTTGCCACAATGTCGGACAGCTTTTGGTCTTTGCCCTGATTGCCAGATCTTGGGCCGTCCTCAATTACCTACCCATCCTAGCCTTCAGTGGAATCCTCTCCGGTTTCCTAGTCGGACTGGCAGGCCATTTTCTCTTGAAAAAAATTCGTATCCTCCACATCTACCATGAAGAGGTCTTAACAGACTGGGGGGCATCATAAAACCTAGAAGTTTCAAGCTTCTAGGTTTTTCAATTATTCTTTAATGTCCTTTAGTAGGTCTGTCAGGCTGTGGCCAGGTCTGCCGAGTACCCTCTCTATGTCCGAGCTGACTTCAGCCAATTCTCCAGACTGGATGGCTGTATAGGTCGATACCCAAGAGTCATACTCCCAGTCTTGAGCTGGCCAAGCCTTCCTGGATTGATAGGCCTCTTCCACTGTTTCAGGAATATAAGCTATCTCTTTGCCCAAAGTCTTGGAGACACGTTTTGTCAAATCCGACATCGTCAGTTCTTCAGGCCCTGTCATATTGAGGATTTGGTTTTCCCATTGCTGTGGATTTTTCAAGACTTCGACGGCTACGGCAGCAACATCCTTTCTGGATACAGCAGAGACCTTTCCATTACCTGCTGGACCACGAATTTCTCCATTTTCAAGGCAAAGACCCAGGAAAAATTCCAAGTAGAAATTATCTCTTAGGAAGGTATAGGCAAGACCCTTCTCCCGAATATAAGCCTCAGTCGCCGCATGATCACGGGCCAGGGTAAAGGTGGACTCTGGAGTCGCCTGATAAAAGGAAGTGTAGACAATCTGTCTAACACCTGCCTGAGCTGCCGCATCCACAAAGGCCAGGTGCTGAGCGAGACGGTCCGGATGCTCCTTGGCAGATACCATAAAGAGGACTTCCACACCTTGCAAGGCAGCGACCACTTGGGGACTATTTTCATAACTAGCCTGCATAAGGTTCGCATTTGGATAAACCTTGGCCCTCTCTGGACTTCGAGCCAGGTGGATGGTCTGAACTCCTGCTTCTGCTAATTGGCTGGCCACAAAACCACCCAAATTCCCTGTCACTCCTGTAATTGCAATTGTCATCTGCATTCCTCCTTTTTTCCTAGTATATCATCTTCCTATTGAAAAAGCTGGCATTTGGTGTGAAGCCTGTTGAGCAGCTTGAAGTTATTTGCAGCTGAAGATTGGAGGCTGAAAATGAGGAAATTAATTTTCTGACAATTTAATAAAAATTTTTACAAGTGACTTTTTTTCTGTTATAATCAATAAACAGAGGTGAAAAAAATGAAAAACATTGCTTTTGATTCTGAACAATACTTGAACCTGCAGCGCGACCATATTTTGGAGCGAATCAGCCAGTTCGATGGCAAGCTCTACATGGAGTTTGGCGGCAAGATGCTGGAAGATTTCCATGCTGCCCGCGTCCTGCCAGGTTACGAACCGGACAATAAAATCAAGCTTCTGCATGAACTGCGGGATCAGGTAGAAATTGTCATTGCCATCAATGCCAATAACATCGAGCACTCCAAGGCTCGTGGTGATTTGGGTATTTCCTATGACCAAGAGGTCTTTCGACTCATGGATAAATTCAATGATTTGGATATCTTTGTAGGATCTGTGGTTATTACCCAGTACGCAGGTCAGCCTGCTGCGGACGCCTTTCGTCATGAATTGACCAAAAAAGGCATCACATCCTACCTGCACTATCCCATCGAAGGCTACCCAACCGCCATTGACCGCATCATCTCTCCAGAAGGTATGGGGAAAAATGACTATATCCAGACCAGCCGCAATCTGGTAGTCGTTACGGCTCCTGGACCTGGTTCAGGTAAGTTGGCAACCTGTATGTCCAACCTCTACCATGACCAAGTCAATGGGGTCACATCTGGTTATGCTAAATTTGAAACTTTCCCTGTTTGGAATCTGCCCCTTCACCACCCTGTAAACCTGGCTTATGAGGCTGCCACTGCTGATTTGGATGATGTCAATATGATTGACCCCTTCCACCTAGAAGCCTACGGCAAAACAACCGTCAATTACAACCGTGATATTGAGATTTTCCCTGTTCTCAAACGGATG
>NZ_JBHCHN010000044.1:0-14712 GCF_041802885.1 Streptococcus sp.
CTGTTTTGACAAGGTCTTGATAGACTGGCCATTTTGACGTAGTTCATAGATTTTGATTTTATCTTCATAGCTCAATTTCATAAAAATAACACCCCAAAAGTTAGATTTTTTTCTGTCTAACTTTTGGGGTGCGGTTCAAAATGGAGGTCAAAACCATTCCCCAAAGCATCCATTTGGTGTCTTTATCGACCTGTTCTAAGTCTTTCTTTTGCACAATCATTTTCATTGTCTCTAAGTCTCCTTCTACTAAAGTATCAAGAGTCACTTGAAAAATATGGCTCAGCAAGAGTAAACTATGGATATCAGGATAGGTTTTATCATTTTCCCAATTTGAGATACTCTGTCTGGTCACATAGATTTTTTCTGCAAGTTCCTCTTGTGACAAATTCATTTTCTTACGATAATGAACTAGTTGTTTTCCAAGTTCCATTATGGTCTCCTTTCAGTCTTAGGATACGATGAAACCCCAATTTTAGCTATCAAAAGTCTTTTACATTGGGAAAAATCTTTAGTATTGAGATTTGTAAAAGTTATTTTCCACACATCAGTTTACAAGAAATTGACAAAACTGTAAAGTTATCTAAGTTGAGCAATATAACAGAGAAAAATCCTTGCTTTTTCAACAAGGATTTTTCTCTGCTTCTATATTTTACTTAAAGTGCTTCTTCCCCTCTTTCATTGGTCCGAATACGGATGACATTTTCAATGGGGCTAACAAAGATTTTGCCATCACCGACCTCGCCTGTTAGGGTGGTCGCCTGAATCAGTTCAATCATGGTTTCAACATCTTCATCTTTGACCACCATTTCAACCTTGACCTTGGCGAGTAGGCTCGGCACAACTTTTTGTCCCCGCACCAATTCGGCAAAGCCTTGCTGTTTGCCAAAGCCCAGAACCTGACAGACCGTCATACCATGGTTGTGCTCAGTCCGTGATAAAGCTCGTTTGACATCTTCTAGTTTTTCTGTCCGAATAATTGCTTCAATTTTCTTCATGATAAGCTCCAATCTTATGTATCTAAACCAAGGAAGGTCGGATAGGCAGTTTCCTCATGTTCACTATCATCCAGCCCACGTACCTCTTGTCTCTCACTGACTCGTAAGGGTTGGAATTTTTTAATAATGAACAAGATGAGCCATGTCACCCCACCTGACCAAATCAGGGTCAAGAAAATGGCTGCAATAGTTACGATGAATAGGTGACTAGAACCAAAGAACAAGCCGACATTACCAGCTTCTGGTGTCAAATCAGGTCTGGTCAGGAGAGCGGTCATCAGACCACCAAAGATTCCCCCGACACCATGACAACCAAAGGCATCTAGGGCATCATCATAATCAAATCTTTTCTTTAAAACCGAAATAGCAAAGTAACAAACTGGACTAACCAAGGCTCCTACAATAAGGGCTGAACCGACAGAGATATAGCCTGCTCCTGGAGTAATCGCGACGAGCCCCGCTACCAAACCAGTAGAAGCTCCAACCAGAGAGGGTTTGCTATTGACCGCTTTTTCAATGAAGAGCCAGGATAGCATCCCAGCTGCCGCTGATACGACGGTCGTCAGCAGAGCATGGACTGCACTAGAGTTAGCACTCAGGGCCGAACCCGCATTAAAACCAACCCAACCGAAGGATAAAATGGCTGTTCCTAAGAGGACAAAGGGAACATTGTGAGGCCGATAAGCAATTCGATCATAATCATAGCGTTTCCCAACCATAAGAGCTAGGACAAGACCTGCCACTCCAGAAGAAATATGAACCACATTACCACCTGCAAAATCAAGAGCTCCCATTTGCGCTAACAAGCCACCTCCCCAGACCATGTGAGCTAGGGGATAGTAGACGAGGAGTAACCAGAGGGGAATCCAAATCACAAGCGGATTGAACCGCATACGCCCTACAATGGACCCTGTAGCGATCGCAACTGTGATAATGGAAAACATCATTTGGTAGACTGCAAAAAGCATATCTGGAATTTCATAACCCTTGGTCGAACTTGTCTCACTGACCCCTTTTAGGAAAGATGCACCAAAATCCCCAATGAGGAGATGACTCCCTGAGAATGAAAGGGAATACCCTACTATTATCCACATGAGGATGGCAATGCCAATGGGCACAATGGACATCATCATGGTAGAAATAACATTTTTTCGACGACCCAGACCCCCATAGAAAAAAGCCAAACCGGGTGTCATGAAAAAGACCATAGCTGTTGAAATCAACATAAAAGCGACTGAACCTGTCTCCATAAACGAATCTCCTTTTTCTTTATGTTAGATAATATAACACAAAATAGATTAGAAAACAAGAATTTTCTGACATTTTAATAAAGCTTTTTATCCTTTTATCACAAAAAAGACTGGTTGCCCAGTCTTTTAATCTTTTGAAATGTCTCTAAACTTCTGTTTTTTCTGGACTGTCACGCTCCTGAATGGGGAGGTTGGTCACATCTGACAAAACCAGTGGTACAACTTCGGTACTGGCTTCTGTAAACTGTAACCCAAACCAACGAATAGGAGTTGCAGTTACACGCTTAATCGTAGCCTTCGTTTGAAGGATAAATCGTTCAAAGGGTTTGATGGCAATAGGATTTACAACCCGCTCTTCCAGAACAATAAAACGAAAATCACCTACAACCCGACCAGGACTGATGGTATAATCCTGATGTTGCTTGGGCAGGCGACCCGAATCCATCAAGTCCTGCACAATGGTCCGTAAATAACGGGGCACATCCTGACGCATCCGGAAACCAAGAAAGAGTTCTACCTGAACTAGGTAGTCTGTTCCTAACATATCCACCTTGTAATCATTGGTGTAAGGTTCATCTGTGACATTAACCTTGACAAACCAGTAAACCCTGGCTTTCTTAGGCCGTTTATCCAAAATGGAATAAAGAATAGACTGGTCAATCATCGACCCCTTCATCCGGTTGGTCAGATAGACCACATTGGTCTGAAAGAGGGGATAACCGTCATCTTGCCGAAGCTGCCCCAACTGCTCCTTGTAATCCTGCAAATCTAAGAGATGAATGTAGCCTGCTGCTATCTGATTGCCCTCGTGCCAGATGAACATCAGGGTGATGATAAGGGTCGCAATCAAGACCACTACATAGCCACCATGTAAGAATTTGACTGCCGATGCAATAAAGAAGATGCTCTCTATCATGGCAAAGAAAGCTATGAAAACGTAAGCAAGGATGGGTTTGACTCCTCTTTGTAAAAGGAAAAAGGTCAACAGAACCGTCGTCATCAGCATGGTAATAGTAATAGCCAGACCATAGGCAGATTCCATGTGGGCAGAGGTCCGAAAATGCAAGACAATCCCACAAGTAATCAACCATAGACCCCAGTTGATGACAGGAATGTAGAGTTGTCCTAAGGATTGACCAGGATAGGTAATCCGAAAGGTCGGAAAGATCTTGAGACGCATGGCTTCAGAAACTAGGGTAAAGGATCCTGAAATGAGTGCTTGAGAAGCAATGATTGCTGCTAAAGCTGCCAAGACAACAACAAAGACCGATAAGAAAGATGGGATACTTGCAAAGAAAGGATTAAGCTCAATACCACTATCCTTGTTAGCCAAAATCCAAGCCCCTTGTCCAAAGTAGGACAGGAGAATACAAACTTTTACTAAGGGCCAACTGATATAGATATTGCCTCGCCCCACATGCCCCATGTCCGAGTAGAGGGCTTCGGCCCCAGTAGTGGCCAAGAAGACCGAACCGAGGATGAAGATGCCCTGTCGGTTTTCTGGACTGAGGAGGAGGTTGATGGCATAATAAGGATTGAGGGCCTTAAAAACGGAAAGATCGGTCAAGCTATTAAGAAAACCGCTAATTCCCAAAAAGGAAAACCAGATCAACATGACTGGCCCAAAGACTTTGCCAACAAAGCCTGTACCATAGCGCTGAATGCTAAAAAGGAGGGTTAAAATAACCAGTGTTGTCACAATCACCAACGATTGATTCCCATAATAATCCTGCAAAGCAGGAACACTTTTTAGACCTTCAACAGCCGAAGTTACAGTCACTGCAGGTGTCAGGGCCCCATCAGACAGAAGGGTAGCTCCACCTATCAGGGCCGGAATCATCAGCCACCTGGCCATCTTCCGAACCAGGGTATAAAGGGAAAAGATTCCCCCTTCATGGTGATTGTCTGCTTTGAGTGCTATGATGACGTACTTCATTGTAGTAATCAGGGTCAGTGTCCAAAAAATCAAAGAAATGGAACCCAAGATAAAATTCTCCGATACCGCCTCTAAACCACCCTGATTTTCGACCAAGGACTGCATGGTGTAGAGCGGACTGGTTCCGATATCTCCATAAACAATGCCAAGTGCAATCAAAAAACCAGCCGCCGATGCTCTTTCAAAAGAAGAATGGTGTGACTCCGTCATGTCTGACAACCTCCTCAATATCTTCCTATATATTCATCCTATTTTAGTCATTATAGCACTTTCCTGTAAAATCACCCTTATTCTGTGCTATTTAATGATACAATTCCTGTCAGCAAGACTTTTCCCGCTTCCTTAACTTTCTTTTTCCTCCAAATCGTGATATAGTATAGAAGATTGTAAAAATGAAGTACATAAAGGAATTAAGATGAAAGAAAGTTGGATAAAGGCTGTAACAGCCTTTCGCACGCACACTCAAAAAATCAACCATACTATCCGTCAATCAACCATCTCACAATGGCTAACCAAACAAATTTGGTTCAATTGGATTAGCTCTCAAAGAACAGTCATTTTGACTATTATCGCAATTTTTGCTTTTGCTGGCTATGCCTTTCTCATCCGAAACGAGCTGACCGTTGGGGAAAATCAGGGCAATATCAAGTTCGTTGCTATCAAGTCAAAAGACACCCAATCTAATGGTTACAAGCAAAATATCCGCTCCAATCTAACCATCAATGGCAGCATTCCTGATAAGGAAGCTTTTTTACGCAAGGAATGGGGTGAATATGGTGGCGGAATTCCCATCCCTATCTATATCGCTGATGCAGCAACAACGGAAAACCAAACATTGGAAATCCAGAATGATGGCCCAATTAAAAGCCTGCAATTTGAATACAGTAGTTATGATATTGGCGGGATTCTTCAAATTTACCTGGATGATGTCCTCTATACACAAATCAACACATACAATGGCAAGGAGTTGGTTTACAAACCCATCACCTTGACCTTTGATCAGCATTTAGCCATCAACAAGTCTAATGGTCTTTGGTGGGGACAATTAGCAGTATTTGGGATCAGCCTGATTCTCTTTATCAGGTACAATCTCTCCAAAAAAGTGAAAAAGAGGACTATTTTTGGCGGTTTGGCCCTTATCCTAGCCACTGCCTACGGTCTCAAAATAATTTTGAGCGTGGCATCGTCTCCGACATTTGTTTTGTCCAACACTTCCTATCATTTCTCCAGCGCCCTCACAACCTTTAGCTTCTTTATTGTTAATCTAATCGTGGCCTCAACTGTTTTGGCCCATCTGGCTAAGGCCAAGTTGCGTGTTTTAGGACAACTAATCTACGTAACTCTCCTGATGCCAGTGCCCTTTTTGGCCCACTATTTACTGGAGACACCCGTATCAACTGACTCCTACTTGGATGCGGCAACGACACCTACCAACCTCTTGATTCTAACTATCGTCTGGTTCTGCTTCTCCTTTGTCTTAACGTCCTTCAAGCTAGGTGGTGCTCTCTTTATCATCACAACTCTCATCATGGGGATTGTCAACAAAATCCTCATCCATCTGCGAGCGACACCTTTGCTGGCTTACTTTTTCCTACAAATCTTTGATGGCCTCAAGATTGCAGAAAATACTGCCTTTACGCTGGCTTCAAACATTCCTCCACTGGTGCTGCTAGCCTGCGCCTACATCAGCGTTCTCTTTTTGCTTCCATCCTTCAGAACCATCTTCAAAACAGAAGCAATGACAGCAAAAATCAATGAGAAGTGGCCAAAGTTAGCTCCATTCAACCATCGCTTGGTCATCAAAGCCCTGACGGCTGTTTTCGGACTTTTCTTTACGCTCTTCATTGCCAGACCCATGGTTTATCAGATTGCAAATAAGGTCGATATGGAACTTCGCTTCTTCTCCATGCAAAAAACGTACTATCAGTACGGCTTTGCCCTATCCTTTGTTCGATTTGAAGAAGTTTCTCACGTCACTAAGCCTGAAGGATATTCCACTCAAAAAGTTGAAGATATTTTAGCTCAATATCCTAAAAAAGATTCTTCAGCTACTACCTATCCAAATATCATCGTTATCCAAAACGAAGCATTGACAGATTACTCTCAACTGACCAACTTGACTTTCAATACCGACCCAATGGCCTTTATCCATTCCCTCAGCGATAACGCCATTACGGGAACTACCTATATGTCGGTTTTGGGCGGAGCCACTGCTAATTCGGAATATGAAGTGTTGACTGGAAACAGTTTGGCCATCCTACCGCCAAATTCTTTCCCTTATCAGCAACTCATTCAGGGAGAGAGAAATAGTTTGGCTCGTACCCTCAAGAGTTATGGCTATAAGACAATCGGAACCCACCCCTATGTACAAAATTTTTATCGCAGAAACCTTGTCTATCAATACCTAGGTTTTGATGAAACTTACTTTAACGATTCTAAGCCATCCATTTCCGATTTGATTGAGGTGGAGACATCCAGAACCTTTGTCAGCGATAAAAGTTTATATGATTTGAGTCAAAAGTTCATCAAGGAATCTGAAGAACCTGTCTTCAATTTCATTGTCACCATGCAGGGACATGAAACCTATGGTATCTCTGAAGAGCAGAGTCCAAGAACTGTCACAACCACTAACGCCGAGGCCAATTCGGCTATGACGGACTACCTGTCTAATGTCAAGGTATCTGACCAAGCTTTCAAAGGCTTGGTCGAATCGCTTCAACATTCTGACGAGCCGACTATGGTCATCATGTATGGGGATCATCAACCCAATATTACACCGACCTATTTCGCTCCTTACTTGGACAGTTCCGACCCAAGTTCACAGTATCAAACACCTTTTGTTCTCTGGGCAAACTTTGATATTGAGGAATCTTCAGAGGTTCGGATGAGTGCCAATTATATTACTCCTTACCTCATGAACACCCTCTCCCAGACAGATTATGCCTTACCACAATCTTCCTACTACCAATTCTTGTCCAAGGTTCAGACAGAAATCCCTGTCATGACCACTTGGGGCTATTATGACGCCAGCTACACCTACTCTGAAAATGCTCCTACATCAGAACTCTATCAGCAGTACCAGTACATCGAGTACAACAATGTTGTGGACAAAAACTCTATTGACTGGACAGAATACTACCAGTAGACATGCCAAACCCTCCCTAGATGGACTCTAAGGAGGGTTTTGTCTTTATTCATTTAGCACTTTTTCTAGAACCTCTAAAACACCCGAATCATCATTGGATGGGGCTTGATGGCGGGCAACTGCCATCACACTAGCTGGACTTCCTGCCATGGCGTAAGATTCGCCGACATAGGCCAGCATATCCAGATCATTATCACTGTCCCCAAAGGCCATCATTTCCTCAGGCTCAATCCCCCATCTTTGGCCCAAAAAGGCCAGGGCTGTCCCCTTGTTGACCTTGGGTTGCACCATGTCGATAAAGTCAAAACCACTGGATACGGCCTTGATTTGACCCTGGCCTAGCTGATTGATATCATCCACCAGAGCAGCGATATCCTGTCCAGGCAGATCCAGGGTCAGGATGGTAAAGTGGTCATCCGAAAGCTCCAGCAAGCTGTCGATTTCCTTCCAGGCAAAATTATGTTTGGTAATGGTCTTCTTAAAGTCTGGCTGGGCCCCTTTTTCAAAATAAAGACCCTCCAAGCCCGACACTGAGCAGCGATCCAAGAGCCCCTTACCTGCCAGCATTCCAAGGACATCCGCCACCACTGCATCGTCAAAATGATGAAAATCTATCAACTGACCCCGCTCATGAATCTGGGCGCCGATTTCTGACACGATGACCAGGTCATCCAGATAAGGTTCAAAGAAGGAGGCGATTTGCTGGTATTGGTTGCCAGAGTTGGCCACTAGCCGAATCCCCTTTTCTTTAGCTGCCTGAAAAATCTTGTCAAATCTGGCCCGATCATAGTCATTTTGCGAGTTCAAAAAGGTGCCATCCATATCAAAGGTAATCAATTTTATCATGCTTTTTCCTACCTTGTTTCCGAAAGAAGGACACGCTCCAAATAGAGCGAAACCCCATTGTGATGGTTATCCGCCGTCACCGCATCCGCTGCCTCCCGCACAGCCTGGGGAGCATTGCCCATAGCCACTCCGACCCCAGCTGCTTTTAGCATGGACAGGTCATTGAAATGGTCCCCAAAAGCCAAGGTTTCCTCCATGGACAGGCCATGTATATCTGCCAAAAGGCTTAAGGCATGGCCCTTGGAAACAGACCGATGGGTAATTTCCAAGTAATTGACCTTGGACAGATAAAAGCTTGTCTCTGGAAAATCTTGCTCCTGCAAGAAGGCCAAGAGTTGGGTGATATCTGCCTCTTCCCCAATCAGCAGAAACTTATGGACGACTGGATTTTGGGCCAAGAATGCCTCAAAATCCGTAACCAGAGGAGTTTCCCCTGTGATACTGGCTTCCAGCTCCACCCACTGATTCCTCTGGGCCACGTGCCAATCCTTCCCTGCATAGAGGCCGATAGAGACCGCTGGGAAAGAGTGCTCCATCAAGGCAATTAAGGCCACCACATCCGCTGCCACAATGGGAATGTCCTGCAAGACCCTAAATTCCCCCTCCTGCCACTGGCCAATCAAGGCCCCATTATAGGCAACCAAGGGGGCCTCAAGGCCTAGTTCCTCCTGAATGGGTCGGATACCCAGAGGTGAGCGGGCAGAGGCCAGACAAAATGGAATCCCCTGCTGGTTCAGGATGACCAGATTCTCCTTGAGCCGACTGTCCAGCTGGTGGTTCTGGTCCAAAATCGTCCCATCAATATCACTGATGACTAAGCCTATTTTTGCCATGATAAGTCTCCCTTGGCCAAGTAATGTTCGATGCTGGTCAGGACCGATCCTTGACTGTGATGGGGAATGTGAAACCTGGCCGCAGCCTTGGCAGCAGGACTGGCATTGTCTACCGCAAAGGAATACCGGGCCAAATCCAGCATCTCAATGTCATTGTCATTGTCCCCAAAGGCCATGACCTGACTAGGGTCAATCCCCAAGGGGTCCATGACCCTCTGCAAGCCCCAAGCTTTGTGAATCCCTGCTGGCATCAAATCAATACTGCCATAGCCACTGGTCACAGCATTCAGCTTACCAAAAAAGGCTTGATTAACAGACGTCACTAACTGGGGTACCCTGTTTTCAGACACCCAAAGCCCCATCTTATAGAAGACCTCCTGTTCGGGAAAGGCTGTGATGTCGGGCAGATAGGTCAGTCTCTTCAAAAAGGCCGCCATTTGAGCGGGCTCGATGGCTAGATCATCCGCAAAAGGCTGGCCAGCTCCCTGAGCCATATATATCTTTTCATCATGAGCCAACATAAAGCAACAATCTCTGACTCCATCTTGCAGAAAGTCCATCACCTCTCGGATAAGCGGTACAGGCAAGGTCTGGCGGTAAAGCGTCTGCCCCTTTTGGTAAATATGACCACCATTTTCAGCCACAAAGGTCAAGCGGTCCTCAAAACCCTGAAAAATCCGAAGCAATCGCCCCATGCCATTGCCACTTGCAACGACAAAAGGAATATCTCTATGCTCCAATTCTGTCAAAACCTTCTCAAAACGCTGGCGGTCAAAACTTCCTCGTTCATCCAAAAAAGTTCCATCCATATCCGTTGCAACTAGTTTAATGGTCATGGTCTTCCTTTCTAAGTCACTTACCACTTCAAATCCATCAAATCCGTCATTTCCTGGTAAGCCGTATCGATTCTAGCCTTGGTAGCCTCGTCCAATAGGTCTCGATGCTGACCACCTTCAATGAAATCTTCTAAAATATAAGTTTGATAGGTATAGAGTGGCTGACCATTTTCGGCATAGCGGCCATTGGATACTCGATTGACCCAGGTAGGCCGGGCTTGAGCTGTTTGGATGCTAGTCACACCGTCTTTTTTCTCGATAGTCACATCCATCAACACACCTCGTTCGGTCCACTGAGCAGTTGGTACCCCCTCCATGGTTTCAATCCGCTGGTTGGAAATGAAATTCCCCATGGAGTAAATGATGAGCTTGCGCTGTCCATCTTTTTCGACGATTTCAGATGGTTCTGCAACGTGGGGATGTCCGCCAAAGACCAAATCTGCTCCCCAGTCCACCATCTGACGGTAAAGGGTTTGTTGTTCCTCTGTCGGCTCCAACTGGTACTCCACTCCCGTCTGGGGCATCACAATTGTAATATCCGCCTCTTTTTCAGCCTGCTCAATTTCGGCCTGCATTTTTTCCACATTGAAGTCAGACAAATAGCCAGCCTGTTCCTCCGCAGATAGGTTGCCTTCCATACCATTAAAACCATAAGCATAGGCCAAGATAGCCACCTTGATGCCATTGACCTTCCGAATCTGCAAAGGAGCCGTTCCCCGATTGCCCTCAGGATAGACACCAACTGTCCCAATTTCTGCATCCGTAAAGGCTTTAGAAGTAGAAATCAGTCCGGATAATTGGGAGTCCAGAATATGGTTATGGGCTAAGTCCACCATATCATAGCCTGTATCCTTGATGGCTGACACTACTTCAGCAGGTGCATTAAACAAAGGATAGCCTGCTAAAGGAAAATCTGGGGAAATCGTCCCTTCAAAATCTGCTATAGCCAAGTCAGCCTGCTCAATCCATGGTTTAACATAGGTAAAGTTCTCACTGAAATTGTAGGAACCGTCCTCCTGCTTTGCACTCATATAAAGCAAATCATGGTAAAGCAGATCTCCGTGCGCCATGATACGAGCCGTGGATACTCCACCCTTTTTTTCCACCTGACTAGAGGAAGGACTGGTTTGATTTGGTGTGCTAGTCTGACTCTGCTTTTTTTGCTGAGTATTGGTGGTTAAGAGATATAGAGGCCAGACTAAAGCAATGGCCAGAAGACTGCTAGCCACCCATAAGGCCCATCTCCGTCTTTGATAACGTTTTCTCTTTCCAATGCGATCTTTTCTTCTTCTCATAATGTCCTCCTTTCTTCATATAGTATAAACTTTTTCGGGCAGAAAATCCATGGTCTGTGGCAAAAAAAGAATCCGCTTTCGCAGATTCTTTCCTAATCAGTGATATACTGCAATTTACCACGAAAATCATCCAGACTCTCATAGCCCTTTTCTTCCATAATAGCCTTGAGTTCATCGGTAATCCGCTGGAAGGCTCCTAAACCTTCCTTTTGCAAGGTGGTCCCCAGCTGAACTATACTGGCCCCACAAAGGATATGCTCAAAAGCATCCCGGCCTGTCAAAACACCGCCCGTTCCCACAATTTGAATCTCAGGCTTGAGTCGCTGGTAAAAGGCATGAACATTAGCCAGGGCTGTTGGTTTGATATACTCACCACCGATACCACCAAAACCATTCTTAGGCTTGATCACCACGGTCTCATCTTCAATATAGAGACCATTTCCGATGGAATTGACACAATTAACAAAACTCAGAGGAAATTGATTAAAGATGGCAGCAGCCTGGTCAAAGTGAACGATATCAAAGTAAGGCGGCAGCTTGATACCCAACGGTTTGGTAAAATACTGAAAAACCTCTGAGAGAATCTTTTCCGTCATCTCAAAATCATAAGCAATCTGCGGCTTGCCAGGGACGTTGGGACAGGACAAATTAAGCTCGGTCAGCCCCTTGAAATCACTGGCCTCTACCTTTTTGAGGATGGCATGGGTTTCATCAGGCGACATTCCCACCAAAGATAAAACAAAGGTCCGTTCTGGCTCACGCACCTGCAGCTCCAGGAGGTAGTCCAAATAATAATCCAAGCCCTGATTGGGCAGTCCCATGGAATTGATAGAGCCCAAAGGCACATTTTGGTATCTGGGTTCTGGATTACCAGCCCGATAATCTAAGGTCGCTGTCTTGGTCACAAAGGTCCCCGCAGCCGAGTCCTTGACCCCTTCCAACTCTTCCTTGGTCATGCACCAGACCCCCGCCGCATTCATGAGACAGTTGTCAAATTCAAAACCTCCCAGAACTGTTTTCGTCGAAACCATCGTCTTCCTCCGTTTTTTTCTTTCTATTATAGCATATTTTTCGAAAACTGTTTCCAATTCCGAACTTTATCGCTTTTTCCATAAAAATTTATCCAATATTAAAATTTTTCTGAACATTTTGCATTTTTTGCTTTACATTTGATTTTGATGGTGCTATAATAATCAGCAGATAAATTAAATTGTCTGACAATTTAATAAATAAAATCAAAAAGAGGTGCTCTTATGACAACAGCAAAAGCCTATATCCAAGCTTCTTTTGAAGCAGTAAAAGCTCGCAACCCACATGAAACAGAATTCCTCCAAGCCGTTGAAGAACTCTTCGCAACCTTGGAGCCAGTCTTTGAAGCCCATCCAGAATATATCACTGAAAACATCCTGGCCCGCATCGTTGAGCCAGAACGTGTCATCAGCTTCCGTGTGCCTTGGACTGACAAGGACGGAAATGTTCAAGTCAACCGCGGCTACCGCGTCCAGTTTAACTCAGCAGTCGGACCATACAAAGGCGGTCTTCGCTTCCACCCAACCGTTAACCAATCCATCTTGAAGTTCCTT
This sequence comes from Streptococcus sp., assembly GCF_041802885.1. Lineage (GTDB taxonomy): Bacteria > Bacillota > Bacilli > Lactobacillales > Streptococcaceae > Streptococcus. The sequence continues at coordinate 12,720 of NZ_JBHCHN010000044.1, forward strand.
GGTTTTGAACAAATCTTCAAGAATGTCTTGACTGGTCTGCCAATCGGTGGTGGTAAAGGTGGTTCAGACTTTGACCCTAAAGGAAAAACGGATGCGGAAGTGATGCGTTTCTGCCAAAGCTTCATGACCGAGCTGCAAAAACACATCGGACCTTCGCTGGATGTTCCAGCTGGTGATATCGGTGTTGGGGGCCGTGAAATTGGCTACATGTACGGCCAATACAAACGCCTCCGCCAATTTGATGCAGGTGTCTTGACTGGTAAACCTCTTGGCTTCGGCGGTTCCCTTATCCGTCCAGAAGCGACTGGCTACGGCTTGGTCTACTTCGCTGACAACATGTTGGCTGCCAATGGCAAGTCCTTCAAGGACCAGACTGTCCTCATCTCAGGTTCTGGTAACGTTGCCCAATTCGCCGTACAAAAGGCCACTGAACTGGGTGCAAAAGTCATCTCTGTATCAGATTCAAATGGTTATGTCATCGACGAAACCGGTATCGACTTTGATCTCTTGGTAGATGTCAAAGAAAAACGCCGCGCTCGTTTGACCGAGTATGCTGCTGAAAAAGCAACTGCCAAATACTTTGAAGGATCTGTATGGGACTACGATGGCCATGTAGACATCGCCCTTCCATGTGCAACTCAAAACGAAATTGACGCTGACAAGGCTGCTCGTTTGGTGAAAAATGGCGTTTACTGTGTGGCTGAAGGTGCCAACATGCCATCAAACCTGGACGCCATCAAGACCTACAAGGAAAATGGCGTTCTCTACGGTCTTGCAAAAGCTGCCAACGCTGGTGGTGTAGCCGTATCTGCCCTTGAAATGAGCCAAAATAGCCTGCGCCTCTCATGGACCCGTGAAGAAGTAGACGGCCGCCTCAAGGACATCATGGCCAACATCTTTGACACAGCCAAAACAACCGCAGAAAAATACAATCTGGGCACAGACTACCTAGCAGGTGCCAACATCGCTGCCTTTGAAAAAATCGCAGACGCCATGATTGCCCAAGGCTTGGTGTAACATATCAAAAAGAGCTGGAACTTCCAGCTCTTTTCGTTTACAAATCTTTTAACCTCGTCTGTTCCAGCTCTGTCAGATGTTTCTTGCGCTTCTCTTTGTTCCACCAATCTTCTGCCTCACAAAAAACTAAGCTCAAAAAAATCATCAAGACTGGCCAGACCACCAGATGAGGTCCCAATAACAAGGTAATCGGTGTTGCGATGATAAGGGAACAGACGAGTGGGAGCCATTTATTCACCCTGGTATGACGAATCACATACCGTTCCATATAAGCCAGAACAAATCCCAGCAGCAAAATGCTTAATTTCATAGGTTCACCTTCTTTCTTGATGATAGCCTGCAATCAGTTTTTTTGCGACTTCAAAGGACATTTCTCCTTCTAAGGCCAAATCCTTAATCAGGTTGACATAGGAATCCTCATCTTGTCGAGAAGCACCAACCTTTTGAATCAAGCGGTCCAAACGTAAGCGAATGGTCGGGTAGGAAACCTGATAGTGTTGGGCCATTTCCTTGAGCGAACCGGATGTCAAAACAAATAAACGTAAAAATTCAAAGTCCTCTGCCTCTAGTTCTGTCAGCCAGGCAGGAAAATCTTGTAGCGACATATTGATGACACCCCTCCTCTATCTTTATTATAAACCTTAACATTATTAAAGTCAACCTAAGTAATATTAAAAATTTTTTTGTTTTTTCCAAAAAATAGTCCTGAAACCAACTAAGACCACCCTTTTGAGTGGTCTTAGTCTGGTATGATAAACGAGTTTGGGACAAAAGAAGTTCCAAACTCTATTTTTCGTTTTAGATACTAATGGCGCAGTGGTTGAGTGGGTTTTAACAGTCTGGAGGGCTGTTAAAGGTTGGAGATGAAACAAACGGAGTTTGTGTCAAAATACGCTGATAATTCAGCTTTTATAGCCCTATACGATTGATGCGAACCGAGTTCGCCTTATCTCCAACCTCAAACTGTCTCCCAGAC
>NZ_JBHCHN010000045.1:0-10949 GCF_041802885.1 Streptococcus sp.
AAAAATTAGATCAATATGGTGTAACCATTTCTCATTCTGGCAAGGGAAATTGTTATGATAATGCAGCATGTGAGAATTTCTTTTCCCACTTGAAGAGTGAGTCCTTGAGACTATTTCCGCCTGAGGATAGAGAAACCCTCGCCCATCAAATCAGAGAATACATTGACTGGTATAATTACCACAGACCACAAGAAAAATTAAAAGGTATGACTCCCTTAGAATTTAGGGAAGCATACCTTCTAAACACCTAACTTTTTTAATTGTCCATTTTATCTGGGGCTTGACAGGATTTCTGCGCATTTTTTTGATTTAGTCTGAAATTTTTTCTTTCACTTCATCGTAGCTGAGGGCACGTACATCTTCATCGTCATTTACTTCCGGCATTTTACCTGTTTCATAAATAGCTTTGATTTGAACACTATCCAGTGTTTCGTATTTCAGTAGTGCTTCTGCGATAAGTTTATGAGATTCACGGTTTGATTGAATAATTTCTGCTGCCTTGTTGCGAGCTTCATTTAATAATTGACGAACTTCGCTATCTAGTTCATAGGCTGTTTGTTCAGAAATATGTTTTGGAGTAGTATAGCCGCCAAACATAGAATGGTTACCTTCATATTGCATAGGTCCCATTTTTTCACTCATACCGTACTCTGCGACCATCGCACGGGCCATTTGGGTTGCTTGTTCAAAATCGTTGGCAGCTCCTGTCGTCTGAACATTGAAAATGATTTCTTCTGCTACGCGCCCGCCCATAAGGCCCGCCAATTGTTCTTTCATATCATCTTTTGAAAGCAACATTTGGTCTTCCTTAGGAAGAGCAATCATATAACCGCCTGCACGACCTCGTGGAACAATAGTAACCTTATGAACTACACGCGCATTGGACAAAACCAAACCAACAATGGTGTGTCCGGCTTCATGGTATGCCACAATTTCTCGTTCTTTTTGGGAAACAGTACGGTCTTTTTTAGATGGTCCAGCAATCACACGATCTTCTGCTTCATCAATATCTGAAGCATCAATGACTTTTTTATTGCGACGCGCTGCGACAAGAGCAGCTTCATTGAGGACATTTTCTAAATCTGCACCGACAAAACCTGGTGTCTGTTGGGCCACTAATTTCAAATCAACATCGTTAGCTAAAGGTTTATTCTTAGCGTGAACTTTGAGGATAGCTTCACGACCTTTGACATCTGGACGACCAACTAGGACTTTTCTGTCAAAACGGCCTGGGCGGAGGAGGGCAGGATCAAGAACGTCGCTACGGTTAGTTGCTGCGATAACAATAATTCCCTCATTTCCTTCAAAACCATCCATTTCAATCAAGAGTTGGTTAAGAGTCTGTTCACGCTCATCATTGCCACCGCCCATACCAACACCACGTTGGCGGCCAACAGCATCAATTTCATCAATAAAGATGATAGCTGGTGCTGCTTTTTTACCATCTTCAAAAAGAGAGCGAACGCGGCTGGCACCAACACCGACAAACATTTCAACGAAATCAGAACCTGAAATAGAGAAGAATGGAACTCCAGCTTCACCAGCCACTGCTTTTGCCAGAAGGGTTTTACCAGTTCCTGGAGGACCCTCCAGAAGGACACCAGCAGGGATTCGAGCACCAAGCTGTGTAAAACGTTTTGGATCCTTGAGGAACTCAACTACTTCAACCAGTTCTTGTTTTTCTTCCTCAGCTCCAGCCACATCTGAAAAACGAACTTTGATATGGTTTTGCTCCAAGGCTTTGGCCTTGTTTTTCCCAAAATTCATAGCACCACGTGCGCCACTTCCTCCCTGATTCATCATCATCATGAAGATTACTAGAACGATTCCAAAAGGAACGATGTTGAGCAGGATACTTAGCCAGAGGCCATTTGAACTTTCCGGAATAATCTTAACATTGACATCTTTTTGCTCCGCCAAATCTTGAAGTTTAGAAAGCGTCGAATCAGATGCTAGTATAATAGTAGAAAACTGTTTGTATTTGGTTGTGGATGAAACTTGAAAAAGTTTGATAGCAGAAGCAATATCATTCTTTGCTTCCTGCTCCTTTTTATACTCACCTTTTATTTCAATAATGCTATTGTTTGGCTGGTAGGTAATGGATTTAACATTTTCATCTTCTAAGGCTGTAACCAGCTCAGAATAGGTGATTTCTTTGGTGGCAACTTGACTGCCAGCAGTGAAAAATTGATAACCAGTAATAATAGTTGCTAGCAGTAAAATAATGAGAAAAGGATTTCGAATAAACCCTTTATTATTTTGATTGTTCATATATAATTGATAACCTTTTTTCTAATTGGAGTATACTTCTTCTTTCAAAACTCCGACATACGGTAAATTTCGGTAATTTTCGTTGTAATCAAGACCGAAACCAACCACAAATTCGTTTGGAATGGTGAAGCAAGTATAGTCTGCTTCAATATCAACCACGCGACCTTCTGGTTTGTCCAACATGGTCACAATTTTAATGGAAGATGCTTTCCTGAAAGCAAATAATTCTCTCAGTTCTTTTAACGTACGACCTGTATCAATAATATCTTCAATAAAGAGTATATCACGACCAGCAACATCTGAATCAATATCCTTGATAATTTTGACAGAACCGCTACTTTCTGTTCCCCCGTGGTAACTGGAAACTACCATAAATTCTGTTTCAATGTGGGTATCAATATGCTTTATCAGTTCCGCCATAAAAGGAATGGAACCTTTTAAAATACCAACAAGAATGGGATTTTTCCCCTGGTATTCCTCTGTCAGTTTTTTACCCAGTTCCCGACTCTTTTCAATGATTTCAGCTTCAGAGATAAGAATGGTTTTGATGTCATTTTCTAACATAGTCAGCTACTCTTTCGTTTTTATATATAGTTTGGTTTTCATTATATCATTTTTTACTGATTTACTCAAATCACTAGTCACCTGATTAGCCACTCCAAGAATGGTTTTATATTGCTCGATGATAATAGCTTCTTGGCGTTTTTTTGCAGGGACTTTTTGGTCAATAAAGTAGCGTCGCAATTTTTTTTGAATACCGTTAAGAAGAATTGTGTCGCCAGCCTTACGGTATCTAAGTCGAATTGGTTGATGTTTATCAACCCAAAGAACCTGATTGGCATTTGGCAGGTCTCGGTTTAGGGAGAAAATAATACCACCAAATTCAAAAATACCTTCTGATTCTATCACATACTCTCGCTCATTTTCATCCGTCTCTGGAAGGATTTTGAAAATTTCAAACTGATTATAATCTTTTATCAGACAATAATGGTGGTTTAGGGGGTGATAGTAATTAGACTTGGTTTGCAGGATGGTCAGTATTTCTTTAAACTGAGCTTTACTAACCTGTAAATCAGGAAATGTTGCTAAATAGTCCTGAAGTAAAAATACTTGAACTGCTGGACTTTGTTTTCTGAAAATAGGCACACTTGTTGTATTGATGTCTTTGGTTAAGTCCTGTAAAGCTTGAAATAGCTGGGCATTTTCTTGACCAAGTTCCAGAAGATAATGTGAAAATTGTGGGTTTTCTTTCTCTAAAAGTGGAAGATAGTTATTTCGGATACGATTGCGTAGGTATGTATTTTCCTTGTTGCTACTGTCTTCAAAATAAAAAGTAGCCTCTAGTTCTGATTTTTTAAAGGACAGAAGAGGTCGAATCAATTGGCCCGGACCAAAATTTTGAATGGCTTGAATACCTGATAGATGACGGAGGCGACTGCCTCGAAGAAGGCGCATAAAGATAGTCTCAGCTTGATCATCGGCATGATGGGCTGTGACCAATCCAGTATAAGCATGTTCTCGCATCTTTTTTTCAAAAAATTGATAACGGAAATCGCGGGCCTTTTTTTCAGAAAAGACAGAATCCTGATAGTTTGCAGTATAGATGGGAATATTTTCTTGCTGGGCAAAGCTCTTCAAATGTGCTTCTTCTTCATCCGATTCCTTGCGCTGCTTGTGGTTGACATGGGCGATGCCAATTTCTAACTGAAGCTCGTCCCTTGTAGCCAGTAAACAATCCAGCAGAGCCATCGAATCCTTTCCGCCGGAAACTGCGACTAATATTTTTTTATGTTTATCAAAAAAGTGACCATCTTGTGCCACTTTCAAAAATTTTTTCTTCATCATTTTAATAATTCATATACATCATCTGCAATTTCTGAGATGGTGTCATAGTCCGATTGGTCAGTGAAAATAGATAAGATAAAGGGAGAATCTGTATAAACAACACCCACATCGTGTCGAAAGTCATAGGCATCTCCGATCTTATGCGCAACAGGAACCGGAATATCGCGGGCAATGCGCTGATTATCAAACTCTGTATTTTGTAAACTTCCCAAAACATAGCCGGACTGATGATAGATGGCCTCCATTATCATACCTGCCATTTGAGCAGAAGCCTGGCGCGATGACATGTCCCATTTTTGTCCAACAATTGCTGTGATTTCTTCATAGAAGACCGCATCAAATTGATTTGTAACGTAATAGGCCAACAGATTGCTGGCTGCATTATCCGATTCTTTTGCTGTTTTATTGATTAGTTCATCAATTCGGTAATGACGATTATCAGCTGTTTTCCCTAAAGAACCACTGCCTTCAGCAGAATAGCTTCCCTTAAAACCAGTTACCTTGTCAATATACTGTAAACCTTCTGTCAAACTATATTCTTTTTGGTCAATTTTTTCCTGAACATAGTAAAGGACTGGTAATTTGGTTACACTAGCCGCATACATCATTTTGTCTTGATTGACTCCAGCTGTTTTTTGACTAGTAAGTTGTTTGACATAAACTCCGATATTGTCTTTTGCATATTTTTTATTCAGTAATTCCTGAACAGCTTCTATGCGATTATCTTCTTGGGAGATGTCGGTACTCTTTAGCCAACCTTTACCATCAATCTTAGCATAAATATCTGTTGGAGTTGTGACAATTTCAGAAATCTCTACTGATTGATATGCTTTTAAGGAAGTTTTTGCTATTTTTTGTTGGTTTCCAATAGGATTGGTATATAACTTAAAATCTTTTTTTAACCATACGGTTGCTTGTGTCGTCGTAGATTCTAAAATTTGGTCATCAAAGATAACCTTGAGGTCCACCAGCAGGTATTGGCCATTGTCCAAGAGGAAGACTTGTTGATTTTGATTATTTATCTCTACAGATTGGATATGAAAAGCCTGATTTTCTTTTAAAGTTGAAGCTTTTTGTGTCAAGTTTCTGTCAAGATAGGTGTCAACTGGTGAATAGACATTAGGATTGGATGGGATAGATGTGAAGGTTTCATCTGTCACCTTGGCATTGAGTAAGAAATTTTCTTGATTAGTCAAAATAAAATCAATTTCTGTGCTGTCAACTGTAGCGCTTGCCAATAAAATTGGCATCAGCAAAAGCAATAGATATTTCTTCATTTTCCCTCCTTCCTAGTTTTCTTGGTCAGATACCTCTAGCTTTAAAGCCTGATTTTTCTGAGACAATTCTGCTAATTTTTCGTCAGAATAAGTTAAAAAAGTTTCCACTGTTTGCAAAATATCTTCTGTCATTTTGGCAACAATCCCGGGATATTATAGATAAATTCACCATCTTTTGAATACTGCAGCTTGGCTCGAATGTACTTGGCTGCATACTCTTCATCTTTTAATTTGGTAACTAGCGAAGACTCCAATTTTTCCTGTCGGGTCAATTCTTGGTAACGCTCTTCTAGTTGTACCAGTTGTTTTTCCTTATCCTTTAATGTATTGTAACTCTCTACTAAATTATAGGTAGGTAAGATGAATAAAAAGATGGCCAAAACGAGGATCAATCCCATAAATCTGGTTTTTTGACGATTCTCATCATCATTTTTTCTTCTTTTTTGCAATTCATTTTGGATGAACTGGTTGTTAATTTGGAGAACATTAGATTTTTTCATCTGCTTCTACCCTAACTTCACTGATGATTTCATACATTTTCAGTGCGTCTTCTTTTTTTGTTGAATCTTTCATTTCCAGGACTTTGACAGTCAGTAGTTTGTTGCCAAAACGAATTTCTACCAAGTCATTTACTTTTAAATCTGTTGAGGACTTGGCCAGGATGCCATTGACCTTGATTCGGCCCTTGTCGGCCACTTCCTTGGCAACAGTTCTCCGCTTGATAATACGGGATACTTTTAAATATTTATCTAATCGCATAATTGGACACCTCACAATCCCTTCTATTTTATCATGTTTTGGCTTCAACTGGCAATTTATTGTGATTTTTCAAGTTTTTTAGCTGCCAATTGTTCGCTAAAAATCATCAATTGCTCCAGGATTTCAAAGTCTTTTTGATGCCGAACATCGAAGATAACCTGCATCTGGCCTGCATTTTCAGAAATACGAGCTTTGAGATTGGTTGCGGATAGGGCTTGAAAATAATCTTGGGTCAAGAAGAACTGACCAGCCATGGCTTCAAATGTAACAATCAACTGACCTTGTTTTTTCTCAACTGATTTGGCAAAGGCTTGGTCCAAAAAGGACTTGAGAAGGCCAATTTCTAAGAGATAGGCAACAGCATCTGGATACTCTCCAAATCGGTCCATCAATTCACTTTGCAGTTCTTCATAGTTGACACGACTGTCAAGTTCCTTGATACGTTTGTAAATTTCAATTTTTTGTCGCTGATCATCGATATAGGTGCTTGGGAGGTAAGCATCGATAGAGAGATTCATCTCTGTATTGGATTTCTGGCGTTTTTTGGTTTTGCCTTGTTTTTCCAAAATAGCTGCCTCAAGGAGCTGGGAGTAGAGTTCATAACCAATGGAATCGATGAAGCCACTCTGAGCTGCTCCGAGCAGATTTCCAGCCCCGCGAATGGATAAATCCTGCATGGCAATTTTAAAGCCTGAACCTAATTCTGTAAATCCTTTGATGGCTTCCAGGCGTTTTTCTGAAACCTCTGTCAAGGATTTGTCTGGCCGGTACATGAGATAGGCATAGGCAATACGGTTGGAACGGCCAACACGACCTCGGAGCTGATAGAGCGTTGACAGTCCCATGTGATCGGCATTTTCGACAAAGAGGGTATTGGCATTGGGAATATCCACACCGGTTTCAATGATGGTGGTTGTGACCAGAACATTATATTCCCCTTCGATAAAGGCATATAAAGTATTTTCTAATTGGATTTCAGACATTTGACCATGGACAAAGGCGATGGAGGCCTCTGGCACCAAATCACGAAGTTCCGAAACTTTTTTTTCAATAGTATCAACTTTATTGTAAAGGTAGTAAACCTGTCCTCCCCGATCTATTTCACGAAGAATGGCATCCCGAATCACGGTTGGATTGGTTTCCATGACATAGGTTTGAACAGGATAGCGGTTAGTCGGCGGCGTTTCGATGACTGACAGGTCTCGGATTCCCAGCATGGACATGTGGAGGGTCCTTGGAATAGGGGTAGCTGTCAGGGTCAAGACATCAATTTTTTTCTTGAGTTCCTTGAGAGTTTCCTTGTGCTTGACCCCAAAACGTTGTTCCTCATCAATGACCAAGAGGCCCAAATCTGCAAAAATCACATCTTTTGACAGGAGCCGGTGGGTCCCAATGATAATATCCAACTGGCCCTTCTTCAATTTTTCCAAGGTGGCTGTTTGCTCGGCCTTGGTTCGGAAACGGCTGAGAACCCCAATATTGACTGGAAAATCTGCAAATCGCTCGATGAAGTTTTCATAGTGCTGCTGGGCCAAGACTGTTGTTGGAACTAAGATGGCGACCTGTTTTCCATCATTGACAGCCTTGAAGGCGGCCCGCATCGCTACCTCAGTCTTTCCGAAACCCACATCTCCCACTAAGAGGCGGTCCATAGGAAAGGCTTTTTCCATATCCCTTTTCACTTCATCAATGGAGCGAAGCTGGTCTTCTGTTTCCACATAAGCGAAATGCTGGTCAAATTCTAACTGGTTGTCATCATCCGCTGAAAAGGTAAAGCCCTTTAATTGACTGCGTTCTGCGTAGAGTTTGATCAGGTCCTCGGCGATATCTTCCACCTGCTTTTGGACCTTTTGTTTGGTCTTTTGAAAACGACCATCGTTGAGTTTATTGAGTTTGGGCTGTTTGCCATCCGAGGCAATGTACTTGGAAAGCCCATCAATCTGCTCAACAGGCAGAGAAATCCTGTCTGAATTTTGGTACTGAATGGTGATGTAGTCCCGATGGACCCCTGAAACTTGGATAGTTTCAATACCTAAAAATTGCCCAATCCCATGAATGTGGTGAACCACATAATCGCCCTTTTCTAACTCGTTGTAGTCTCGCAAGCGTTCGGCATTACTAGCATGTTGGCGCCGAATTTTGCGTTTGACCTTCTTGTGGAAAATTTCCCGCTCGGTAATGAGGGCGATTTTTTCATCCAGGAAGTGGAAACCAGCTCCCAACTGACCTATGGTGACCTGCTGCTGGCCCACAAGTAATTCATTGGCATCCCTATAAGGAATTTGAACCCCATATTCCTGTAAAATTTTCTGTAAACTTTGTAAAGAGGATTCTGACTGAGCTTGAAGAATCACTGTAAAATTGGATTTAGCATAGCGATTTAATTCTTCTTTTAAAAGAGGAATTTGATTGAAAAATTCCTGCATTGGATGCTGGTTAAAACTATAAATTGCATCAAATTTGAGATTTCCCAATCCCTTCTGGAAGGTAGAAAAATAAGTCGAAGGTTGGTATTTTCTAAGTTTTGAATAGGTGTCCACAAAATACTGGAGGCTGGAGTGAGATTGACACTTTTGTAAATCATCTGTCAACAACTCCGCAACTTCCTTCTCAAATTGGGCATGGCTGTCCATGATTTTATGAAAATTATCAAAAAAGATAGGAGACTCTTTTGGTAGATAATCTAAAAGGGTCCATTCTTTTTCATAAAAGAGGGAAAGGAATTTACCGATATCTGGATGGCGGTAGCCAGTTTTGATATCGGATAATACTTCTTCTAGATAGGATTTCTGCTCGCTGATGTCAACCATTTCCAGCAAGGAATTCAGTCTATCTTCTGCCCGTGCAAAATCCTCTTCTGTCAAGATGATATCAGAGGCGGGATAGATGGTCACAGTCTCTAGATTTTCTATTGACCTCTGTGTTTCCACATCAAAGGTTCGAATACCATCCACTTCATCCCCAAAGAATTCCAGTCGATAGGGAAGTTCGGAGTTTATTTCGTAAATATCTAAGATATCCCCACGGAGGCTAAATTCTCCCTGAGAGAGGACTCGGGACACTTTTTTGTAGCCAGTAGCTAGTAGTTTCTTTACAAGACTGTCAACTTGAATCTCATCCTGAAGCCGAACCTCACTAACTGTCTCTTGGTAATTTTTGGGACTAGGAAGATGGATTTTGGCTGCAGCAAAATTAGCAACCAGAATACCTGATTGCTGTTTATTTAAGAGAAAATTTAAACTGTCTACCCTTGTTTGCCTTTTTTCTTTGGAAGAAAAAACAAATTCTGCGATAGGACTATCATCTGTAAAGAAGTTGTAAACATAGTCACTGCCCAATAGGTCAGACAGGCTGGCAACCAGATTTTCAGCTTCATTTTGGCTGCTAGTAAAAATGATGATTTTTTCACTCAAACTATCAAAGGCCGAACTCATGACCAGGGCCTTGCTGGTGCCAGAGAGTCCCAAAATCAACTGACGACTAGAGGTATTCAGTTGTTGCTGCCATTTTTGAATGTACTGGTTTTGCTGGATTAATTCAATTAGATTCATAGACCATTAAACTTTCTCATGACCTTTTCCAGGTCCTTTTCTTGCAGATAGTAGTTGACAGCACTGTCAAGTTTATCCAAGGTTTTGTCAATTTCAATACGGTCTTCCGTATCAAATTTGGACAGGACATGATTGACAACTGTCATTCCTGGTTTTGGACGACCGATGCCTATCTTGATGCGGTCAAATTCCTGGGTTTTGAGATGGGCAATCAGGGACTTAATTCCATTATGGCCACCTGCCGAACCCTTTTGACGGAAACGAATTTTCCCTACTACCATATCCAAATCATCATAGGCCACCAATAAATTCCTCTCATCAAGCCCATAGTAGGCCAAAAGGGCATGGACAGCCTTGCCAGATTCATTCATAAAGGTGGTAGGCTTGACCAAATAAATTTTTTGGCCATCAATAAAAGTTGAGGCAATGTCTGCTTGGAAAATCTTATCATGGGTGAAGCTAAGATTTTCCCTTTTTGCAAGCATATCCACCAGCATAAAACCAACATTATGACGGGTTTCATGGTATTTACTGCCTGGATTGCCCAGACCTACAATCATCTTGACCATTTTTTTCCTTTCAAAAAGACCAAAAGGACTGAAAGTTGATTTCAGCCTTGGTTTTAAACTATTTTTCAATAAAAAACTTAGACATTGAAGCGGAACTCCATGATGTCGCCGTCCTGAACAATATACTCTTTTCCTTCTTCACGAAGGCGACCTGCTTCCTTAACAGCCTTCTCAGAGCCATACTTCATCAAGTCATCGTAAGACATGGTCACCGCACGGATGAAACCTTTTTCAAAGTCTGAGTGGATGATTCCGGCCGCTTGTGGGGCCTTGATGCCACGTTTGAAGGTCCAGGCACGCACTTCTTTTTCACCGGCTGTAAAGTAGGTGCCAAGTCCCAGCAAATGATAGGCTGCCCGAGTCAACTTATCCACACCCGATTCGGTCAAACCGATAGCTTCCAAAAATTCTGCCTTGTCTTCGTCATCCAACTCTGCAATTTCTTCTTCAGCACGCGCTGAGATGACCACTACTTCTGCGTTTTCTGTCGCTGCAAATGCACGGATTTGTTGCACATAGTCAATAGCATCTGGGTCTGCCACCTTGTCTTCATCCACATTGGCTACATAGAGGACTGGTTTGGTGGTCAGAAGGAAGAGACCTTTGACAATCTTTTCCTCTTCTGGGCTGAAGGTGACTGTTCTAGCAGATTTTCCATCTTCCAAAACAGGTTTAAT
>NZ_JBHCHN010000046.1:0-15955 GCF_041802885.1 Streptococcus sp.
ATAGAAAAAAAGTCGCCTTTTTCAGCAGTCACATTCCAAAGAGTGAGGCTGTTTCTAAGGAATTATGGGCTAAGTTAAAAGAAGCCAATTTTATTCTAACCCCAAAAAATCCGGACATAGTCGTTTCCATCGGAGGGGATGGCATGCTGCTTTCAGCCTTCCACAAGTATGAATCCATCATTGACCATGTTCGTTTTGTTGGGATTCACACAGGACACCTCGGTTTTTATACGGATTACCGAGATTTTGAAGTGGACAAGCTGATTGAAAATCTGAAACTGGATACGGGTGCCAGGGTTTCCTATCCTATCCTGAATGTCAAGGTGAAGATGATAGACGGCCGTCAGGTTTCTGCCAGAGCCCTAAATGAAGCCACTGTCAAACGTCTGTCGAAGACCATGGTTGCGGATGTTTTTATTAACAATGTCCACTTTGAACGCTTTCGTGGGGATGGGATTTCGGTATCGACTCCAACAGGCTCTACAGCCTACAATAAATCTCTGGGTGGTGCGGTCCTCCATCCAACCATCGAAGCTCTCCAGATTGCGGAGGTTGCCAGTCTCAACAACCGGGTTTACAGAACACTGGGCTCCTCTATTGTGGTTCCTAAAAAGGATAAGATTGTCATCGAACCCAAGCATGATGACCGCTATTCGCTGTCAGTGGATAATCGGACCTTTGTCTATGACAATATTGACCGCATTGAGTACCAGCTGGACCAGAGTAAGATTCATTTTGTGGCCTCACCCAGCCATACCAGCTTTTGGAACCGGGTCAAGGATGCCTTCATCGGAGAGGTGGAGTGATGCGCTTTGAGTTTGTTGCGGACCAGCATGTCAAGGTGAAAACCTTTCTTAAAAAGCATGAAATCTCCAAAACCCTGCTGGCTAAAATCAAGTTCAGGGGTGGTGATATCCTGGTCAATGGGATTCAGCGAAATGCCACCTATCTCCTGGATATTGGTGATAGGGTGGTGGTAGAGATTCCAAATGAAGAAGATCTGAATGGAAAATTGGAAGCGGTTGAACATCCTCTAGAGATTGTCTTTGAAGATGAGCATTTTCTGGTTATCAATAAGCCTGTCGGCTTCGCTTCCATTCCAAGTGCCATTCATTCATCGACCATCGCTAATTTTGTCAAAGGATATTACCTGAGCCAGAATTATGAGAACAAGCAGGTCCATATCGTGACCAGGCTCGATCGGGATACATCTGGCCTCATGCTTTTTGCCAAGCACGGCTATGCCCATGCTCGTTTGGACAAGCAGCTCCAGGCCAAGACCATCCAAAAACGCTATTATGCCCTTGTTCATGGCCAGGGTGAATTGGCCCCTTCAGGGGATATTATTGCTCCCATCGGTCGTCCAGAGGATAGTATCATCACTCGGATTGTGACCCAGTCTGGCAAGTATGCCCATACATCTTATGAGCTTGTCCAGTCTTGGGGAGATATTCATTTGGTGGATATTCAGCTCCATACGGGGCGGACCCATCAGATTCGGGTTCATTTTTCCCACATTGGCTTTCCCCTCCTAGGGGATGACTTGTATGGAGGCAGTCTTGATTTTGGTATCGAGCGTCAAGCCCTTCATTGCCAAAACCTTTCATTTGTCAATCCTTTCATGGAGGAGAGACTCAATTTAACTAGTCCATTACCAGCCGACTTTCAGGCTGTAATAAAAAAATTAAACTAAATCAAGGAGATTTACAATGGAAATTCGGAATTTATTCGGTGAAATGAAACACAAAATCGTAGGTAAAAAACTACGGATTGTTTTCCCAGAAGGAAAAGATGAGCGCGTGGTTCGTGCGGCAGCTCGTTTGAAGTTTGAAGGTCTGGCTGAACCCATTATTCTAGGTGTCCCTTCAGAAGTTCATACCCTTTTGACCGATTTCGGTTTCTCAAATCCAGGTATCACGGTTATTGACCCAAATAACTATGCAAACTTTGAGACCATGAAGCAGGAATTCCTCAACCTTCGTAAAGGAAAGGTAGATGAGGCTCAAGCAGACCAAATCTTGCGGGATGTTAACTATTTCGGTGTCATGTTGGTTCAGCTTGGTTTGGCTGAAGGAATGGTTTCTGGAGCAGTTCACTCGACTGCTGATACTGTTCGTCCGGCACTTCAAATTATCAAGACAAAACCAGGTGTGAAGCGGACTTCAGGTGTCTTCTTGATGGTTAAGGATGAGCATAAGTATATCTTTGGGGATTGCGCCATCAACATTGATCCAGATGCAGAAGCCCTTGCTGAGATTGCAATCCAGTCTGCAGCAACTGCTCAAACCTTTGGTTTGGAGCCAAAGATTGCCATGATTTCTTATTCTACCAAGGGTTCTGGTTCAGGTCCCCATGTTGACAAGGTAGTGGAAGCAACGCGCTTGGCCCAAGAAGCTCGTCCAGATCTCTTGATTGATGGGGAATTGCAAATGGATGCGGCCTTAGAGCCAAATACTGCCCGCTTGAAGGCACCAGATAGCCCAGTTGCTGGTCAAGCCAATGTCTTTATTTTCCCTGCTATTGAAGCTGGAAACATCGCCTATAAGATTGCGGAGCGTCTAGGTGGTTTCGAAGCAGTTGGGCCAGTTCTTCAAGGGTTGAACAAGCCAGTAAATGACCTTTCACGCGGCTGTAGTTCTGAAGATGTTTACAAGCTGGGTATCATCACAGCTGCCCAAGCAGTGGATGCCTTGTAAGCATGGTTTCACTTTTTCGCTATTTTCGGGACTATCTCAAGGAGTCTATTCTAGGACCGCTCTTTAAGCTCCTAGAGGCCCTCTTTGAGCTAATAGTTCCTTTAGTCATCGCCTATATCGTTGACTCTATCATTCCTCATGGCAATCAAGGAGACTTGGTTGCTATGGTTTTACTATTGGTCGGTTTGGCCTCTGTCGGAGTTGCAGTTGCTATTACTGCCCAATATTATTCTGCAAAGGCAGCGGTTGGATACACAAAAAGTTTGAGTCAGGACCTCTATCAAAAGGTTCTTTCACTTCCAAAGTCCAGTCAAGATCGATTATCGACTTCCAGTCTTCTGACACGCCTGTCCAGCGATTGCCTTCAGATTCAAACGGGGATTAACAGCTTTCTGCGCCTCTTTTTAAGAGCCCCTATTGTTGTCTTTGGTGCCATGCTCATGGCATTTTCCATCAGTCCTCGTCTATCTATCATCTTCCTCATCATGGTGGCTATCTTGCTGGTCATTGTGGTCCTGGTTTCGGTGTTTTCTGCCAGGATTTTTGTTCAAATGAGAAAGTCAGTAGATAAACTGGTGTCCATGGTTAGGGAAAATGTTCTAGGTGCCCGTGTCATTCGGGCCTTTGGTCAAAAGGATCGTGAAATCCAGGCCTTTAAAAAAGAAAACCAGTCCTATCTTAATCGGCAAGTGAAGGCTGGAGCCTGGTCAGCATCCCTTGCACCTCTTACCTATCTAGTGGTCAATCTCAGTTTGATTATTCTGATTTATCAGGGAAAAATGGCCATCCATTCTAACTTATTAGAACAGGGTCAGCTCATAGCCTTGATTAACTATCTTTTGCAGATTCTGATTGAGTTGGTCAAGATGGTCATGGTTATGATGACCATGAACCAAACCTTTATATCCGCCAAGCGAGTTCAGGAGATTTTTGAACAAGAATCAGAAGATATAGAGGCTGACCTCCCTATCGAAAGGACCAATCAAGCATCCTTGCTCTTGGAAGCGGAAGATGTTTGCTTTACCTATCCAGAATCGGCTAATTTGGCCTTAGACCAGTTGAATTTTTCTGTCCATGCAGGCAATATTTTTGGCATCATCGGTGGTACAGGTTCAGGTAAGTCTAGTCTCGTAAACCTGCTTTTGCGGCTTTATCCCGTGTCGGCAGGCCGCTTGACTCTTTATGTTGAAGGAAAGAGTCCTAACAATCTCAAGGCCTGGCGGCAACAATTTGCCCTAGTTCCACAAAAAGCCCAGCTTTTTAAAGGAGATGTTCGGTCCAATCTGAGCCTTGGTCTAACCAATATTTCTGACCAAGAAATGTGGCAAGCCCTGGACATTGCCCAGGCTAGGGATTTTTTGGAGGCTAAAGAAGGGCTGGATAGCCCAGTTGAGGCCATGGGACGAAATTTCTCAGGTGGCCAGCGCCAGCGTTTGACCATTGCGAGGGCCCTTTTACAGCCAGCGCCCATCCTGATTCTAGATGATGCAACCTCGGCCTTGGATTACCTGACAGAAAGTCGGCTCCTAGAAGCTATTCAGACACGATTGCCCGACAAGACTCTCATCATTGTTTCACAGCGGATAAAGAGCCTTAGGGCTGCTCAGCAAATCCTAGTTTTAGACCAAGGTCGCCAGGTCGGTTTGGGCAGGCATGACGAGCTATTGATTTCTTGCCCTGTCTATCAAGAGATTGCAAAATCCCAAGAAGGTCAGGAGGTGGTTGAATGAGAAGCAGAACAAGCAGAAGCAGGACCTTCGGGGCCATTTTCCGGCTCTTACTTCAAAAACCCTGGCATCTTTTCTTCTTTTTCATGGCGACAGTGGGCCAGGTTTTGCTGACGGTCTACCTGCCCATCTTGATTGGTCAGGCAGTGGATGCCAGCTTGGAGACAGGATTCAGTTCCTCATTTTGGCTCATTCTTTGGCAAATGGGTCTGGTGGTCCTTGCTAATACCCTCTTGCAATGGATTAGTCCCCTCTTGTCTAATCAGCTGGTTTATCAGTTGGTGACGGACTTACGTCAGCGGATTTTTGAAAAATTGCATAGCCTACCCTTGGCTTATCTGGATAAGCAAGGTTTGGGGGATCTGGTGGCCAGGATATCCAGTGATAGTGAGCAGCTGACAAATGGGCTTTTAATGATTTTTCAGCAGTTTTTCCTTGGTTTTTTAACCATTTTCGTCATGATTTTTACCATGATTAGGCTGGATACCTTGATGACGATGGTCGTTGTCGTCTTAACGCCGCTTTCCCTCTTTATCGCTCGCTTTATCGCTCAAAAAAGTTATCATTATTACCGCAAGCAAACCAGGGCCAGGGGAGACCAGGTTTCTTTGCTGGAAGAGAGCATGAGCCAGCTTTCCTTGATTCAGGCCTTTAATGCTCAAGAGGAGTTTGTTGGTCGCTTCAAGGAGGTCAATGACCAGTATGCAAGCTATTCGCAAGCGGCTATTTTTTCCTCTTCCACAGTCAATCCCTCAACCAGATTTGTCAATGCTCTCATTTATGCCCTGCTGGCAGGTTTGGGAGCCCTGCGAATCATGAATGGCAGTTTTACAGTTGGAGGTTTGACCACTTTTCTCAACTACGCCAGTCAATATTCTAAACCTTTCAATGACATTTCCTCTGTCCTGTCTGAATTGCAGAGTGCATTGGCCTGTGCAGAGAGGATGTTTGCAATTTTGGGTGAAGCAGATATGATTGATGACTCAAGTAGCGAGCTGGAGAGAGAAGCAGTTGTAGGCCATATTGAATTCAAGGATGTGGATTTTTCCTACCAGGTCGGAAAAACCCTCATTAACAATCTCAATCTTTCGGTTCCAGCAGGCAGCAAGGTGGCCATTGTTGGTCCAACTGGAGCTGGTAAATCCACTCTGATCAATCTGCTCATGCGCTTTTATCCCCTGGATAAGGGAGAGATTTTCTTGGATGGAGTACCAATCTCAGCCTATAGTCGGGAGTCACTGAGAAAAGAGATTGGAATGGTCCTGCAGGAAACCTGGCTCAAGTCAGCAACTGTTCATGACAATATTGCCTATGGTTATCCAAATGCTACTAGAGAACTGATCATTGAGGCAGCAAAGGCAGCCAATCCCGATTTCTTCATTCGTCATCTTCCCCAGGGTTACGATACCTATTTGGCTGATGCTGGTGAATCCCTTTCTCAAGGTCAGCGACAGTTACTGGCCATTGCCCGTATCTTTGTTAAGTTGCCCCGTATCCTAATTTTGGATGAAGCGACCTCATCCATCGATACCCGAACGGAGCTCTTGATTCAGGAAGCTTTTGAAAAACTCATGCTGGGTCGGACTAGCTTTATTATTGCCCACAGACTATCAACTATCCAGCATGCGGATATCATCCTTGTTATGTCAGATGGGGCCATTGTCGAACAAGGCAATCATGCCCAACTCATGGCTGCGAAGGGACACTATTACCAGATGCAAATGAGCCAGAAAGGCCATTAAAGGAAGAGCCATTTTTGGCTCTTTTTGTCTTCCTATGCTATACTTAAACTATGTTAGATTTAAGAGATTATGGTATTGAAATGTGGCCCCAAGATCAGATTGAGGCCTTTAGAAAAGCTCTTTTGGACTGGTATGATGCCAATAAGCGAGACCTTCCCTGGCGCAGGACCAGCGACCCATACGCTATTTGGGTTTCGGAAATTATGCTCCAGCAGACTCGAGTGGATACAGTCATTCCTTACTATGAAAGTTTTCTTCATCGCCTTCCGACCATTGAAGATTTGGCCCAGGCTCTTGAAGAAGTCTTGCTCAAGGTCTGGGAAGGTCTAGGTTACTATTCCCGTGTCCGTAATATGCAAAAGGCAGCTCAGCAAATGGTGGCTGATTTTGGTGGTAAATTCCCTGAAACACACGAGGAAATATTGACCTTAAAAGGGATAGGCCCCTATACAGCGGGAGCCATTGCCAGTATTGCCTTTCAGCTGCCAGAACCAGCGGTTGATGGCAATGTGATGAGGGTTTTGAGCCGCCTTTTTGAAGTGGATTATGATATTGGAGTCCCTGCCAACCGTAAGATTTTCCAGGCTATGATGGAAATCCTGATTGATCCGGTCAGACCTGGAGACTTTAATCAAGCCTTGATGGATCTGGGGTCAGACATTGAATCACCTGTGAATCCCAGACCTGAAGAAAGTCCTGTTAAGGAATTTAGTGCTGCCTATCGCAATGGAACCATGGACAAGTATCCTATTAAGGCTCCCAAGAAAAAGCCAATCCCTGTTTATTTCAAGGGCTTTGTCATCCGAAATGAGAAAAATCAGTTTTTACTGGAGAAAAATCAGAATGCTGGCCTCTTATCAGGTTTTTGGTCCTTTCCCTTGCTAGAAATCACAGAACCTCGTGAACAAGACCTGAATTTATTTCAGGTAGCAGAGGAGATGGTGCAGGACAATCCTAAAGAGATTTTTACGGAAAACTACCAGCTGAATGTCCACTGGAAAAATAGCAGTTTTCCAACTGTCCAACATATTTTTAGCCACCGCAAGTGGCAGATTCAAATCATGGAAGGCTTGGTGTCAGATAGTCGCGGATCTGTGGGGACTGACAGGGAACTAGTCTGGGTCAGCGCAGACGAATTTCATCACTATCCCTTTGCCAAACCCCAGCAAAAGATGTGGGAAGCTTTTCAAGATGGTTTAAAATAAGAGAGAATGATGGGTGAAGGAATTATCCATCATTTTTCAAAATTCTGCGTATAAATACTTGAAAGCGCTTCAAAAAGGTGATATAATACAGGTACAAGGGGAGGAAGTTATATATTCTCCCTAGTGATTGCAATCACAGTTGCTATTTAGCCGGTGTTATTTACCAAGGACCTATCAAAGGAAGGAGTATAAAGGAAAAGAGAGCGTAATTAGATCAGTCGAGAGATTCGTCTAGTTATGGAGAGTCGTGAGACTCATGTTTGTTGTAAGTAATTATAGTAAATCAAATTCTTAGCTCAAATTGAGCGGTCCTGTTCTTTCTGAGGTGAAGAGAAAGAATGTTTTGCAAAACGATATTCGTTTCGTATTTGTCCTTGTAAATAATATCTTGCTGATAGAGGAAAAGTTCTGTATCATTGCTTTATGGTCTGCTATCAAGTATAGATAGCCTTAGATTGTTAAGAATGATAAAAGTCATATTAGCCGCACTACCCTAGAAGTTGGAAAGAATTAAGGCTAATCCAATTTTGTAAAATCTTCCCTAATCTGACTCGATTCTTTAGAAGAAGTTAAAGTTTCAGTTGAGCCTTAAGGAGAGGGGAAGGGCTGATAACAAGTGTAGTTGAAATTTTAACGAACGTGAAGTTAATTGTTAAAAAGATGTATCTATAATATGTATCTAAGATAGATAGGGTAGTGAATCATTTCAAGATAGGTTGAAAAACCACTGTCGTATGTGATACATGAACTTTTCCTTTATTATTGTGAAAAACCACCTGCTCAGTAAGGCAGGTGGCTTTTTGGTTGTTTTAGAGGTCAAGAAAAAAGAGGCCGAAGCCTCTTTTGCACTATTCAACAAAGTCGTTGATTTCTTTTTCGATATTGGCAATCTTTTCTTCCGCTTCAGCCAAGGTTTCACCAACTGTTGCGATGTAGAATTTGATTTTTGGTTCTGTTCCAGAAGGGCGGACAGCAAACCAAGAATCATCTGCCAAAGTGTACTTCAAGACATCTGATGGAGGAGTGGTCAGGGCAGTTACCTTACCATCCTTGTCTGTTGCCGTTTGAAGGGCAAAGTCTTCAAAGAGGGCAATGTCTGTTCCGTTAAATTGCTCAGGAGCATTGTCACGGAACTTGGCCATGATAGCCTTGATTTGCTCAGCACCATCCTTACCAGAAAGGGTCACAGAGATGGTCTTTTCAGCGAAGTAGCCGTATTCTTTGAAGATTTCATCGATACCATCTGCCAGGGTCAGGCCGCGTGAGCGGTAGTAGGCTGCAATTTCAGCTACTAGGAGAACGGCTTGGATGGCATCCTTATCACGAACAAATGGCTTAATCAGATAGCCGAAGCTTTCTTCAAAACCAAACATGTAGGTGTAGTTGTTGGTATCTTCAAATTCTTGGATTTTTTCTGCGATAAACTTGAAACCGGTCAAGACGTTGAACATAGTTGCCCCATAGCTTTCCGCAATCTTGGTCACCAATTCTGTTGAAACGATGGATTTGCAGAGGGCAGCATTGGCTGGCAAGGTTCCAGCCTGTTTGTGGGCTTCAAGGATGTATTTGGCGATGATAGCACCGATTTGGTTACCAGATAGGTTCCAGTAAGAGCCATCGGCCTGGCGAACCTCAACGCCGACACGGTCCGCATCTGGGTCTGTTGCCAGGAGCACATCCGCGCCAACTTCACGGCCCAGCTCTTCAGCAAGGGCAAAGGCAGCTTGACTTTCTGGGTTTGGTGAAGCAACAGTTGAGAAATCAGGGTCAGCGGTTGCTTGAGATTCTACGATTTGAACAGAGTTGAAACCAGCTTGAGCTAGAGCACGGCGGGTCAGCATTTCACCTGTACCATGAAGTGGAGTGTAGACAATCTTCATGTCAGCCCCGTATTCTTTGATGAGTTCAGGGTTGATGGACAGGTCTTTGAGTTCTTCAAGGTATTGGACATCAGTCTCTTCGCCCAACACTTTGATGATTCCAGAAGCCTTGCTTTCTTCCAAATCAGCCAGTTCGATGGTAAATGGATTGTCAATGGCACGGATGTAGTCAGTCAAGGCGCTGGCATCAGCAGGAGGCATTTGTCCGCCATCTTCACCGTAAACCTTGTATCCGTTAAATTCTTTCGGATTGTGGCTGGCAGTTACCATGATACCAGCGATGGCATTGTAGTGACGTACGGCAAAGGAGAGTTCTGGCGTTGGACGGAGGCTTTCAAAGACATAGGACTGAATGCCATGGGCAGCCAAAACTTGTGCTGATTCGAAGGCAAATTCTGGAGAGAAGTGACGGGAGTCATAGGCAATGGCAACCCCGCGTTTTTTAGCTTCGTCACCCTTTGAAGCCACTAGTTTTGCCAGACCTTCAGTAGCTTGGCGAACAACATAAACGTTGATACGGTTGGTACCAGCTCCGATGTAGCCACGCATACCAGCAGTACCGAATTCCAAATTGGTATAGAAAGCATCTTCTTTTGTTTTTTCATCCATGGAGACTAAATCTTGTCTGAGATAGTCTGGGAGTTGGGCATAAACGAGCCAAGTTTTGTATTTTTCTTGATATGTCATTGACAAATCCCTCCTGAATATTTTGTTTAATTAAACGTTTTCATTATATCATTTTTCAGTAAAAAAAGCACGCCTTGGCGTGACTTTTTAGTTTATTTTTTTAGTTTTTCAATGACAGGTACGATGGCAACTGTCAGGACAGCTGAGATAATCATTTCTGCAATAGCATTTGTTCCCAGGATGCCTGCCAGCATCAGTTGGAGATTGCCATTATAGACAGAGGAGAAGAGGACAAAGATTCCTCCAAGGACAAAGATGGTATTGGTCATGGAGCCAACAGCACCAGCCAAAATGAGGCCAGCCTTATTTTTCATAATCTTATAGACATAATAAGGTGTAATCCCGATAAGGATACGGGGAATCATGGCAATCATGAGGGAGTAGAGGTTCCCGTTTTCCACAAAGGGGGAGAAGAGGTAGCTGGTCGGCAGCAATACGATAGTATTGGTGACCACACTGATAACCCCCATCAATCCGCCCAGTGTCGCTCCAACCCGTGGTCCGTAGAGAATGGAAGCGATGATGACCGGAATATGGACAATGGTTGGTTTGATAGGAAAGGGCAGAATATTAAAGAAGACCGATGTTAAGAGGTGGATGACCAACATGGCCGCAAAAAACATGGCCACGGTCGCCACATGACTGGAACGATTTTGTTTCATAGAATCTCCTTTACTCTTTCAAGAATGACATCAAGCTCAGCCAGAGCACCCGTTCCGAAATCACCACAGGCCAGCAAGGCTTCTCTGGGCTTAATTTCCTGATAGCCATAGCGGGCAAGTTTTTCAAGATTGTCCTGGGTGGCTAGATTGAGGTACATGTTTGTATTCATGGCTGGCGCAATCAGTTTTGGAACTCCTGCAGGAATGGCCAGAGCCACGGCTGAAAGCATGTCATCAGCCAGGCCGTGGGCCAGTTTGGCAATGGTATTGGCAGAAGCAGGGGCCACTAGAAATAAATCTGTCTCCTTGGCCACATCAATGTGCTTGATGGAGGCTGGATTTTCCTCCAACATGATGTCGGTATGCACCAGTTTTTTGGATAGGGCCTGGAGGGTTAAAGGCGTGACAAAGGCAATGGCAGCCTTGGTCATGATGACCGTGACCTCATGACCTGCCTTGGTCAGTTGACTGGTTAAATCAGCTGCCTTATAGGCTGAAATAGAGCCTGAAACAGCCAGTGTAATCTTTGCCATATTAAGCCTCCTTTTGGTTTGTCACAACCTGTAAGATAAGTTGAGCGATTTGGTCTTTGGTTTCAACTTGGATATGCTCATTCTTGCTGACCAGATAGGCTCGGTGTTGACCTTCCTTGATATCCAAGAGATCATTGGCCACGATGTAGTCAGCCTGATTTTTTTCCAAGCTGGCGCGGGCAACAGTAAGCAGTTCATCCTTGCTGACATTGACCAGCAGCTTAAAGCCAATCAGCCCAATAGCAGGGTTCCACTCTTTGACAAGGGAAATAATCTTGGGTGTTTTTTTTGAGAAAGAGGACCTGGTAGTCATCAGCAGACGAAATCTTGCCCTGGTCATTTCTTTTTTCCAACAAATCATAAACAGAATCAGCCTGGGCAACCTCATCAATCCCTGTCATATAGACTGGTGTGTAGTCTGATACGGCCATGCTGTGGATGAGAACATCATGGCTCTTCACCAAGGGTTCAAGAGCCTCCTTTAGACTGGCTACATCGCTGATTTCGATGATGGTCAGGTTGGGATGGCCATCAGGTTTCAGAGCAGACTTGGTGGTGACTAAGGTCACTTGGTGGTCCGCCTGCAAAAAGCTTTCCGCAATCACTTTGCCGAGCTGACCAGTTGAATGATTGGTGATGGAGCGAACCCGATCAATAGCTTCCCTGGTGCCCCCTGATGTGATTAAAATTTTCATGCTAACATTGTACCTGAAAATTGCCTTTTCGTAAAGTTTTTACGACCTCCCCTATCTTTGGAAATATACTATGAAAATATCTTGAAAAAACGAACTATAAGGAGAAAATAAGAACTAAACGTGCAATTTTTACTTGCTTTTGATACAATAAACCTAGAAAAATGTTGAGGTGATGTATGAAAACAGATATTGAAATTGCTCAAAGTGCCACACTCCAGCCCATCACGGAGATTATTGAACCCCTGGGCATTGGATTTGACGATATTGAGCTCTATGGAAAATACAAGGCTAAGCTGACTGCAAAGAAAATCAAGGACTTGGAAAGTCAGGAAAATGGGAAACTCATCCTCGTGACCGCCATCAATCCGACACCAGCTGGTGAGGGTAAGTCTACTATTACCATTGGTTTAGCAGATGCCCTGTCCAAAATTGGCAAGAAAACCATGATTGCCTTGCGGGAACCTTCATTGGGCCCTGTCATGGGGGTCAAGGGAGGGGCAGCCGGAGGTGGTTATGCTCAAGTCCTTCCTATGGAGGATATTAACCTGCACTTCACGGGCGACATGCATGCTATTACAACAGCTCACAATGCCCTGTCAGCCTTGATTGACAATCATCTTCATCAGGGAAATGAACTGGGAATCGACCCGCGCCGCATTATCTGGAAACGGGTTGTGGATTTGAACGATCGGGCCCTGCGCCAGGTCACTATTGGCTTGGGCGGGCCACTGAACGGGGTACCGCGTGAAGACGGCTTCGATATTACGGTTGCTTCTGAAATCATGGCTATCCTTTGCTTGGCCACTGATTTGGAGAACCTGAAGGAACGCCTGGCCAGCATCGTGATTGGCTACCGTTACGACCGAACTCCAGTCTATGTCCGTGATTTGAAGGTGGAGGGTGCCCTGACTCTGATTCTGAAAGATGCCCTCAAACCAAATCTGGTTCAAACCATCTATGGCACACCAGCCTTTGTTCATGGCGGTCCCTTCGCCAACATTGCCCACGGTTGTAATTCCGTCTTGGCAACGACCACAGCCCTGCGGTTAGCTGATTATACTGTGACAGAAGCCGGCTTTGGTGCGGATCTTGGTGCAGAAAAATTCCTGGATATCAAGACCCCCAACCTGCCTAAGAGTCCGGATGCCATCGTAGTAGTGGCCACCATTCGGGCCCTCAAGATGAATGGCGGTGTTGCCAAGGATGCCCTTTCAGCTGAAAATGTAGCAGCTGTGGAGACTGGTTTTGCCAATCTGGCCCGTCACGTTGAAAACATGCGCAAGTATGGCATTCCAGTAGTAGTGGCCATCAATGAATTTGTGACCGATACGGCTGCAGAAATTGCCCGATTAAAGGAGCTGTGTGACCAAATCCAAGTACCTATTGCCCTGGCCAGCGTGTGGGCCAATGGAGCTGATGGAGGAGTGGAGCTGGCTGAAACGGTCGTCTCCACCATTGAAAGCCAACCTGCCCAGTACCACCGCCTATACGATGATGAGGAGAGTATTGAAGAAAAGATTAGCAAGGTGGCGCGTGAAATCTACCGGGCTGACAAGGTCATTTTTGAAAAGAAGGCCAAAACTCAAATGGCGCAAATCCTTCAGAATGGCTGGGATAAGCTCCCTATCTGTATGGCCAAAACCCAGTACAGTTTCTCAGACGATCCAAGCCTTCTTGGGGCTCCAACTGGCTTTGACATTACCATCCGCGAGCTGGTTCCAAAACTGGGCGCAGGCTTCATCGTTGCCCTGACTGGAGCAGTCATGACCATGCCAGGCCTGCCAAAGTCTCCAGCAGCCCTCAACATGGATGTGGATGCTGATGGAAATGCCCTCGGTCTCTTTTAAAAACACCAAAAAATCCGCTCCTAGGCGGATTTTTCTTTATGGGCTTCAAGTTTGTCAACTGTCAGGAAGGCTGCAATGGCCAGGCAGAGGTTGAAGCAAAGCATGAGAATAGTGACTTCAGCTGTGTCGGAAGTAAGACCAGCATTGAAAGGAGTGTTTAGGAGAAAATGGGCAAGGACTGCCATTGAAAGCCAGAACCACCCTTGTTTTTTAGACAGGCCACTGTTTTTTGAGAGGATGGCAACCATGCCGACTGCAAAGACCAGGGAGAAGGTCCAGTGAGTACCACCAGCGTGGACAATTCGTTCGATGAGGGTCGCAAAACCATCTGTTTTAGCCGTAAACATTTGCTGGAAGGTGTAGACACAATCTTCAATAACCTGAAAACTTAGGCCAACAATCAGACCACTGACCAGGGCGTTCTTTAGATTGAGCTGTTTGAACAAGAGGAGTACCAGAAGAACAACCAGACCCTTTCCAACTTCTTCATGGATGGGAGCGGTGACAGCGGCTCCCCAGGCATCAATGAAGGACTGAGGTGGCTTGACCACCAACAACCAAAAGGCTCCTAAAAGCGTTTGTCCAATACCAGAGAAGTAGTAACTAGCCGTTATTCCCAAAACCCAGCTGAGATGAACAACTTTTTTCGAAATCTCAAAGCGTTTTGCCAGGTAACGGATAAGAAAAATCATGGGGATGACATAGAGGGCAACCAATGAAATGGTCAGAAAGAAGAGAGGGTATTTTGCTTCCATCCCATTGGGCTTGCCAAAAAAGGTCAAGAGGATTTTACAGCCAGAGAAAAATCCCCAAACAGCTAGAAAAATTATCAACTTCATCTTGTGTTTCTCAATGAATGCTTTCATAATATCGTATCCTTTCAAATGATTGGAGTCACAGACTCCCCTTTTCACTTCTTAGTCTACCAAATCTATCTACCCATACTCTCAAGTCTATCTATTTTTTCTCTGTTTTTCCATTTTCGTGGTAGAATAGGGTACTAGACCTAGGAGGTGTTTCTATGAAAAAGAAAATATTGTTGTCGTTGGTTCTTGTCTTTAGTCTGTTTTCCTTATCCGCCTGTCAGTCCATTCAAAACTGGTGGAAAAATACCAAGGAGGAGTGGATTGGCTTGGAGATGACGGTGCGGACCTTTGATGAAAGTTCCCAGTTGATTGATGAGATGTCTGGCAAATCTCTGTCCATCGAGCGCAATGCGGACTTTGATTCTGTTGATGCCGAAGGCAACTCCAATGCAGATTCATCCGTCCTCAAGGTGACTATTGGCCAGTATGAAATGGACCATGTGGGCTCCTCCTTGATTGCTGCGGAGGAGGGTCTGGAAGACCTTTTTGCAAAATACCAAAAAACGGTCACTGTTGAGGAAGAAGGTAAGGCCATTCCTGTCGTCAACCGCATGGTCTCCCAGTTCAAAAATGACTTTACGGGTAAGGCCAAGGTTATCTTGATTCGCTCCCAAAATGGAACCCCCTTGGCAACCTATGCTGGGGACAAGGTTTCCCTTTATACATCGGATGCTCCAAAGACATCCGAACTCTTGATTGATGGCAAGCGTCTGATTATTTACCGCTGCGACTACACCATTTACGATCGGCAATTACTGGAGGAATAGATGAAGATACGACAAGCAAAACAAGAGGATGCGGAGGCTATTCTGTCCGTCTATGCTCCCTATGTGGAAGAGACTATCATCACCTTTGAGACCCAGGTTCCCAGCCTAGAGGACTTTCAGGTCCGCATGGCGACTATTATGGAAAAATTTCCCTACCTAGTGGCAGAAGTGGATGGTCAAATCCTTGGCTATACCTACGCCCACACTTATTATGCGCGTGACGCCTATGACTGGACCCTTGAATTATCTATCTATGTGGATAGAAATCGTCGGCAGGCTGGTATTGGCCAGGCTCTTTATGATGTTCTTGAAGAAAAATTATCAAAGCAAAATGTGGTCAACTTGCTAGCCTGTATTTCCTTGCCAAATGAACCTTCTATTCGTTTTCATCAAAAGCGGGGCTTTGAGCAAATTGGCCATTTTAAAAAGGTCGGCTTCAAGTTCGGTCAATGGTGTGATACGGTTTGGATGCAAAAGCGCCTCAGAGATGCGGCAGTTCCCGAGCCAATTCTTTACAAAAATGAGGAAGATGTGCTATAATCGTTTCATGCGATGAGCCGAGTAGTGACCTTGTCACATTCGACGCAGGGGAGGTCATTAACGCAGGAGCGGACCTTGATGATTTGTGTGAACCTTTTCATCTCATGG
>NZ_JBHCHN010000047.1:0-4030 GCF_041802885.1 Streptococcus sp.
CGCTAGCACCTTCAATAGCACCTGTTGTTTTATTGACAGCGCCGGGTGAGCTGATGGCAACACCTGTAATTTGATACAGTTGCTCATAGTTTTTAACTAGTTCTGTTAGTACTTCATAGTAAGCAGTCAATGATGTTGGTGTCGGAAAACTTCCTTTCTGACTGAGTGCACCTTTACGAAAGAGAGCATATTTAATACTCGTACCGCCAACATCAATTGTGAGTAATGACATCTTCCACTCCTTCTTTAATTCTCTAATCAAGACTAAGTGACCAAGCACACGTCTCCAGACGCGACTTATTCAGCCAAGTTGACCCCATCCAATAGTTCAAATTCGATGACGGTATCTAAGTCATCTGGCAGACTATCAAACCAAGGAAGCTCAAGGAAGGCATCATTTGGAAACTTGGAAACATTCCAAGGTCGATCCATATTTAACCTCGTCCCATCAGATAAAAGCGTCGCTGACTTCAATTTCCCTTCTAAACCAGCCAAGGGAAGTGGCCCTACGCCTCTTTCATAGATATGGGCATAGAGTTTCGCACCTTGACTAGCTGTTGCTGGTTTGTAAGTATATCTCCCCCACTCTGGTTTATCAACTGGCGCTGCTTGACAGTCATAAATACTCGCAGCATTTTGATCCATCCATTTTCCAATCGCAACCAGACGTTCGGCTGCTAGTTCTGGAAAGTGACCTCTGGCATCTGGCCCAACATTGAGTAATAAATTCCCATTTTTACTCACTGCGTCGACCAGAGCGTGAATCAAAGTCTTACTACTTTTATAGGCAAATGGGTTATTGGTATAACCCCAAGTGTGATTCATGGTAATCGCTGCTTCCCAAGGCACGAGTTCGCCTTTTTCGTTCATCATGCCTTTCGGGGGAAGCAATTGTTCTGGTGATGTGAAGTCTCCTGCATACAGTTCAGGATCTGCTACTAGCATCCCACCGTTTGATCCGATTCGATTATTGTAAATCAAGTCAGTCTGTAAGTCATGCATCATGGCCACAAGCTGAGTAGCGCGCCAAGTATCGCCTTTCATGTTAGGGAGACCTGTTTCAACTGGATTATTATAGGAAAAATCATACCACATGATGTCGATTTTGCCATAGTTGGTGAGTAATTCACGAATTTGACCATGCATATCATCCAGATAACGATTCAAGTCTCTCTGAGGTTCTTCTTCAAATGCCTTGGGATCTGTTCGCATGGGATGCTGCAAATCACCATAATGTGGGAAATCAAAGTGATGCCAATCAATCAATGAATAATAAAACCCAATCTTGATACCTTCTGCGCGAAAAGCCTCAACAAATTCACGGACAAGATCTCTATTCAATGTCTTTTGGGTTGAATAATCTGTTAGCTTAGAATTAAAAAGACAAAACCCGTCGTGATGTTTAGTTGTCAGAACGGCATATTTCATTCCTGCTAACTTAGCAA
This sequence comes from Streptococcus sp., assembly GCF_041802885.1. GTDB lineage: Bacteria > Bacillota > Bacilli > Lactobacillales > Streptococcaceae > Streptococcus. The sequence continues at coordinate 1,446 of NZ_JBHCHN010000047.1, forward strand.
GTCGCGCCCACTCCTGCATGCAATTTTCTTCCGGAGAAAAAGCATCAATATAGACTTGATAAGCTTCATCTGTCATCTTTTCATGGCTTTTCAACCACTCTGATTTTCCATTGACAGCATAGGCACCAAAGTGAATAAATAAACCAAAACGATTTTTTTGAAATTCCGGTATTTTCATGTCTTTTTCCTTTGACTTAAGATTTTGTTTTTACAACTGGGTATTCTTTTTTTGAAATTTGATAACCGTGTAATGTTCAGCAAACTTGGGACACTTTGTCGTTTCAAACGATAGGTCAAGGATTGAGCCATCGTTTAAAAAGGTAAGTTGTGATGTTACCTGTGACAAGTCTAGTAAATCTTTCAAGGTGAGTTGACTGCTTATAGCAAAGCCATAGACTGTGCCTTCCTTTTCAACAAAGTCAAATGCCAACCTTTGATTAAATTGAATAGGGCGCGTGCTGTAGATTGCTTGACCATATTGTGACAACCACTCTCCCAATTGCCCCATAATGTCTAGAGCGGGTTCAGGCAAGGTCCCATCTGGCTTTGGACCAACACCTAAAATCACGTTACCACCCATGCAGACAATTTTAACCACACTTTCAAGGATTTCCTCAAAAGGTTTGTACTGATCATTTGGTACATAACCCCAGTTTTTAGCTAGCGGTATGTTACTCTCCCAAGCCTTGAGTGGGGCTAACTCAGGAATTTTTCTTTCTGGTGTGACGTAATTTTCATACTTTCCACCAATTGTACGGTCTACAATCAATAAATCTGGTTGATCTTTTCGAACCTTCTGAGCGATTTGATCCATGTCCAAATATTCATTGTGACCAGCATTTACCCAGCCACCATCCAGCCAAAGGATATCCAATGGGCCGTAATGCTCACTAATTTCTGTTAATTGATTGGTGACAAACTGGTTAAACTTAGCCCACATTTCTGGCTTTTCTTTTGGATCATAGGAAGCTAAACGCCCCTTTGCCGACTCGCCCGGCACCCAATAATACGGCGAATGCCAATCGTGTTTTGAATAATAGGCACCAATACCTAATCCGACTTCACGAAAGGCTGAAACAACCTGGCCAAACGCATCTGCCCGTGGATCATTTTGGAAGATAGCATCTCCTCCCGTCAGTTTGTAATCACTGAACTGTGTGTCGTACATGGCAAACCCATCGTGGTGCTTGGTCGTAAAGATCATATACTTAAAACCAGCTGCTTGACAAGCTTTTGCCCACTCGGCCGCATCAAATTTTGTTGGATTAAACGCTTGATCCAAAGCCCAATAATCATGTCTTAGCTCATCAATTTGATCCCGCCAAGCCCCCTTTTTTCTAGCCCAGTCATCTTCTTCGGATAACTGCCAAGACTCAACAATGCCTGCCTCCGCATAAAGACCCCAATGAAAAATGACGCCAATTTTTTGATCCTGAAACCACTCCAGTTTTTCTTGCACCTCTTTTGCTAAGTTACCATAGGCTTCTTGCTCAGCTTCTAAATTTTCTTCGATATCTTCACGTTTTTTTACCATTATCATATCCCTCAGTAAGCTCTATTTAAAGCTTGTTACTCAAACTCTGTCGCTTCAAACCCATTATTTTCAGTCAATGTCTTGAACCAAAGGCCTGATTTTTTGACTGTCCGCTTTTGATGATCTGCTAGATCAACACTGTAAAACCCATAGCGATTGCGATAGCCATTTAACCAAGACCAGCAGTCCGCAAAAGTCCAGGCATGATAGCCAAAGCAATGACTGCCCGCTTCAATCCCTCGCTGTAATTGGACCAAATGTTCCTGCATAAAGGCAATGCGATAATCATCTTGAATCATTCCCGTTTTATCTGCAAACCGCGCTTCATCCGCAACCCCCATGCCATTTTCAGAAACAAACCAAGGGATATTATGATACTTCGTTTTCATGAGCATGGCAACATCATATAAGGCTTCAGGATAGATTTCCCAACCTCTGTACTCATTCATCCGACGGTTGGGCCAGACATAGCTGGCATACAAATCTGATGGATCTTCTGCTGGCTGTTTGCCATCTAACTTGGCTTGTACTCGGAAAGGCTGATAGTAATTCATACCAACAAAATCTACTGGATTATTTGCAATCAAGGCTTTGTCACCAGCAACCGTTTTTGGTAAAAGTTGATTTGCTGCAAGAATCTCGATTAGAAAATCTGGGACCTGACCTAAAACCGTTGTATCTAGGAAAGAAAAGATATTGAGATGATCTGCTATCTCTTTTGCTCTTAAATCTTCTGGTGCATCACTTTTCGCATAAGCAGGTGAAATATTCAGAAGAATGCCGATCTTTGCATTTTCTATTTGCAATTTTCGAAACTCCGAGACGGCTTTGATATGGGCCATTAAAGTGTGATAACCAGCTTGTACTGCTTTTTTGAAATCGTGAATGGCCGGATAATGATATCCTTGTAGATAGCTACACTCAATGTGAACCATGGGTTCATTAAAGGTTGTCCAATTTTGCACCAAATCCCCGAACGCTTGAAAGGCGGTTTTGGCATAGCAGGCAAAAGTATCAACAGACTCGCGCGATTCCCAAACCCCTTTCTCCA
>NZ_JBHCHN010000048.1:0-46400 GCF_041802885.1 Streptococcus sp.
ACTCTACACGAAAAAAGAAGATCAAGCTGCAGCCCTTGAGCGCCACTTGGAATTCTTTAACACACACCCATACGTTGCTTCTCCAATCCTTGGTGTAACCCTTGCCCTTGAAGAAGAACGTGCAAACGGTGCTGAAATCGATGACACAGCTATCCAAGGTGTGAAAATCGGTATGATGGGACCTCTTGCTGGTATCGGTGACCCAGTCTTCTGGTTTACTGTTCGTCCAATCCTCGGTGCCCTCGGTGCTTCACTTGCCTCATCTGGAAACATTGTAGGCCCACTCATCTTCTTCTTTGGTTGGAACATCATTCGTATGGCCTTCTTGTGGTACACACAAGAATTTGGTTACAAGGCTGGTTCTGAAATCACCAAAGACATGTCAGGCGGTATCTTGAAAGACATCACCAAAGGTGCTTCCATTTTGGGTATGTTCATCTTGGCTGTCTTAGTTCAACGTTGGGTATCTATCAATTTTACCATTGATCTTCCAGGTAAACAATTATCAGAGGGTGCCTATGTTGTCTTCCCTGAAGGAGCCGTAACCGGACCAGAACTAAAAGGTATCTTAGGAGATGCTCTTAGTGGCATGAGCTTGGATCAAGTACAAGCCCAAACTCTCCAAGGTCAGTTGAATTCATTGATTCCAGGTTTGATGGGACTTCTCCTTACCTTCCTTTGCATGTGGTTGCTCAAGAAAAAAGTTTCTCCAATCACCATTATCATCGGATTGTTTGCATTAGGTATCGTTGCTCGCTTGCTTGGTATCATGTAATCACAAAGAGTTTCCTTCGGGGAACTCTTTTGATATGATATAATAAAAGAAGATTAAATAGAAAAGTGAGTTCACATGGCACAATCATTAAACAAATCAATCGACTTTCAAACGACCGGTGTTTCTTATATGGGAATCGGTGGCAAGGTAGGAAAATTTTTAGTTGGAGATAGGGCCATTGAATTTTATCCTGATGTCAATGTGGAACTTTTTATTCAAATCCCTTGGACTTCCATCCAATCAATTGGAGCAAATGTTAGTCGCAAGAAGGTCAGCCGACATTTTGAAATTTTCACGGACCAGGGCAAATTCCTTTTTGCCTCCAAGGATACAGGCAAGATATTAAAAATCGCACGAACTTATATCGGCAATGAAAAGGTCGTTCGCCTCCCAACCTTAGTTCAAACCATCTTAGGAAAATTTAAACAAAAAAAATAAACAAAAGCAGCCACAATCCTATATGTGGCTGCTTTTTGATATCATAGATATTGATCCAGAAAGGATAGTTTTTCACGAAGTCTGAGCCGCCTGAATAGCCATAAGCGTACCCGCTCTATCAGACTGGATACGAGATAAATAACAAAAGATAGACAAAAAAGAGCCAAGGGAAGGAGCCATTCTTCCAGGTGAAGTAGGGAGATAAACTGATCGACGAGCAAATGCTTTTCAATCAAGGGATGTAAGTGAATGAGATAAACCCCAAAGCTGGCTGGTGCTAGAAAGGCAATTAGTGCACCCAACCTCCCTTGACCAGATATCTTCCATTTGGCAAAGAGGATGAAGATGGCTAAAGAAGCCAATACCAAACTAGGCGAGGGATACCAAAACCAGATTTCGCCAATCCCGTTCATCCCTAGAAAAGTAATCAAGGAGGAGAAAAGATAAAGAGCTAAAAGGAAACCTGTCTTTATTTTTTCTAAATCAAGGCGTCTTAGATAAGCACCTAAAATATACAGAATAATGAGCCAGGTCATCCCAAATCCCTTGGACAAGGAATATTCCAAAACCTTATTATTAAACAGGGCGGGTACTAAAGAGAAAACTAGAAAGATGCCCACAACAAGCTGGCCTAGCTGTTTGTCAGAAATGAAACGAAGCCCCTTGTCCAGCAAGGGTTTGAATACCAGGAGTCCAAAATAGGCTGTCACATACCAATATTGACTCGTGACAACCGGAAAGAAGGCGCCCAGCCAATCATTCCCATCCAGCTGATAACCAAAGAGGTTGAAACAAACTGTGATGACAAGCGTATAAAAGAGGACCTGTAGCCAAAGTAGGGCGATTTTGGATAGTTTCGACTCCGAACCAAGCCCAATATAACCACTAATCAAGCCGTAACAATTTACGGCCACATAGGCAAATATTTGCATAAACCAAACAATGAAAAAATAAGCATCCTCTCTACCATCCACGGCATCACGTAAACCGCCCTTTCCCAAAATATGGGTCAGAACGATCATAAACATTGACACAATTCTCAACAAATCCAAATTATGAAAATAGGTCTTTTCTTTATTTTCTAACATGCAACTATTGTACCATAGGCTGTTACATAAAAAGCTCTGGTAAAAAACTCTTAATATTCATTTTACATTCTTGTCATTTTTATGTATAATAAGTGTAACGGATAAGTAGAAATTGCGCTTCTTCCAGAAAGTCTGCGGTCGCTGCGAGCAGATAGAGGCCATTTTTGAAATTCTACCGTGAATACAATTTAATAAGTAATAAGTGCACACATGTGAAGCTGGATGGAACCGCGGTAAATATCGCTCCAGCAGTTCCCATGTGTGTTTTTTTATCAAGAAAGGAAGACCCTATGCTCGATTTAAAACGCATTCGCACAGATTTTGACACCGTCACTGAAAAACTAACTAACCGCGGTGTTGCGGCCTCAACCCTTACTGAACTCAAAGACCTGGACTCCAAACGACGCGAGCTGCTGGTCCAAGCAGAAGAACTTAAGGCCAAGCGCAACACTGTTTCTGCTGAAATCGCCCAAGCCAAGCGCAACAAAGAAAATGCAGATGACAAGATTGCTGCCATGCAGAACCTATCAACTGAAATCAAGGCCCTGGATGCAGAATTGATTGCTATTGACGAACAAGTTACCGCAATCATCACCATCCTGCCAAATACTCCCCACGATTCTGTCCCAATCGGAGTAGATGAAGAGGATAATGTTGAAGTTCGCCGTTGGGGTACACCACGGATCTTTGATTTTGAGCCCAAAGCCCACTGGGATCTAGGTGAAAATCTAGACATCTTGGACTGGGAGCGTGGAGCAAAAGTCACAGGTTCCCGCTTCCTCTTCTACAAGGGCTTGGGTGCTCGTTTAGAACGTGCCCTCTACAACTTTATGCTGGATGAGCACCTGGCGGAAGGCTACCAAGAGGTCATTCCACCCTATATCGTCAACCATGATTCCATGTTTGGCACCGGCCAATATCCAAAATTCAAGGAAGATACTTTTGAGCTGGCAGATACCAACTTCGTCCTCATCCCAACAGCTGAAGTGCCTCTAACCAACTACTACCGCGATGAAATCTTGGATGGCAAAGACCTGCCCATCAACTTCACAGCCATGAGTCCATCCTTCCGTTCTGAAGCTGGTTCTGCTGGCCGTGATACCCGTGGTCTTATCCGCCTTCACCAATTCCACAAGGTAGAGATGGTCAAGTTTGCCAAACCAGAGCAGTCCTACGAAGAACTTGAAAAAATGACCGCTAACGCAGAGAACATCCTGCAAAAACTGGGCCTGCCATACCGCGTTTTGGCCCTCTGTACAGGTGACATGGGCTTCTCAGCCGCTAAAACCTATGACTTAGAAGTCTGGATCCCAGCGCAGAATGCCTATCGTGAAATTTCTAGCTGTTCCAATACTGAAGACTTCCAGGCTAGACGGGCCCAAATCCGCTACCGTGACGAAGCAGATGGCAAGGTCAAACTCCTCCACACCCTCAATGGTTCCGGTCTGGCCGTGGGCCGCACTGTCGCAGCCATTCTTGAAAACTATCAAAATGAAGATGGCTCTGTGACCATCCCAGAAGTTCTTCGGCCTTATATGGGTGGAGTAGAAGTTATTAAGCCATAGGAGGAAGGGTTAATGAAAAAGAAACTCTATAAAGATAGCAATCGTAAGGCGATTGCAGGTGTTATCGCTGGTCTCTATGATTACTTTAACCTCTACGAAAATTACGGTTGGAAGTTAGAAAACGTTCGATGGGCTGTCGTCATCTTGGCCAGTTTGACCAATATACCTTTTCTAACTGCCTATATCATTCTGGCCATTCTCTTACCTGACAAGTCAGAGGTCAACTAAGCAAAAAAATGACGCAACCTGACATCGGCTATTTCGAAGAAATTCGATTTCGTCAACAAGTCTTCCGTTTAAGTTATTGAGCTCAAACACTGCACCATTAGCACCCAAAACAAAAAAGAAGAGTTTGGAACTACCCTTGTTCCAAACTCTTCTTTTTTATTCATAAGCACCGCCAGAAACACCAAAATATTCTTCCAGACTGAGTCCAGATTTGTAGATATCTGTTGCTTCTTGGCCAATATAGCGAACATGCCAGGTCTCTGTCATATAACCCGTAATAGCCTCCTTACCCTCCATATAACGGACAATAAAGCCATATTCATGGGCATGTTGAGCCAGCCAATTCACCGCGCTGGGATCCTGCAAAAGATTGCCTGACGAATCCATCAAATCAAAGGCCAGCCCCGTCTGATGCTCACTATAACCTGGCCTTGCAGAATAGCGATCCGCACTAGCCTGCCCATCCCTTGCAACATAGCTTTCGTAAAGACCTGCCTGAGTCTCATAACTTCTGAATCCACTGTACTGATTGCTGAGAGCAAAGCCATTTGCCTGCATGGCTGCATGTAGCTTCAAAAAAGCTGCTTGGGCAGTCGGATCTTCACCAGGAGCATAAGAGGCTGAAAGAGGATGTTTTTTATTGACAATCACAACCTCGCCATATTTGCCCTGAACACTGTAGTAGCTACCGTTAAACTGCGCATCCTTTGCCTGAGCAGTTCCTGTCGTCTCTTCTGTACTGGATACAGAGGATACTGTCGTTGGAGGAGTTTGGACTGTCGTACCAGTTGTCAGGCTAGTCGTACTGGCCGAATCCTTCTTTTCAGTAGAGTTAGCCTTTTCCTTTTTTTGCCCGCAAGCAATGAGTAGGAAACAAGATAGAAATACAATACATAAAATTTTCTTTTTCATATTTCCCACCTCAGGCATCACCAATCAAGTCATAGATAAGGAATGAGTCCCCATTTACACGGAGCTTAAAGACTTGAATCTTTTCTTTAGAAGCCTTTTCCCCATCTGTAAATGTTGTTGTGAAATGATTCCGAACAGTGACGAGGTAGTCATTTCCCTCTTTCTTAATATCTGTTACAGTGTAGTCCGTGTAATCTCGGTAAGCAATCCTTTGTTGAGCCACATCATTTTCAATATAGTTAGCATAGATTCGATAGATTGAGCTCGAAGTATCAAAATATTGACCAAACATAACACGACGAGCAGCAATCGAATCAGACATAGACTGAATGTAGTCTTTCATAAAGCCTGGGATTTTTGCTTCTCTTTCCTTTTCTTTCTTAGCAGCAGCTTCTTTATCAGCCTGAGCATCCACAATCTTTTCAATGATTTCATCTGAAACAGCCAACTCAGCCACTAACGTATCCTTATCAGGGCTGACCGTTAGAGCAACCTCATCTGTCGTATAAGTTGCCCCCTCATAGTTAAACTGAGCATGGATCGACAAAAGTTGGTTTTCCAAAACTGTAACTTTCTTCTCAAGAGAAGTCGTTGCTTCTTTTCCATTGATGAAAAGTTTCTTTTCATTGATAGTCGGAAGTTCTTCTGGCAAGGTCGCTTTGATCGTTTTTTCAGTTGTATTTAAAGAAATATGAACCTGATTGTTTTCTGCATCTGCCATATTTGGAACGAGTACTGTATCCACTTCACCAAATTCTGTTTTTCCAGTTAAATGAAACTCCTTTGAGATAAATGGATAGGACCCTAATGAAATTTCTTTGTTTTTTGGTAATTTTTCCTTATCCAAAATTAGGCTGTCCACATTGGTTTTAGCGAACACTTCATAGGGATAGGATATTACTTGATAACTTGGGAAAAGACCAAGGAAATCACCTGTTTTTTTCATGCCAAGCAACTTATTGCCGCGATCATCACTATAGACATAGTTTGGATCTTCGGCCATTTTTTCAAGTTCTGCTGCGACATTAGTCTGACTATCCAGATAAGCCAGAAACTTCTTAGCGTCTGCCTGCTTCCACTTGTCTTGGTTACTGCTAAAGTTAGCGGCCAGACCAGAATAATCTTCCTTGTTGATTGTATCCAACAATTCGAGGGCTGCCACATCAGACCCCGTCTTTTGGTCCATGTAGTAGAAACCACCGGCCAAGGCTAATAAGAGGGCTGCTCCAGCCACACCAAACACAAAGGCTCTCTTTTTCTTCTTAGACCAAGGCACTTTTGGCTGCACGAACGTTGCTGGAATCGAACCCTGAGTTGGTGCAGAGCCGACCTGACCAACATTGACCACTACACCGCTATTTAGAGATGTATTTTGCGAACTTGTTGAAGGCACCACAGGTTCAACCGACGATTTTTCTTCAACCGACTGCCCCGCAATAGCCTTGATTTGTTTAAAATCAAATCCTGTTTCCTTCCCTGCCATGAATTCCTGAGGCGAAGGTACCCGGCCAATTACCTGCTTAAATAATTCAACCCATTTTTCTTGTTGATTCATAGATGACCCTTCCAGAATTAGTATCCAAATGGTATGTTAAAAATATTGTAGCTATTAAAACCACCAAGTAGGCCATTAAACAAGATTTCACCTGCGATGGTTAAACCCAACAGGATAAAGAGGGTTACAATGAGACCAAACAAAAGGCTAGCTAGAATATACTTATAAAACAAATCCAAGTTTGAGTGATTCTCAGCATGGTAGAGGCTGTATGCTGCGGCTGCAGCAAAGATAAAGTAGCTAGCAAAAGTGGCAATAATGGCTAAGCTATTCAAGTTGAGTAAGGCACAGAATGCCGCCATGGCCATCAGACCAATATTTGGAGCCAAAAGACGTCCAAACCACTCAAAACTATAACCGAGTGTAAACGTCGCCTCTTTATAAACCACTCTTTTGACAACAAAACCACCTAAAACAAAGGCAAAGAAGATAAAAGCTAATGCAATAAAAATATTAATAAAACCAGAAAAGGTCATCGCTTCAAACTTCATAAAAGGAATGCTGATTGTCAAAGTAGTGAAAAAGACCAGTAAGCCAAAGGCAGTCAATCCATTATATTTATGAGAAACCGAATCCTTGGTTGGTGCTTTCAATGCCGCAAGGAACCAGGCCCAGAATTGCTTCAAGAACACCACAAATGGAGACGGTGCAGCAACCTGCATAGGTTGAACTGGTTGCCCTTGTTGAAATTGGAAGGACTGTTGTTGAGGACCCGCCTGCTGACCATTTGTTTGTTGCTGGCCAACATTCTCTTGGACATGTTGATTGGCAGGGTTTTGAATTGAGGTCGCCTCTTGGTTGACTTGTTCCTGTTGAGCAGCTTGTTCCTGTTGAAGAGGCTCTTGAGAAGCCGCTTGCTCTTGCTGAATCGGATTTTGAGTTGTGTCTTCCTCCGGCTGAGTTGCAGCTTGAGAGACCTCCGGATTAACAGGCATTTCTACACTTGTCTCCTCAGCAGTAAACTCACCTGCCAGCAGGGCAGCTTCAATCTCCTGTGGTTCTGGGCTGCGGCCATTAACAGCTTCAAAATAATCTAACCAGTCTTGTTTTTTCATCATATTCTCCTTTAATAATTATTCATTTTCCAGTATATACCGATATCCGTATTTCGTCAAGGAATTGGAGGAATTCTTGTAATAATGTTCACAAAAAACTTGGAAAACAACGATTCCAAGTTTTATTTCCTATCAGAATAAATCTATTTCAGGTAAAAAAGTAATACAGAATTGTCGTAAGGCCATTTTGTAGCAAGTGAATGACTATAGGATAAATAAGATAACCTGTCTTGTAGTAGCTGTATCCCAAAATCAAGCCACTGCTGCAATAAATAAACCAAGAAAACCAATCAGTCGGGCCATGCATGAGACCAAAGATAAGACTGGACAAAACAAGCCCACCTATGCTTAGGCCACCAAACAACTTCTTATAGAGATAGCCGCGAAAGATGATTTCTTCTGCAAGAGCTGGAAGAGGAGCCGTGATAAGCAGGGCCAGCCAGAAAGATACACCAGCCAGCAGTTGAACGATAGCGTCCTGATTGGCAGTGGTATCAATACCCCGCATCTCCATCAGGTATTGGGCTAAAGAATCGCAGCAAAACATGGCGGCATATCCAAGCAGAACAACCCCTAAACCTTTCCAGCTGAGAATTTTAGGGTCCCAAATGTTCAAGTCATTCTTCTCAGCACGCCACCAAAAAAACCAAAAGACCAGAACCGTCATCACCGCAGTAAGCAGGAAAGCCCAAGCTTTGAAGTTGGGCAAGACCAGACTTCTACGACTGTCCAATAGAAGGCTTGGCAAATAGGCGACAACTAGCAAGCCAATCGCCCGTAATACAATCCACAACTTATCCCAAACTTGTTTCAATCTTTCTGTTAACATGTTTATCTCCGTATGTATTATTTATATAATACAATTATACAAACAATGCATCATCTTGTCAATAAAAAATACTAGGTTCCCCTAGTATTTTCTAAAGCGTTGATAACGCTGTTCTAACAAATCTTCCAAGGGCAGCTGACTGAGGTGGTTCAATTCTCGAATCAACTCCGATTTGACCTGTTCCATCAGCTCTGCCGCAAAGTAGCCACGCTCAGAAATGACCTGATCTACTACGCCCATTTTCAAAAGCTCAAAGGAAGTGATTTTCATCAGTTCAGCTGCTTCCATGGCCCGACTTCCATCCTTCCAAAGGATAGAAGCAAAACCTTCTGGACTGAGGACAGCATACATAGAATTTTCCAGCATCCAGACCCTATCAGCCACTGCCAGAGCTAGGGCACCTCCTGATCCACCCTCGCCGATGATAATAGCAATGATGGGTACTTTCAGGTCGCTCATCTCCAGCAAATTGCGGGCAATTGCTTCTCCCTGTCCACGCTCCTCAGCTCCTAGACCAGGATAGGCACCAGCTGTATTGATAAAGGTCACGACAGGACGACCAAACTTTTCAGCCTGCTTCATGAGCCGCAAAGCTTTCCGATAACCCTCTGGATGGGGCTGACCGAAATTCCGTTTGAGGTTGTCCTGCAGATTCTTTCCTTTTTGAATACCGATGACTGTCACCGGCTGTTTGCCCAGACGGCCTACTCCACCAATCACGGCACCATCATCACGAAAATTCCGATCCCCGTGCAATTCAACAAAATCCTCAAAGATTCCCTTGGCAAAATCAAGGGCCGTCAAGCGAGCCTGATCGCGGGCCTGCTTGATGATTCTTCCAATCTCACTCATAGGCCACCTCCATGTAAGCTCACCAATTTCCCAATCATCTCAGGTAAATCTTGCCGTTTGACAATCTTATCCACAAATCCATGCTCCAAGAGAAATTCTGCCTTTTGAAAATCAGCCGGCAAGGTTTCACGGACTGTACTTTCAATAACACGACGACCTGCAAAACCGACCAAGCTCTGGGGTTCTGCCAGAATAATATCTCCCTCCATAGCAAAGGAGGCCGTAACACCACCTGTTGTCGGGTCGGTTAAAACTGTTAAGTAAAAGAGTCCTGCCTTGGAATGGCGTTGAATAGCTGCAGAAATCTTAGCCATTTGCATAAGGCTCATGATTCCTTCCTGCATACGAGCACCACCCGATGCTGTAAAAAGGACAACTGGCAGTGACTGCTCGGTAGCTAACTCAAAGAGGCGAGTAATCTTTTCACCCACAACGGTCCCCATGGAAGCCATGATAAAATTAGGGTCCATGATTCCCAAAGCCACCCTTTGACCAGCAATCTTTGCCAAACCTGTTAAGACGGCTTCATCCAATCCTGTTTTCTCCCTAGTCTCAGCTAATTTCTCCAGATAACCTGGGAAATGGAGGGGATTGTTGGTTTCGATTCCTGTAAAATGCTCCACAAAAGAACCCTCATCCACCAGAAGCGCCAAGCGCTCCTTGGCAGAAATCCGAAAATTATAGGAACAATGGGGACAGATTTTCTCAAGACCTAAGTCCTTCTGGTAAATGGTCTTCTTGCATCCAGGGCACTTATCAAAAAGCTCATCTGGTACCTCAGGCTTTGTTTGAGGCGTCGCTTGAACCGTTGACCGATTTGGATTGATGCGGATATACTTATCCTTTCTCGAAAACAAAGCCATACACTTTTCTCCTAGTTATTATCTTGAAATTTCGGTAAAAATTCTTCCATCAAATAGGCCGTGTCATAATCTCCTGCCACTACTCGAGGGTCGGAAATCAGGTCCCATTGGAAATCGATATTGGTGCTGACACCTTCAATCTCCAATTCATAGAGGGCCCGCTGCATCTTCATCAGAGCCTCAAAACGGTTCTCACCGTGGACAATGACCTTGGCAATCATGGAATCATAATATGGCGGAATGGTATAGCCAGGATACATGGCTGAGTCCACCCGCACACCGACACCACCGCTTGGTAAGTAAAGACTCTTAATCTTGCCTGGACTCGGTGCGAAGTTAAAAGCTGGATTTTCGGCATTGATCCGACACTCGATGGCATGGCCCTTGATTTGAACTTCTTCCTGGCTCTTCTCAAGCACTTGGCCTGCTGCAATCCGAATCTGCTCCTTGACGATATCCACTCCGGTGACAAATTCTGTGACAGGATGTTCCACCTGAACACGGGTATTCATTTCCATGAAGTAAAATTCGCCCTTGGCTTCATCCAGCAAAAATTCAATAGTTCCTGCATTTTCATAGCCAACAGATGCTGCTGCACGAACAGCTGCTTCTCCAATTTTATTGCGCAAGGTATGACCGATTGCGATAGAAGGGGCTTCTTCTAATACTTTTTGGTTATTGCGCTGTAGCGAACAATCCCGCTCACCCAGATGGATAACATGTCCATGCTGATCGGCCAAAATTTGGACCTCGATATGACGGGCTGGGTAAATGACCCGCTCCATGTACATGGCGCCATTGCCAAAAGCGGCCTGGGCTTCTGAAGAGGCATTTTCAAAGGCTGTTACCAAATCCTCTGCCCGCTCCACCTTCCGAATCCCTTTTCCACCGCCGCCAGCTGAAGCTTTGAGCATAACAGGATAGCCAATCTTTTCAGCGATGGCCTGGGCTTCCTCTGAGGTATAGACTTCACCGTCTGAACCTGGAATAACTGGAACCTGGGCCCGAATCATTTCTGCCCGAGCATTGATCTTATCACCCATGGTATCCATGACTTTGGCAGATGGGCCGATAAACTTGATACCTACTTCCTCACAGAGGGTGGCAAACTTGGAGTTTTCACTCAAAAAGCCAAAACCTGGGTGAATAGCCTGGGCCCCTGTTACGATGGCCGCAGAAATAATGTTGTTCATGTTGAGGTAGGATTCGGTCGAACGCGCCGGTCCGATACAAACCGCCTCATCTGCCAACATGGTATGGAGAGCATCTTGATCTGCTTCTGAATAAACCGCTACAGTCGCAATCCCCAATTCACGCGCCGCTCGGATAATCCGCACAGCAATTTCACCACGATTGGCAATCAAAATTTTTTCAAACACTGAGATTTCACTCCTTTAGGTCTTGGTTAGCTCCCAATAGCAAAGGTTAGAGTTCCGCTAGCTGCCAATTTACCATCCACTTCTGCCTTGGCTTCTACCACAGCAATCGTGCCACGGCGCTTGACAAACTTAGCTGTCATCACCAGCTGGTCTCCGGGAACAACTTGTTTCTTAAATTTGACTTTGTCCATTCCCGCATAGAAAACCAATTTCCCCTTGTTTTCTGGCTTGGACAATTCCAAGACACCTGCCGTTTGGGCCAAGGCTTCCATGATGAGGACACCTGGCATGACAGGATAGGCTGGGAAATGGCCATTGAAAAATGGTTCATTGATGGTCACATTTTTAATAGCTGTAATTTCGTCTTCGGATACTTCCAGAACCCGGTCAACCAAGAGCATGGGATAACGGTGTGGAAGAGCTTCACGAATGCCTTGAATATCTATCATTTCAATCGCACCAATCCTTGTCCAAATTCAACCACATCCTCATTGGCAACTAGAACTTCTGTCACAATGCCATCATGAGGAGCAGGGATTTCGTTCATGACCTTCATAGCTTCAATAATCATGAGGGTCTGACCCTTTTTCACACTGTCTCCAACTGATACAAAGGCTGGTTTGTCAGGAGCTGGTGACAGGTAGGCTACACCAACCAATGGGCTGGCCACTTCTTCCCCCTCAGCCTGAACAGCTGCTGGAGCTGCTGAGACTGTCGCTGGAGAAGGAGTTTCCACCACTGGAGCCTCAGCAACCGCAGGGGCAGCCACTGGAGCAGGTGCCGAAGCAGCTTCTACCTTTGGAAGGGCAGAGGACTCATTTTTACTAAAGACCAGTTCGTCCGTTCCATTTTTATAAGAAAATTCACGGAGGCTTGAGGCATCAAATTGAGCCATCAAGTCCTTAATTGCTGTTAATTCCATTAGTCCTCCCAACGTTTAAAGGCTACTACTGAGTTGTGGCCACCAAAGCCAAATGTATTGGAAATAGCATGCTTAATCTCCAAATCACGACCTTGACCATAAATGACATCTGCTTCGATGTAGTCGGATAATTCCTTGGTTCCTGCTGTCATCGGTGCATGGGAATGTCTCATGGCTTCGATAACGGCGATGGCTTCAACAGCTCCCGCAGCCCCTAACAAGTGACCGGTAAAGGACTTGGTAGAAGAAACTGGAGTGTCCTTGCCAAAGACTGATACAATGGCTTGGCTCTCACCCTTTTCATTAGCCGGGGTAGACGTTCCATGAGCATTGATGTAGTCAATGTCAGCTGGCTCCAAACCTGCCTCTGAAATGGCCAATTTCATAGCCTTGATGGCTCCCAATCCTTCTGGATGTGGAGAAGTCATGTGGTAAGCATCACAGGTATTGCCATAACCAACGATTTCAGCCAGTATAGTCGCACCACGTTTTTGAGCATGCTCCAAACTTTCCAATACAAGAATACCAGCACCCTCTCCCATAACAAAACCATTGCGGTCTTTATCAAAAGGAATAGAGGCACGAGCCGGGTCTTCGGTTGTAGAAAGAGCCGTTAGCGCCTGGAAGCCACCAATCGCAAAAGGTGTAATGGCAGCCTCAGCACCACCGGCCAACATCACATCTTGGTATCCAAACTTGATCTCACGGTAGGCATCACCAAGAGCATCATTTGATGAGGCACAGGCTGTAATCACACACTTACAAACACCATTCGCCCCCACTGCCATGGCAATGTTTCCTGCCGCCATATTTGGCAAGGCTTTTGGAAGAGCCATTGGACGAATCCGTTTTGGTCCCTTCTCATTCATGCGCTCGACCTGTTCTTCAATTTCCTTGATACCACCGATACCAGTGGACAAAATCACACCGAAGCGGTCGCTATCCAAATTCTCAGTGTCTAAACCAGCATTGGCTACTGCTTCATGGGCTGCATAAAGAGCATAGAGGGAGTATGGGTCATAGCGATTGTTATCCTTTTTAACAAAGTATTTATCAAAAGGAAAATCCTTGATTTCCGCAGCAATGTGAACATTGTATTCACTGGTATCAAACTTAGTCAGAGGACCGATACCAATCTTGCCAGATTTAAGACTATTCCAAAATTCTTCAGGAGTATTTCCAATAGGAGAGGTTACACCGTAACCCGTGACAACAACACGATTAAGAGTCATAAAATATATCCTTTACTTTATGGGTGAGATGGTTATTATTCCATCCAATGACTACATAGCCAGGCCACCATCAATAGATAGAACTTGACCTGTCAGGTATTCTTGTTTGGCTAAGAAGACAGCCACTTCGGCCACTTCTTCTGCTTGTCCAAACCGCTTCATTGGGATTTGGCCCATCATAGCATCCTTGATTTTATCCGATAAAACAGCTGTCATATCAGACTCGATAAATCCAGGTGCAATAACATTGACGCGGACATTGCGGGCCGCCACTTCACGAGCAATAGACTTACTAAAACCAATGACACCAGCCTTAGAAGCTGCATAGTTAGCCTGACCAGCATTTCCTGTCAAACCGACCACACTAGAGAGATTGATGATAGCTCCTTCACGAGCCTTGGTCATGGGCTTCAATACTGCCTGGGTCATATTGAAGGTCCCTGTCAGATTGATTTTCAGGACAGCATCGAAATCTTCTTCAGTCATCCGAAGAGCCATACCATCCTTGGTAATTCCCGCATTGTTGACCAAGATATCCACTGAACCGAGGGCCTCAACCGCCTCATCGACCATCCGCTTGGCATCCGCATTGTCAGACACATCACCGGAAATAGCGACCACCTTCACGCCATAGTCTGCGAACTGGGCCAATAGTTCCTCTGAGATAGCTGAACGGCCATTCAAGACGACATTGGCACCGAGACTAGCAAATTTGTGGGCAATAGCCAGACCGATACCGCGAGTCGAACCTGTAACGAAGACATTTTTGTTTGAAAGTTCCATGTTACCTCCTAGTTGTAAAAGTACTTTGTTGATTATGGGGTTAAAAGGGCTTGTAGGCTAGCTTCATCTTCGACAGCCAGGGCCTCAATATTCTTATCAATTTTTTTCAGGAAGCCACTCAAAACCTTACCTGGTCCAATTTCGATGACTTTAGTCAAACCTAGCTCCTTCATGGTATCAATGGACCCGTAAAAACGGACGGGCTCCATGACCTGACGGGCCAAGAGGCTCTTAATCTGATTTTTTTCCATGACCTTGGCTTCTGTGTTGCCAACCAAAGGAACTTGGAAGTCCTGAAAATCAACCTTTTCCAACTCCAAGGCCAATTTTTCGCTGGCAGGTTTGAGAAGGGCCGTATGGAAGGGACCAGACACATTGAGAGGAATGAGCCGTTTGGCACCAGCTTCCTTGAGATAGTCGACTGCTGCATCCACAGCTGCCACATCACCACCGATGACGATTTGAGCTGGAGTATTGTAGTTGGCGGGTTTGACATAGCCCTTATCAGAAGCCTTTTCGCAGGCCTCCTCAATTAAAACCACATCCGTGTTCATAACGGCCACCATCTTACCGGTTCCAGCAGGGGCCGCAGTCTCCATAAACTGACCACGTTTGGCAATGAGGGCCACTGCATCTTCAAAATCCAGACTTCCAGCAGCTACTAGGGCTGAATATTCGCCCAAGGATAAACCAGCCACAATGTCTGGCTGCAGGCCTTTTTCAACCAGGAGTCGATAAATAGCAACTGAGGTCGTCAAGATGGCCGGTTGGGTATAGCGGGTTTGATTGAGCTTTTCCTCATCATGATCAATCAAGTCCCTTAAATCGTATCCCAGAACTTGGCTAGCCTGATCAAAGGTTTCCTTGACAGTAGGATACTGATCATAAAGATCACGCGCCATACCCAGTTTTTGGGCCCCTTGGCCTGCAAACAAAAATGCCGTCTTTGTCATCACAAACTCTCCTCCGATTGAAATTTAGACTATGTTTATTCTGTTACATCTGCCCAGCGTTTGGCTTCCTCACGAATGACCTTGGCTGCTCCATAGTAGATATCTTTCAAAATTTCTTCACAGGTTTCTTCCTTGCTGACCAGACCTGCAATTTGTCCAGCCATGACTGAACCATTGACAACATCACCATCTACCACTGCGTTTCTGAGGGCACCTGCTCCCAATTCTTCAATTTCTTCTGCTGTCTTCTTACCAGCCAAGAAATCTTTTTCTGCCTGGCTGTAGGCTGTTGATAACTTATTCTTGATGGCCCGTACAGGATGGCCGACAACAGAGGCTGACACAACCGTGTCAATATCCTTGGCCTTGAGCACTTTTTCCTTGAAGGCTGGGTGGGCATTGGACTCAGTGGCCACTACAAAACGGGTACCGACTTGAACAGCCACTGCACCAAGCATGAAGACTGCCGCAGCTCCACGTCCATCCGCGATACCACCTGCACCAATAACAGGAATATTGACCGCATCTACCACTTGTCGAACCAGTGTCATGGTGGTCAACTTACCAATATGGCCACCTGCTTCCATCCCTTCAGCGATGACCGCATCGACACCCAATTTTTCCATCCGTTTGGCTAAAGCAACAGATGGCACAACTGGGATAACGATAATACCAGCAGCATGGAGGCGCTCCATATATTTACCTGGATTCCCAGCACCAGTCGTTACAACCTTGACACCTTCTTCGATGACCAAATCTACGATATCATCTGCAAATGGAGACAAGAGCATGATATTGACTCCAAAGGGTTTATCTGTAATGGCCTTAACCTTATCAATGTTGGCCTTTACGACTTCCTTAGGGGCATTTCCCCCACCGATGATTCCTAGACCACCAGCATTGGAGACAGCACCAGCCAGATCTCCATCAGCCACCCAGGCCATACCACCTTGAAAGATGGGATATTTAATGTTCAAAAGTTCTGTAATAGATGTTTTCATAATAACCTTCTTTATTTTTATTGCTTAAGTAATTACTCGAAATTCAAATAATTACCTAAACAAGAAGGAGCGTAAGAATAGTTACTTTTTCAATTCTCCACGCTCCTCCGTGCACTGATCTAAATACTTTGATGTGTCAATGTTTAGGTTCTCAAAGTATTTAACCAAGAAAAATGCTAGATTCCTAGCATTCTTATCTTAGTTGACTTCCTTTTCAACATAGGCAACCAAGTCAGCAACGGTTGTCATGCCTTCTTCGGAATCAATTTGGATATCGAATTCATCTTCGATTTCAGAGATTACTTGGAAAAGGTCCAATGAATCTGCATCCAAATCTTCAAAAGTGGTGGTAAGTTGTACTTCTTCAGCGTCCTTACCGAGTTCTTCAACGATGATTGCTTGTACTTTTTCAAATACTGCCATGTGTGTTCTCCTTTAAATTTAGGTTATTTTTTTAATCACCACGTTACCGTAGCTAATTAACTAAAGTTTTATGACGAGGGTTCCCCAAGTAAGTCCCCCTCCAAAGCCGCTCATCAAAGTAGTCTGACTGCCATCCAATTTGATGTTGCCATTTGCTACACATTCTGAAAGCAGAATAGGAATAGAGGCTGCACTTGTATTGCCATACTCCATCATATTGGCTGGAAATTTATCAATTGATACGCCAAGTTTTTGGGCCATCTTTTCCAGGATACGGAAATTGGCCTGATGCATCAAAAAAATATCAATATCATCAGCTGTCAACTGACAATCTTCAATCAATTTTCCAATGCTCTTGGTCACATCTCGAATGGCAAATTCAAAGATTGCTCGACCATCCATTTTCAAATAGGAATCATCTTCCTGCTTATCCGAAAAGGGTGAGTGTAAGCCCTGGATCCCAGAAACCAAACTTTGACCACGACCACCATCTGAATGCAAGCTCTCAGCTAAAAAATGAGGTTCTGAGCTAGCTTCCAACAAGACACCGCCAGCCCCATCTCCAAAGAGAACAGCTGTCGTCCGATCAGACCAGTCAACCGTTTTGGAAAGAATTTCTGCACCAATGACAATCCCTTTTTGGTAGCGACCAGAGGCAATCATCTTCTCAGCCGTTGATAGGGCGAAAACAAAGCCGGAACAAGCCGCTGACAAATCATAAGCAAAAGCCTGATGCGCACCGACTGCTGCTTGAACCTTTGTGGCTGTCGAAGGCATATTGGAGTCCGGCGTGATGGTAGCCACAATAATAAAATCAATGGCTTCAGCAGGAATTTGGCTTTTTTCGAGGAGACTGGCGGCTACTTTGGTAGCTAAGTCACTTGTCTGCTGGTCTCTCGCAATATGACGCTTACGAATACCCGTCCGAGAAGAAATCCATTCATCACTGGTATCCATGATTCTGGCCAAATCATCATTATGGATGACTTGGTCAGGAACATAATGAGCAACCTGGCTAATTTTAGCATGGGCTGTCATTTCAAATCCTCCAAGAAGTTATAGAGATTCAAGAGACCTTTTTTCATAACCTTATACTCTGTCTCATCCATTCCTTCCGTAATCTGACGGACCATTGCTCGGTGGAAACGCTGGTGCAGACGATAGACCAAACGTCCTTTCTTCGTCAAATAGAGATGAACAACTCGGCGATCCTTAGTCGAGCGAACCCGTTCAATATAACCTTTTCGTTCAAGATTATTCAAGCTGGTTGTCACGGTTCCCAAGGTTACCATTAAGGTCCTGGCAACATCTGTTGGAGTAGCATCTTTTTTCTCCCCAACTACGTCAATGGTATGCATTTCTTTAATAGAAACATCGCTAAAGCGACTGCTTCGAAGACTAGATTCTTCAATAATTAAGACATTATTAAAGATTGCCGTTAGATACTCATTGATTTTTGCATCATCCAATTTCATCACCTCCATCTTATTTGACTCTCAAAGTATAACCTATATTAGTTTGTGTGTCAAATATTTTCTTCACAAAAGTATTATTTCCCTTTAAAAGCTGGCCGTCTCCGTTCTGAATGGGCAATAACCCCTTCTTTGAAGTCCTCCTTGAAGGCCAATTCTCTTTGTAGCTTCAATTCTAAGTTGGCATAGTCTTCCCAGTTTTCAAACTCACTTTTCCAAACCATTTCTTTGATAGCCCGATAAGAATTAATGGAGCCGCGCAAGAGTCGTTTGCAAACCTGAGCTACTGTTTTTTCCAGTTTTTCAGATTCAACCACCTTGTAGACAATACCATATTCAAGAGCTTTTTCAGAAGAAAGTGCCTCGCCAGTCATGGCCAACTGTGTCGCCCGATTGACACCGATTGATCGGGAAAGAAGAAAAATTCCACCCGCATCAGGGGCTAAGCCAACTCCAACAAAGGCCTGGATAAACTTGGTTTTATCGGATGAAATCACGAAGTCAGAGGCTACTGCCATATTGGCTGCAGCACCAGCTACCGCTCCATCTGTCACCATAAGAACAACCTTCGGAAGTTTCTTCAAGGCAAAAGAAATGGTATTCACCAACTCTGCAATCCGAACCAAGGATGGAATGTCGTCTTCATCAACCGCTCGTTTCATTTCAACCAAGTCTCCGCCGACTGAGAACACTGAACCAGCTGCCTGGATTTGAAGAATCAGTACATCATCATTCTTCTGGGTTAAATCGATTGCTGCTAAAATTTCCTCACACATAGGAATATTGAAGCCATTTGACACTTCTGGTCTTTGCAAAGTCAGACGGGCAATTTGGCCATCTACTTCATAGCTGATTGTTGAAAACTGCATAGGGCACCTCTTTTTGTTTTAATTATCAAATTAAATAAATAGTCTATCTTCATTCTATCATAAGTAGTCAGAAATTTCTGTAAAAAACTGCATCAGTTTGTGACATCCGACCAACATGTTTAATAAAACACCCAAACCTTGCCGATTTGGGTGTTAAACTTGTCTATTGTTCAGATTTTCTAGCAAATCTGCCAAACTTTGGATTTTCCGTTGAGCCTGACTTTGATCCACTCCCCATTTTTTATCTTCAATAGCCCAGACTTCCAAACCTGCTGCAATTCCTGCTGCAATACCCAATTGGCTGTCTTCAATGACTAGAGTTTCTGATTTGCCAGTTCCCAAGGCAGTCCAGGCTTTTTCATAAACAGCTGGATGAGGTTTACAGGCTATGCAGTCCATCGCTGAAAAAATGACATCAAAATAGGATAGGATTCCTGCTTCCGTCAGAGCTCGGTTGACCTCACTCAAATCCGTATTGGAAGCCACTGCCAAGGACAAGCCCCGTTCTTTCAGGACAGAAAGAACCTTCTTGGTTTCTGGAAAAACACATTGACCATAGGGAGTTGGGTGTGCTAGTTTATAATCAGCATATTCCTTTTCTAACTGGTCAATATTCCAATTTTCAATATCATCACCTAAAATCAGAGGCCAGATTTGACTAGCTCTTGCTCCAACAAACACTAGGGGGTCTAGGTGAGCCAAGCTGATTCCCTTGCTTTGGAGAAAGTCAGATCGTCTTTGGTAGTAAAAATCCTCTGTTTCAAAAAGCACTCCATCCATATCAAAAATAATTGCCTGAAACACTCTACAACCTCCTATTGATCAATTCCCTGCCTAAGCTATGTCTATTGTAGCATGAATCGGCCATCTCGTCCTGAAAAAACGAACCATTGGCAGAATTTTCTAAATCTTACTGACATCCCTGCTGCATTATGCTATAATAATGAAAAATCTAAGGAGTTTTTATGAAAGTAACAAAATTTGGCGGTAGTTCTCTGGCTTCTGCTACTCAACTAGAAAAAGTATTGAATATTGTCCAATCGGATCCTGAACGCCATTTTGTGGTTGTTTCTGCCCCAGGCAAACGAGATGGTCAGGATACCAAGGTAACGGATGCGTTGATTAAATATTATAAGGAATATATTAGTGGCAAGGATGTTACTGCTAGCCAGGAATGGATTATCAATCGCTATCAGGCCATGGCAGATGAACTTGGTTTTGAGGCAAAAAGCCTGACCAAGATTGCCAAAAGTATTCGAGATTTGGCCAATCTACCGATTGAAGACAACGACTTTCTTTACGATACCTTTTTAGCGGCTGGTGAGGATAACAATGCCAAGCTTATTGCAGAGTATTTCAGCTACAAAGGACTCCCTGCCCGTTATGTTCATCCTAAGAAGGCTGGTCTTCTAGTTTCTTCTGAACCTGGCAACGCCCGTATTCTACCGTCTAGCTACGATCGCATTGAGGAACTGCGCAATTTTGATGAAGTTCTGGTCATTCCTGGCTTCTTCGGCGTAACAGAGGACAATCAAATCTGCACCTTCTCCCGTGGCGGCTCTGACATTACTGGCTCCATCATCGCAGCTGGAGTGAAGGCAGATTTGTATGAGAACTTTACCGATGTAGACGGCATTTTCGCTGCCCACCCTGGCATCATCCATAAGCCTCACTCCATCTCTGAGTTGACATATCGGGAAATGCGTGAATTAGCCTATGCAGGCTTTTCTGTCCTGCACGACGAAGCCCTCTTGCCAGCCTACCGTGGCCGCATTCCATTGGTCATCAAGAATACCAATAACCCAAGTCATCCTGGCACACGGATTGTCCTTAAACATTCTGGAGAAACCATGCCTGTTGTTGGGATTGCAGCTGATGACGATTTTGTCAGCATCAATATTTCCAAGTATCTCATGAACCGTGAGGTAGGTTTCGGTCGGAAATTATTGCAAATCCTGGAGGAATTAAATATCCGCTGGGAACATATGCCGACCGGTATTGATGATGTATCTGTTGTCCTTCGTGGTCGCGAATTGACACCAATCAAAGAAGAAGAAATCCTCCGCCAACTCAACCATAATTTGGAAGTAGATAAGGCCGAAATTGAGCACGACCTTTCCATTATCATGATTGTTGGTGAAAACATGAAAAGCCATGTCGGTGTAGCTGCTACTGCCACCACCGCTCTATCTCAGCGTAACATTAACCTTGCTATGATTTCCCAAGGTGCATCTGAAGTATCTGTCATGTTTGTTGTTAAAACCGAACAGCGAAACAAAGCTTTGCGAGCTCTTTATGACGCATTCTTTCGTGACGAACAATCATCACAGGTAGTCCAATAGTATCGTAAAACCCGATTATCCTTAAGATAATTGGGTTTTACTGGTTCATGAAGGAGGTATCAGTTGGTTATTGGATTTGGACCTTGTCAGTCCATGGGCTGGCTGTTGAAACCAGAACAGCATTTAGGTCTTCCATGTTTTTTCGTCCCTGGTCAGCTAACCAAGCCTTGGCAGCTTCTTCTCCTTGCGAAGCAAAGATAGCAACCGCATCTTTCCAGGTTGCCCGGCCACAGAGTACGCCGTTGAAGGTCGAACCTGCTTCCTTGGCCACTAACAGGGTTTCTTGGAAGAGACTAGCAGAAACACCCGCACTGAGGAAGATAAAAGGTAGATGGGTCGCATCAGCCTGTTCCTTGAAGTAGGCCTTGGCCTCCTCCAAACTATAAACGGGTTCATCTTCTGAGTAACCAGCCACAAAGTTCATATTGACCGGCACTTCGACTTTCAGGACATCTGCCTTGTAACATGGCTTACTAAACTCTTGCATAGCTCCGTTGACCTTGTGAGGTTTTAGAGTCGCATATTCACGAGAAGTCACATCCATTTCACTGGCATCATAGGTCAGAATTTCAACAAAGTAAGGAATATTCTCGGCCTGACATTCACTACCAATCCGCTCAATCCAGGCATGCTTGATATCGTTGATTTCTGGTCTATCATCCACATCATAATAGAGCAAGATTTTCACTGCATCAGCTCCTAGGTCCTTGAGACGCTTAACAGACCAGTTGTCTAAAAGGTCAGGGAGACGGCCGGGCGTTGAGGCATCGTAGCCCGTTTTTTCATAACCTGCAATCAATCCACAGGATGGTGCCCGCAATTCAGATGCTGGCACTCCATATTCGGCATCCAACAAAATGGAGCTAGCATAGGGGGTCAAATCGCTAGAAATAACCTTTTTAAAGTCGATGAGAATGTCATCACCGAAATCCCCACCACCTGCCGCCTCAGCGAGAAGCCGTTTGAGGGCACCGCGCTGGTCAATGGCCAGGGCCGCAATCACTTGCTGATCATCCGACAAGCGAAGCATATGGTCGAATTTTTCCTGTGACATCAAGAGTTTTTCCATTTTTTTCCTCCTAGGAAATCTTTATCCAAAACGTTTTTGGCCATCCAAGTAGGTGGCAATGAGCTGGCCTGCATCATCAACCACGATTAAGTCAGCTGGGCGTCCTTCCGCAATCAAGCCACAGACATGGTCAATGCCGACTGATTTTGCAGGGGCCAAGGAAGCCATCCGAAGGGCATCTGGTAGGGTAACCAGGCCCCAGGCAAGGACATTTTGGACCGCCTCAATCAACTCAAGGATGGAACCAGCCAGACTACCCGAATCTTTCAGGCGGGCCGTCCCATCTTTGACCACCACTTCAAATTCACCCAGCCGTGACAGGCCTTCTCCCATGCCTCCAGCCCGCATGCAGTCTGTAATGAGGACTGTTTCTTCAGGTCCCCTGGCCTTAATCACCACTTCCGCTGCTGCTGGATGGACATGGTGGCCATCGCAGATCATTTCCGCGTAGACCTTCTTCAAATTAAGGGCTGCTCCCACCATGCCAGGTTCCCGATGATGGAGCCCGCTCATGCCATTGTAGACATGGACAAAGATATTGGCTCCTGCATCAACGGCTTCTTTAGCCTGTTGATAGGTCGCATCACTATGGGCTAAGGCTGTACGAATATCTTTGCTGTTGGCAAATTCGATAAATTCTTTGACCCCTTGGCGTTCAGGTGCAATAGCAATCTTGTTGACCAAGCCCTGAGACAAACGATGCCACTTATCCAATTTTTCAATAGATGGATCACTCATGTATTTGGGATTTTGGGCCCCTTTGTACTTCTCTGTAAAGAAAGGACCTTCCAGAAAAATCCCCTGGATTTTAGCCCCTGTTTCCTGTCCAGCATGCTGACCGATGGTTTCACAGACCGCATCCAGATTTTCAACGGAATCTGTCAAGGTAGTCGGTAACCAAGAAGTAACACCGCAAGAAAGAAGGCCTTCCGAAATGACCTTGATCCCTTCAAAGTCATTGTCCATGACATCGTGGGAGGCATAACCATGGATATGGGTGTCCACAAGTCCTGGTGCCAGATGATAGGCAGAATAATCAATGATGGTGCCCTCTGGTTTTTGATCGAAGATGGCCCCAAAGGTTCCATCATCTTTTATTTCCAGATAGGCTTGGGACACTTCTCTGTCCTCTAAAATAATTGATTTTGCAAATAGGTAGACTGACATGGCTCTCCTTTCAAATGTCAATATATTATTATTTTCAACTGGTTATAACCATTTATACTCCTATTGTAATCCCCTTTGTCCAGAATGTCAAGTTCTTTTGTGGACTTTAGGATAAAGTCAAAAACTGGTCGAAACCAGTTTTTAATCACTTATAAAGGCGGGGAATTCGGTCAGACAAGAGACAGACCACCTCATAGTTGATGGTCCCTAGATAGTCTGCCCAATCTTGGACAGAGATAATTGCGGAATCTTCCTGACCAATCAGGGTTACCTTCGTGCCCAGTGGATAAGATTGGGGCAGACGAATAGTGATTTGATCCATAGACACCCGTCCTACAATTGGGCAGAGATACCCTTCCACTAGGACCTGGAAATTTTGCATTCGTCGAATCAAGCCATCGGCATAACCGATAGGAACTGTTGCAATAATCTCCTCTTCCGAACTGGTATAGGTGGCTCCATAGCCAATGCTACTGCCCCCCTCTAGTACCTTGACTTGAACCAATTCTGATACCAGTTTGAGGGCTGGTTTGATAGGAAAGGGCAGGGCTAGTTCCCGGCCGCTGGGATTGAGGCCGTAGAGGATATCTCCTAAGCGGACCATATTGAAGACCGTGTCTGCATGCCAGATACTGGTGGCTGAATTGCTGGCATGGACCAACTCTGGAAGCTCTTCTATTTCCGAGAGAATCTGCTTAAAAGTGGCCAGCTGTTTCTGAAAATAGGCTTGATCAGCCTGATCCGCAGTCGCAAAGTGGGTAAAAATACCCTCAGCCTTGGCCCCATGCTGTCTTAAAACAGCTAAAGCTTCCTTGATAGTTTTACTCTCAAGGAAACCAATTCGTCCCATACCGGTATCCACCTTGATATGAAAACGCAGATTGTTCAGTAAATCCTTGTCCACCATCTCTATCCACTCTCGGCTAGCAATGGTAAGGATAATATTTTCATCCAGAGCCAAAGGCAGGGCTTGGACAGGGACAACTCCCAAGACCAGGATATCTTTTTGGATACCAGCCTGGCGCAATTCCAGTGCCTCATCAATATTGGAAACGCAAAAGCCATCCACTTGGGCCAAGAGGGTTTGTGCCACTGGCAAGACCCCGTGCCCATAGGCATTGGCCTTGACTACCGCAAAGACCTGAGTTTGGGCTGGAAGTTGGGCAACCACCTGCCCTAAATTGTAGGAGATGGCTGATAAATCTACTTCAATATAGGTTGGTCTGTGAATACTAGCTTTCATCTTCTTCCTCCAAAATGACACTGGCCTGAACAAAGTGACCAGAATGACTGATACTGACCCAGGCTTTAGCTGAGAGGGGAGACTTGCTGATGTAGGGAGCCCCTTTTTCATCGTTTAAAATCTCAATATCCTGAAAGCCAATCCGACCCACACCTGTTCCCAATGCCTTGGTAAAGGCCTCCTTGGCTGACCATCTGCCTGCCAAATATTGGAGCTGACGCCTGCCTTGAAAGCTCGAAAAGATTGCATATTCTTTCTCTGTCAGGACTTTTTTAGCAAAACTTGTCCGCCTGATCAGAGCTTTCTCAATGGCTTGCATATCCTGTAAATCAATTCCGTGTCCTATTATCATCTCTTTTTTCCAAAAAAGGTCTGGAAATATTCCTAGACCTTATTCCTTATAGTGCTGCCTTCGTCGACTTAGTGACGACCATGACAATTTTTAAACTTTTTACCAGAACCACATGGGCATGGATCATTGCGGTCTACACCATCAAAGTTTTGAGGTTTTTTCTGCTCCGGAACAATGTTCTTAACAGCTGTTGTATGGGCCTCACGAACCACACGCTCCCGCTCAATGTTATCATGAATTTGAGCTTTCATCATCAGACGGGTCACATCAAATTCAATAGCACCGATCATGTCATTAAACATGGTAAAGGCTTCTGATTGGTACTCAACAACTGGGTTATTCTGTGCGTATCCACGCAAACTAACCGCATTACGCAACTGATCTAAAGCATCGATATGGTCAGTCCACTTGTTGTCTACTACACGGAGAATCAAGACTTTTTGGAACTCTCGAATCCGTTCTTCATCTCGTAATTTTTCGATCTGCTTGTCATAGACAGCGAGGGCTCGCTGGAAGAGTTCATCCTTGATTTGCTCGTCATTTTTCCCTTCGAAATCTGCCAGAGAGATCGATTCTTCCGCAACTAGAGAGGTTTGCGCAAAACGCAAGATGGCTTCAAGAGCTTCCTCGCGCTTGATACCCTTGTGATTGGCAATTTGACGATCAATAGTCCGCTTAATCATTCCTTTAATTTCAGGGGCTAAGTCGCGGTCTGCGGTGATGACATCCTGACGCTGGCTGTAGATGATTTCACGCTGTTCACGCATCACATCATCATACTGAAGAATTTGCTTCCGTGAATCGTAGTTATTCCCCTCAACCCGTTTTTGAGCTCCCTCAACCTGACGTGTAAGCATACCAGACTTGATAACCGATTCTTCTTCGGTCAGATTCATTCGTTCCATGAATGCTTTGATGCGTTCAGAACCGAAGCGTTTCATCAAATCATCTTCCAAAGAAAGGTAGAATTGCGATTCACCTGGATCTCCTTGACGGCCTGAACGTCCACGCAACTGGTTATCAATACGGCGACTTTCATGGCGTTCGGTACCAATGACACAGAGCCCGCCCAGTTCACGCACGCCTGGGCCCAACTTGATGTCGGTACCACGACCGGCCATATTGGTAGCAATGGTAACTGCCCCGCGTTGACCGGCATTCATGATAATTTGGGCTTCACGGTAGTGGTTCTTGGCATTAAGAACCTCATGAGGAACACCTGCAGCTACCAAGCGTTTAGACAAATAATCAGAGGTTTCAACGGCAACTGTACCAACCAAGACGGGCTGTCCTTTTTCATAACGATTTTTAACATCGGCTACGACGGCATTGAATTTGAAGTCCAGATTTGGATAGAGTAAATCTTCATGGTCCTCACGGATAACAGGTTTATTGGTCGGAATTGGAATAACGCGCATATTGTAAACTTCGCGGAATTCCTCTTCCTCGGTCTTAGCCGTACCGGTCATACCTGCTAACTTCTGGTACATACGGAACATGTTTTGGTAGGTGATAGAAGCGCTGGTCTTAGATTCACTTTGGATAGGCACAGCTTCCTTAGCTTCAATAGCTTGGTGCAAACCATCTGAATAACGGCGGCCTTCCATGGTCCGACCTGTAAATGGATCGATAATCATGACCTCTTGCTCTTCGTTGACCAGGTAATCAATCTCATTGATCATGATGTAGTTGGCACGGAGAGCATTGTCAATAAAGTGAGTCAATGCCACATTTTCAATATCATAGAGGTTGTTTAAGCGGAAGAAGGACTCCGCCTTATCAATACCAGAATCAGACAAACCAATGGTCTTAGAAGAGACATCGATGATGTAATCATCCTTCTCTAAGGATTTGACAAAATTGTCCGCCATGAAGTAGAGCTGATTCGTATCAGAGCTGGTTGCACCTGATACAATCAATGGTGTCCTAGCTTCGTCAATCAAAACAGAGTCTACCTCATCAACCAAAGCAAAGTTGAGAGGGCGTTGTACCATGTCCTCAGCACGAACGACCATGTTGTCACGAAGGTAGTCAAAGCCAATCTCTGCATTGGTTGAATATGTAATATCACACTGATAGGCTTCACGTTTTTCAAAAGAAGATTTGGCTGCCAAGTTAATCCCAACAGAAAGGCCCAGCCATGAGTAGAGCTGTCCCATCTCCTCACCATCACGTGTAGCCAAGTATTCATTGACCGTAACAACGTGAACCCCTTTGCCAGCCAGGGCATTGAGGTAAACTGGCATGGTCGCAGTCAGGGTTTTACCCTCACCGGTACGCATCTCTGGGATATCCCCGTTGTGCAATACGATACCACCCATGATTTGCACAGGATATGGGTAGAGACCTAGTACACGTCTGGATGCTTCACGAACCACGGCAAAGGCTTCATAAAGGAGGTCATCCAAGCTCTCTCCTTTTTGGTAACGATCCTTAAACTCTTCCGTTTTAGCCTGCAAGTCCTCGTCAGACAGAGCAGCCATTTGGTCTGCATAGGCGATAACCTTATCCGCCATTTTTTCTAATTTTTTCAGCTCTCCCTTA
Source organism: Streptococcus sp. (assembly GCF_041802885.1). Lineage (GTDB taxonomy): Bacteria > Bacillota > Bacilli > Lactobacillales > Streptococcaceae > Streptococcus. Next base: position 27,912 of record NZ_JBHCHN010000048.1, read on the forward strand.
TCATTTTCAATGAGAGAACGAAGAATATTTGTTGCCATTTCATACTTCCTATTTTTATTTCAGTTCAATAATACATTTTACCACACCAACCGTGTTTTATCAAGGTTCACCCCTCTCTGGGGGATAAGTCTTATCTTTTTACAAAAAAGACACTCTCTTTTTCCTTACACAGCGAAAAACAAGCCCATTTGCTTGTTTTTCTGATTCCTATGGATGACTGACAATCATTTCCAAATGTCCTCGGAAAGTCCAGTCTTGGCAGTCACTAGGTAGGATAAAATGATCTCCTTTTTTCAAGGGATAGGTTTGACCATCTAATTCCAATTCCCCCTGACCATCCAAGACAGAAAGTAAGTAATAATCCGCTTGCTTCTTCATGGATAACTCCCCATGAATAGCCCATTTGTAAACTGTGAAAAACTCATTGCTGACATAGGTAGTTAGGCTGGCATCTACCAATTCGACGGTATCAGGATGGCTATTGGCAGGCTCGCCGATGGTCATGACATCAATAGACTGCTGGATATGAAGCTCCCGTAGGTTGCCTGTGTCATCCTTGCGGTCAAAGTCATAGACCCGATAGGTGGTGTCGCTGGACTGCTGGGTTTCCAAAATCATGATCCCCTTGCCGATGGCATGCATGGTGCCACTAGGAACAAAGAAGAAATCACCCGCCTTGACCGGAACATGGGTCAAAAGGGCATCCCATTCTCCCTTCTCAATCATCTGAGCCAACTCTTCTCGGCTCTGAGCGGCGTGGCCATAGATGATTTCTGCACCTTCTTCAGCAGCAATCACATACCAACACTCGGTCTTTCCCAACTCTCCCTCATGCTCCAAACCATAGGCATCGCCCGGATGAACCTGCACACTGAGCCAATCATCCGCATCTAAAATCTTGGTCAGGAGGGGAAACACCGGACTTTGGCTATTGCCAAAAAGATCCCTGCGCTCCGCATACAGCTGGTCCAAGGCTTTTCCCTTGTGGGGGCCGTTTGCCACGATTGAAACCCCATTAGGATGGGCGGAAATAGCCCAGTACTCTCCCGTTGTCGGACTAGGAATCTCATAGCCAAACTCTGTCTTCAGGCGTTGTCCGCCCCAGATTTTTTCCTGCATGACGGATTGTAAAAATAAAGGTTCTGCCATATCTCAACTCCAATCTCACTTGTTAAGGCTATCATATCAAATTTTTCAATTGTTTGCTAGAAGAAAAAAACCCAGTCAAGCTGGGTCTATATTTTATTCCGAAACCTGCTTAGCTAAAGCAAAGTTCCCCAATGTTGCAGAGCCGTTTTCAGCCACAGCTGGGGTTACGATGTATTCCTTAACATCTGGTACAGGTAGATAATCATTCATAAGACCAGTAAATTTCTCACGAACCCGGTTGAGCATGTGTTCTTGAGCCATCACTCCGCCACCAAAAACAATCACTTGCGGACGATAAAGAAGAGTCGCCTGCACAGCAGCTTGTGCAATATAGTAGGCTTGAACATCCCAAACATCTGAGTTGAGTTCAATCAACTCACCGCGGACACCAGTACGACCTTCCAATGATGGACCAGCTGCCAGACCTTCCAAGCAGCCATTGTGGAAAGGACAAACACCATTAAATTCATGTTTAACATCATAGGGATGGAGGGCCACATAGGTATGACCAGCCTCAGTATGGCCGAGACCGCCAATAAATTCGCCATTTTGAATAGCCCCTGCTCCGATACCTGTACCGATTGTGTAGTAGACCAGGCTCTTGACACCTTTACGAACCAAGGCCTCCCCAAAAGCAGATGAGTTAACATCGGTCGTAAAGTAAAAGGGAATATTAAATTCCTTGGCAATCAGACCAAGTAGATCCACATTAGCCCAGTTTGGCTTTGGTGTTGAGGTAATAAAGCCATAGGTTTGAGAATTTTGGTCAATGTCAATCGGACCAAAGGATCCAATGGCAATACCAGCCAGGCGATCCTCATAGCGCTTGAAAAACTCAACCGTGCGCTCAATAGTTTCGTAAGGTGTCGTTGTTGGAAACTGGGTCTTTTCAACTACTTGAAAATGCTCATCTCCCACTGCACAGACAAACTTGGTACCACCAGCTTCTAAGCTACCATACAATTTTGTCATCAATCTTCTCCCTTTAAAAAAAATTATCTTTATTATACCATATTTTTTAGTGATAAGAAAAAGGCTTTCGCCTTTTTCTATATTATTTTATTATTTAGCAACTTTGAGGAAGTCTGCACCATGAGCGACAGTGCCTTGAGCAAGTCCTTCAACCACTTCAAAGTCCGCTGTGTTTGTAACGATAACCATAGTTGTGTCATCCAGACCAGCTGCAGCAATCTTGCTAGAATCGAACTTAGCAAGAGGAGCACCGACCTTAACCTTATCACCTGCAGCAACCAACTTCTCAAAACCTTCACCGTTCATTGAAACTGTGTCAATACCGATGTGAATCAAGAGTTCTGCGCCACTTGCTGTTTTCAAACCATAAGCGTGGCCTGTTTCAAAGGCGATAGTTACTTCTGCATCTGCTGGAGCATAAACAACACCTTCAGATGGTTTAACCGCCAAGCCTTTACCCATCGCACCAGATGAGAAGACTGGATCATTAACACTCGCTAATTCCACTACTTCACCTGAAAGTGGGGATACGAGAGTTTCTTCTGGCAACAGAGATGTAGTAGCTTCTGCGAGCAATTCGTCAGTTGCTACTTCTTCAGGCTTTTTTGCAGAAGCTTCTCCTTCAGTTACCTCATCTTCATAACCGAACATGTATGTCAAAGCAAAACCTGCTACGAAGGATACAGTTACCATGAGAATGTACTGCGGCAATTGACCGTTGAGGTAGAGCAATGAACCTGGGATAATAGTAATACCAAAACCAGTACCTGCAAGACCAAGTAAGGAAGCAACTGCACCACCGATAGCACCAGCAATCAATGATAGGAAGAATGGTTTACGGAAACGTAAGTTGACACCGAAGATAGCGGGCTCAGTAATACCGAGGAAGGCTGAGAGAGCAGCTGGGAAAGCGAGGGCTTTCAGTTTCGCATTTTTTGTTTTCACACCAACCGCTACAGTTGCCGCACCTTGAGCGGTCATAGCAGCTGTAATGATAGCGTTGAATGGGTTTGCACCAGTGTTAGCTACCAATTGTGACTCCAACAAGTTGAAGATATGGTGAACACCTGATACGACGATGATTTGGTGAACACCACCAATAATCAAACCTGGCAGGCCAAATGGCAAGGCAAGGAGTGTTTCAGCTGCTACTAGGATGTACTGTTCAACAACGTGGAAGACTGGACCAATAACGAAGAGTCCAAGAATAGACATTACGAAAAGGGTAATGAATGGGGTTACCAAGAGGTCAAGAACTTCTGGAACCACCTTGCGGACTGCTTTTTCAAACTGGGCACCGATAATACCGATGATGAAGGCTGGCAATACTGAACCTTGCAAACCTACCACTGGAATGAAACCGAAGAAAATTTCAGGTTTGACATCACCACCTGAGGCAACTGCCCATGCGTTAGGGAGCGAGCCCGAGATCAACATAAATCCAAGAACAATACCGATAACTGGATTTCCACCAAATACGCGGAAAGTTGACCAAACAACCAATGCCGGAAGAGCAATGAAGGCTGTATCTGTCAAGATTTGCGAGTAAACATTCAAATCTTCAGGAAGAGTAATGCCCAACGCTCCCAAGAGACCGCGAAGACCCATGAAGAGACCGGTCGCTACGATAGCTGGGATGATTGGAACGAATACGTCACCAAAGGTACGAATAGAACGTTGGAAGAAGTTACCTTGCTTCGCAGCTTCAGCCTTCATTTCAGCTTTGGTTGATGTTGGCAAACCGAGTGCTACGACTTCGTCGTAAATTTTGTTAACAGTACCTGTACCAAAGATGATTTGGTATTGGCCAGAGTTAAAGAAGGCACCCTGTACTTTTTCAATATCTTCGACAGCATCTTTGTCGATGATTGACTCATCTTTGACCATGACGCGAAGGCGAGTCGCACAGTGAGCTACACTGTTGACATTCTCAACTCCGCCCAAGGCTTCGATGACTTTTTTTGCAATTTCTGTATTTGTCATTTGCAAAAATCTCCTTAAATATTTTTTCTTTGAAAGTGTTTTCAAAACTTTCTATGCTTTAATTATATCATTTTTTTTCGTTCTGTCAAACGTTTTGCAGAATTTTTGATGACTTTCATTTTTTGACTGGTTTCATTTGATTTTTCAACTGAAAACGTTTAGTATATAGAGTGAAGATATTACTTATTTTGGAGGAAAAAATGTCCCTTACGACGGAACAACGCTATAAACCCTATGCGGAATGGACTGAAGAGGAGATTAGAAAAATCAAGGAAAATGCTGCCAGCTCTCCTTGGCATACCAATTTTCACATTGAGCCACCCTACGGACTATTGAATGATCCTAATGGATTCTCTTTTTTCAAGGGGAAATGGCAGCTCTTTTACCAATATTTCCCATTTGGTGCAGCCCATGGTCTCAAATCCTGGGTACAAACAGAGTCTACAGACCTGGTGCATTTCGAAGAAACCGGTACAATCTTAACACCTAATACCCCTTTGGATAGCCACGGGATGTATTCTGGTTCTGCCATGCAATTTGGAGATAAGCTGTTCATTTTTTACACAGGAAATGTTCGTGATGAAAATTGGATGCGCCAAACCTATCAAAATGGTGTCCTACTTGACAGTGATGGCAATTGGGAAAAAGTCCCGCAAACCCTCATTACCCAACCAGAAGATGTGACTGCTCATTTTCGTGACCCGCAAATCTTCTTCCATGAAGGGGAATACTACACCATCATCGGTGCTCAAGATATTCAGAAAAAAGGGATTGTAAAACTCTACAAGGCTCAAAACAGTGACTATCACAACTGGACCTTTGTTGGGGATTTGGACTTCCAAAATGATAAAACATCCTACATGATCGAGTGCCCAAACTTGGTCTTTGTGGACAAGCAGCCTGTACTGCTTTACTGCCCTCAGGGAATGGCCAAGAATGTCTTGCCATATGACAACATCTATCCAAACATGTATAAGATTGCGGACCGCTTTGACACAGAAAATGCCGTCCTCATCAATCCGTCCGACATTCAAAACTTGGATTATGGTTTTGAAGCCTATGCCACTCAAGCCTTTAATGCCCCTGACGGCCGTGCTCTGAGTGTTAGCTGGCTGGGCTTGCCGGAAGTGGCTTATCCAACCGATAAATTTGATTACCAGGGAGTTCTTTCTTTGGTCAAGGAACTGAAGATCAAAGATGGTAAGCTCTACCAATACCCTGTGGAAGCTATTACCAGCCTGAGAAAAGACCAAGGGGCACCTTTTGCAAACCAGACAAAGACCAACAATGTTTACGAATTAGAATTGACCATTGCTGCAGATACCCAGGCTGAGTTTGTCCTCTTTGCAGATGAGAATGGTCGTGGTTTCAAAATCCTGATGGATACAGAAAAAGGACAGATTACCATCGACCGCAGTGAAGCTGGCGAGCAATACGCTCTTGAATTTGGTCAAACACGTTCCTGTGAAATTAAACCAGGTGTGCTGACAGCCAACATCTTTATTGACCGCTCTGTATTTGAAATCTTTATCAACAAGGGAGAAAAAGTATTTTCTGGCCGTGTCTTCCCGCATGAAAATCAACATGGTATTATGATTAAACAGGGAGATATTTCCGGAACCTACTATGAATTAGACTATGGTCGCAAAACTAACTGATGTCGCTGCCCTAGCCGGAGTCAGCCCCACAACGGTATCTCGGGTCATCAACCAAAAGGGTTATCTTTCTCAAAAAACTATCGACAAGGTTAATCAGGCTATGCGGGAGTTGGGTTACCGCCCCAATAATCTAGCTCGGGGCCTCCAAGGAAAATCGGCCAAGTTAATCGGTTTGATTTTCCCCAATATCAGTAATGTTTTCTATGCAGAATTGATCGAGTGTCTGGAAAAAGAACTATTTAAGCAGGGTTACAAGACCATTATCTGCAATAGCGAACAGGATTCGGCCAAGGAAAAAGAATATTTGGAAATGTTAGAAGCGAATCAGGTAGATGGTATCATCTCTAGTAGTCACAATTTGGGAATTTCAGACTATGATCGAGTAACGGCCCCAATCATTTCTTTTGACCGAAACCTATCTCCGAAGATTCCCGTAGTTTCTTCTGATAATTTTTCTGGTGGTGTACTTGCAGCTCAGACCTTGCTGAAAAGCGGCTGCCAACAGATTATCATGATTACTGGTAATGATGACAGTGACTCCCCTACCATTCGGCGGCGGACAGGCTTCAGCTCCGTCCTTCCTCAGGCTACTTGCGTTAACATTTCTAGTGATTTTTCACCGACAAGAAAAAAAATGGAAATCAAATCTTTGATTGAAACGTTAAAACCTGACGGTATTTTTGCTTCGGATGATATGACTGCCCTGCTCATCATGAAAATTGCTGAGGAACTGGGACTACATATCCCAGAGCAACTGAAGATTATCGGCTATGATGGAACCCATTTTGTAGAGCATTATGTTCCCAATTTGGCTAGTATCAAGCAACCAATATCTGATATTGCCAAACTTATGGTAGAACTTCTTCTACAAGAAATTCAGGGAAATCCTGCAACATCTTTGGAATACACCTTACCCATCTCACTTCTGCCAGGTAAGAGCATTTAAAAACTAGCACACATTTGCGTGCTAGTTTTTTTTATACAACAAAGTCATCTGTCACTGACGACCTTAACGTCCAGATTTCAAGGTCTAGGTTTGGACTGGCCTGATAAGAGCTTTCTTGCTCAGTTGGATAGAGATGAGTGGTAAAGGTCGCTTCGCCTTTGTTAAAGAAGATTTCAACCGAACTACGGTCCAGATAAAGAGCGATATCTGTTAAATCCTCTTCCAGAGGCACTTCCAACACTTCACCGATGGCCTCATTAAAACGCAGTTCCATCTGACTGCGATCAATTGTCACAGTCTTTCTGGCTGCATCATAGCTCAACTGCAAGCCTCCTGTTCCATCAGACTTACTAAAAAGAGTGAGTTGAGCATTCCCACCAGTATGTTTGACCTGCACCTCAGCTACCCGTGGCAGGCGGCCAGTTGGCTCCACTTTCTCCTTGCGGAGTTCACGAATTTGCTGAACTGGAAGTTGATAGAGTTTGTCATTGACGATTCTCAACTCTCTTGGCAAAACTAGACTGCCTTCCCAATCTTCTTCTTCCGTTGGATAGTGGTTGTCCGGCAATCCCATCCAGGCAGTCAAGATAGCCTTGTCCTCCTCTTTGACGTTGGCCGCAAATTGCGCCGCATAAAAGTCAAAGCCATAATCCAGGTGACGATATTCTCCGTCCGCGTGGAAGGTCAGGTTTTCATAATCCATATTCCCAATCAGGTAGATATTGTGATTGGTCGAGTTCCCGCGACGGGGCAATTTTGTGTATTGAGGCGAAAAGACTAGGATATCCTTATCACCAATGCGAGCGATAGACGGGCATTCCCACATCCCACCAAGGTCTTCGTAACCAGGCACTTTTAGCTCTCCTGCAAAGGTCCAGCCTTGCAAGAGTTCCTTAGAGGAGTAAATCAAGACCTTGCCCTTTAAGTCCTTGGACTGGGCCCCTAGGAGGATATAGTAGGTTTGATTAGCCTCATGGTAAACCACCTTAGGATCCCGTTGGTGCTCGGTATAATCTGGATGAGGACCAAAGAGAGGCTCAGGCTGTTTAATCAATTGCCCATCCTCTGTCAACTGGGCCAGACAGGTATAGGGGGTCCGAACCCAATTTTCATCCCGGTGATTGCCCGTATAAAAGAGATAGAGTTCTTCATCCGTTGAAAAACCGGATCCAGAATGGACACCCTTGTTGTCATAAATGGTATCTGGATGGATACCTACTCCTTCATTTTGCCAATGGAGCAGGTCCTTAGAAGTTGTATGATACCAGTACTTGAGCCCATGCACAGCCCCCCAAGGGCACCACTGGTAATAAAGATGCCAGATTCCCTTATGGTAAATGAAGCCATTTGGATCGCTGGATAGCCCTGTGATAGGCTGAATATGATAGGTCTGCCGATAGTCAGAAGCTTGAATCCTGTCATACAAGTCCCTAATCTCACTGGCATCCTTTAGCACACGGTAGCGCTCCTCCGTTGTCCATTCTTTCACATCAAACCTCCTGATTTCATCTAATATGATAGTTTTCTTTTTATTATAGCGAAACCGCTTTCAGATTGCAAGTTTGAAATTGAATTTTCTGAAAATAAAAATCCCCCTTTCGGGAGATGATTTATTCTTTTACAAAGTGTGTCAGGACACCGTTGATAAATTTGACAGAGGCCTGATCTGAGAACTCTTTGGCCAACTCGATAGCTTCATTGACTGCCACTCGGTCTGGCGTTTCATCGCAATAACGAATTTCAAAGAGACCCAAGCGCAAAATGCTCTTATCAATGGTAGTCAACCGATCCAGGCTCCAGCCAGATTTGAGATAAGGTTCCAACTCCTTATCCAAGTCATCTCGATGCTGGGCCACGCCCGTCACCAACTGGAGAAGAAAGAGGGGAATTTCCACCTCCTGCACTTCTTCCTGGTCATAGAGATAGGAAAACTGTGCCGCCTGCAGGGGATCCTGACCAAATTCGATGGAGACGATAGCCTGAAGAGCCCGTTGGCGCAAGTGTTTTCTTGAGTCTGGAAGCTTATTCTTCATCGAGGAAGTCCTCACCAAACAGGTCCTGTAAGTCTGGTTTTGGTGTTTCCACTGGTACAATACCCACAACATGGATGTTGACAGCCGATACAGTCACATCTGCATAGTTGAAGACGGCTGTTTTAACAGCCCGTTGGATATCCATGGAAACAGCTGGTACAGACACACCGTATTCCAAATAAACATAGATGTCTGCAGTCAGGTTGCCTTCTTCATCAGATTCCAAATAAACACCACGATTGAGTGAGGTTTTTGACAATCCATCCGAAAAGCGTTTGTTGTGAAGAGAGTGAACACCCTCCACCTTTGCTGAGGCAATCCCTGTGATAACTTCTAGCACATGGGGAGCAATGACGATTTCGCCAAGATTTTCTACTGACATAACTTGTCCTTTCTAGGATGACTTACGCACGGGATACGTAAGTGCCTTCTGCTGTATTGATGACCAGTTTTTGGCCGGCTTCGATAAAGTCTGGCACGTTCACGACCAAACCAGTTTCCAGAGTTGCTGGTTTGCCTGAACCTGTAACAGTAGCCCCCTTGATGGATGGCTGAGTTTCTGTGACAGTCAATTCAACAGTGGTTGGAACTGTGACACCGATCACCTCTGAACCGTAGAACTGGATTTTCACATCGGAGTTTTCCAAGATATAGAGCAATTCTTCCTGGATGGTTGCCACTGGAATCTCATACTGGTCGTAGGTCTCCGTGTTCATGAAATAGGCTGTGTCATCCATTTGGTATAGATATTGAGCTGGAACCGTCTCGATGATGGCTTGCTCAAATTTTTCATCTGGACGGTAGGTTGTATCAAAGGTAGAACCTGTACGAACATCTCGCAATTTCATTCGCATGATGGTATTTCCCTTACCTGGTTTGTGGTGGCTGGCATCCAAAACCTTGATCAATTTGCCATCGGCTTCAAAGGTCATACCAGCTCTCAGTTTACTTGCTTCAATCATTTTTTTAACTACCTCGTATAAAATTTATTCGTTTTATTTTACCACAAATGCCTAAAATTCTCAAATCATCGCTTAGGAGATGACAATCAATTCTTTGGGCGCTAGGGTCAAAACTTCACAGCCATTTTCTGTAATCAAGAGATCATCCTCGATGCGCAGACCATACTGGCCGTCTAAGTAGATGCCTGGCTCGTCAGTCACTACCATTCCTGGTGCCAATTGGCCCTTGCTGGCGGCACCAAAGTAAGGAATTTCATGAATGTCCAAGCCGATACCATGGCCAATGCTGTGAGTAAAGTTGGCCCCGTAGCCGGCCTCTGCAATGACCGCCCGAGGAATGCCATCAAAGTCTGCAAAGGAAAGGCCTGCCTTAGCTTGGTCAATCAGGGCTTGGTTGGCCCGCAGGACCACATCATAAATTTCCCGTTCCTGGTCACTCACCTGGCCGATATGGATAGTCCGAGTCATGTCAGACACATAGTGGTTGTAGTAACAACCGAAGTCCAGGGTTAGGCTTTCGCCCGTCTCGATGACCTTGTCGCTGGCCACTCCGTGCGGCATGGCCGAACGGTAACCGGAGGCAACGATGCTTTCAAAGGAGACACCGGATGCCCCATATTCTCTCATGCGAAAATCAAGGAAGTTGGCCACCTGTAACTCTGTTGTTTGGCCCGGTTTGATAAAGTCCAAGACATCCACAAAGGCCCTATCAGAAATCGAACAAGCCTGGCGGATAGTCGCCACTTCCTGGGCATCCTTAATCATGCGGATTTTTTCCACGAAATCGGTCAGAGACTTGAGTTCGTAACCTTCAAAGACCTGGCTTAATTGCTGATAAAAACCATAGGTCACTTGGCTGTCAAAACCAATGCTGGTCAGTTTGTCGTCTGCAATGACCTTGGCAATCTCACCTAAAGCATCTCTGTTGTCCAAGATATCAAAGCCCTTGACCACACTCTTGGCAATCAAGGTATAACGAGCATCCGTCACGAAAATACGGCGTTTTTTGCTGATAAAAAGGGTGGCGCTGGTTCCTGAAAAACCAGTCAAATAATAGACATTGGTCAGGTTGGTGACCAAAATCCCATCCACACCTGCCTCATCGAGGGCTGCTTCAAATTTTACTAAGCGTTCTTGCAAATAGTTTGTCATAATTTTCTCCTTCATTCACTAGAAACATTGTAGCATGATTCCAGGAGAATTGCTAGGTTTTCTTTTGCCTTATCAGGTCAGAAAAAGCCTGATGAAATCAGACTTCCTCTGTGTTTATGACAACTTCTTCTTCAAATACTGGCCTGTATAGCTGGCTGGATTGGTCGCTACTTCCTCGGGCGTGCCAGTGGCTACGATGGTACCGCCACCGACACCGCCTTCAGGTCCCAGGTCAATAATATGGTCTGCCGTCTTGATGACATCTAAGTTGTGCTCAATGACCAGAACCGTATTGCCATCATCGGCAAAGCGGGCCAGGACCTTGAGGAGCTGGGCAATATCCTCCGTATGGAGGCCGGTTGTTGGCTCATCTAAGATGTAGAGGGACTTGCCTGTCGAGCGTTTGTGGAGCTCAGAGGCCAATTTCATCCGCTGGGCCTCCCCGCCAGAAAGCGTGGTGGCTGGCTGCCCCAAGGTCACATAGCCCAGACCCACATCCTTGATGGTTTGAAGTTTGCGCTCAATTTTGGGAATGTGTTTGAAAAATTCTACCGCATCATTGACCGTCATGTCCAGGACTTGAGCAATATTTTTCTCCTTGTAGTGGACTTCCAGGGTTTCACTGTTATAGCGGGTGCCATGGCAAATCTCGCAGGGAACATAGACATCCGGCAGGAAGTGCATCTCGATCTTGATGATGCCATCACCGCTACATGCCTCACAGCGGCCGCCCTTGACATTAAAGGAGAAACGCCCCTTCTTATAGCCCCGAATCTTGGCTTCATTGGTCTTGGAAAAGAGGTCGCGGATATCATCGAAGACCCCTGTATAGGTAGCTGGATTAGAACGGGGTGTCCGCCCGATTGGGCTTTGGTCGATATCAATCAAGCGGTCCAGATGCTCGATGCCGCGTATTTCCTTGAATTTCCCAGGTTTTTCCGAATTGCGGTTGAGCTTTTGAGCAATGGCTTTTTTCAAAATAGCATTGACTAGGGTGGACTTACCAGAGCCTGAAACACCGGTCACGGCGATGAATTTGCCCAAAGGAAAACGAACGGTCAAATCCTGAAGATTGTGCTCCTTAGCTCCAACCACCTCGATAAATCGACCTGTCCCCAGACGCCGTTCCAGCGGAACCGGAATCTCCCGCTTACCAGAGAGATACTGACCCGTGATGGATTTTTTATTTTTGGCAACCTGACTTGGAGTCCCAGCAGCCACCACTTGACCACCAAAATGCCCCGCACCAGGCCCCATATCAATCAGATAATCCGCCTCCCGCATGGTGTCCTCATCGTGTTCCACCACAATCAGAGTATTGCCCAAATCCCGCATCTTCTTGAGACTGGCAATCAGGCGATCATTGTCCCGCTGGTGAAGTCCGATTGAAGGCTCATCCAGAATGTAGAGAACCCCTGACAAGTTGGAGCCAATCTGGGTTGCCAGACGGATCCGCTGGCTTTCTCCCCCTGATAGGGTACCTGATGCCCGCGAAAGGGTTAGGTAGTTAAGGCCTACATTGTTAAGGAAGGAGAGGCGGTCTCCGATTTCCTTGAGAATGGGCTTGGCAATGATGTTTTCATTGGCCGATAGGGTCAGCTGACCCAAGAGTTCCAGATGGTCCGCTATGGACAAATCCGAAACCTGGCCGATATGTAGCCCCTTCTCACCACCCACTCGGACAGACAGGGCCTGGTCATTGAGACGGTAGCCATGGCAGCTTTGGCAGGTCAACTCATTCATGTATGCCTGCATAACATTGCGGGTATAGTCGCTGGCAGTTTCCTTATAACGGCGATGGATATTGTTGACAATACCCTCAAAGGGAATATCAATGTCCCGCACACCACCAAATTCATTCTCATAGTGGAAGTGAAACTCTTCCCCCTTGGAGCCATAGAGGACCAGGTCTTTTTCTTCTTCTGAAAAATCTTCAAAAGGCTTGTCCATATCAATCCCAAACTGGGTCATGGCCTGCTCCAGCATCTGGGGATAATAATTGGAAGAAATGGGATTCCAAGGTGTCAGGGCCCCTTCACTCAGGCTCTTGCTGGCATCCGGCACCACCAAGTCCAGGTCAACCTCCAATTTCATTCCCAAACCATCACAGTCACTGCAAGATCCAAAGGGAGCATTGAAAGAAAAGAGACGAGGTTCTAACTCAGGAACGGTAAAACCACAGACTGGGCAGGAATAGTGTTCGGAGAAGAGCAGTTCATTGCCATCCATGGTATCGATGACCACATAGCCATCTGCCAGGCGCAGGGCCGCCTCCACCGAATCAAAGAGACGGGACCGAATCCCTTCTTTATTGATGAGACGGTCGACTACAATCTCGATGTTGTGCATCTTATTCTTTTCCAGTTCTGGAACTTCTGAGACTTCGTAGATGTCCCCATCGACCCGAACTCGGACATAACCATCCTTTTGCACCTTTTCAAAAATGGTCTTGTGCTGGCCTTTTTTCCGACGGATAATGGGAGCCAAAACCTGCATCCGCGTCCGCTCAGGCAATTCCAAAACCTGATTGACAATCTGTTCTACGGATGAGGCCATAATGGCCCCATGACCATTGATACAGTAGGGCGTGCCGACACGGGCATATAAGAGACGAAGGTAGTCATTGATTTCTGTCACCGTACCAACCGTCGAGCGGGGGTTTTTGGAAGTGGTTTTTTGGTCAATGGAAATAGCCGGACTCAAGCCCTCAATGGAGTCGACATCCGGTTTTTCCATATTGCCTAAAAACTGCCTTGCATAGGCTGACAAACTCTCCACATAACGGCGTTGGCCTTCAGCATAGAGGGTATCAAAGGCCAAGGAAGACTTTCCTGACCCTGACAAACCCGTCACCACCACCAGCTTATCCCTTGGGATGGTCACATCAATATTTTTTAAATTATGGGCCCTAGCCCCATGAATGATAATCTTATCTTGCATAATTTTAAGATACAAAGAGCGTAAAGAACAAAGCAAAAACAGATCATTTCTGCAGTGGGCTTGCGCACCAAGAAATGAGTCTTTTTTGCCCCGTTCTTAGCTCGTGTTCAGTTCCTTTCATTGATACTAAGGCCGTAAAAGGCACAGTCAAAATAGGCGGTCAGCCCAAAATCTACGATTTTGCAGACGCACCCCCGTCAGGCTGACTAGAACTTTCACAGGCAAGCCGAAGAAAGTTCAGACGGCTACGACGTTGATACTCACAATGGGTAGAAATAAGGAAATCCCTATCTTTTTGACACAGCCTTTAGGCCGAGTTCAAATCCTTTCCGAGTGCGATTATTTGAAACCTTTTTGCGCTTCAAAACCATATTTATCCCAACTCTTTTCATATCCTCCATTATACCATACTTCAAAAAAAACTTTTCCTTTAGGGCCCTTTTTGGTATAATAAGAGGTACGCCTAAAAGCATAAAAATCAAACGAAGGAGGGGTTGGTATGAAACAGATTTTTCTTTCTACACTGACTGACTTGGAAGAAATCCACACATTTGAACCAGGAAGCTGGATAAACTTGGTCAACCCTTCCCAGAGCGAATCCATGGAAGTGGCGGAATATTTTAATATCGATATTACAGACTTGCGGGCCCCGCTCGATGCGGAAGAATCTTCCCGTATTGTGGTGGAAGACGACTATAAGCTCATCATTGTGGACGTCCCAATCCTGGAAGATCGAAACAACCAGGCCTATTATGTTACCATCCCGCTCGGCATTATCTTGACAGAAAACACCATTATCACTACCTGCTTAGAAGAATTATCTCTCTTTGAACTCTTTCGCAATAACCGCCTGCGCAACTTCTACACCTTCATGCGGTCTCGCTTCGTCTTTCAAATTCTCTATCGCAATGCCCAGCTTTACTTGAGCGCCTTGCGGATTATTGACCGCAAGAGTGAAGATATTGAAAAAAGATTGCATGAGGCGACACGGAATGAAGAATTGATTGACCTCATGGAGCTGGAAAAAACTATTGTCTATTTCAAGGCCTCCCTCAAAATGAATGAGCGGATTGTCAAGAAACTGGCCGGCTCTTCTAGTCTTCTTCGCAAGTATGAAGAAGACGAGGATTTACTAGAGGATACTCTGATTGAAAACCAACAGGCCATCGAAATGGCCGATATCTATGGCAATATCTTGAACTCCATGACCCAGGCCTATGCTTCCATCATTTCCAATAACCAGAATACCATCATGAAGACTCTGGCTCTGGCTACCATCGTCCTGTCTATTCCAACTATGATATTCTCAGCTTATGGAATGAACTTTAAAGGAAATAATATCCCCTTCAATGATCTCCCACATGCCTTTGAAATTATCATCCTCGTCGCCTTCGCTATCAGCCTCTTTTTGACCATTTATTTCATCCGGAAAAAATGGTTCTAAATTTCATTTTCAACTGACTATCCTAGGAGATTATTCCCCATGCAACTCAAAAACCTTACAAAGAAAAACCAAGAATTTATCCACATCGCTACAAACCAACTCATCAAAGACGGAAAAAGCGATGAAGAGATTAAAAGCCTTCTGGAAGAGATTCTTCCCAGCATCCATGATGCCCAGAAAAAAGGCATTACAGCCCGTAGCCTCTACGGTGCCCCAACTGAATGGGCTACTAGCAAAACACAAACCTCAGAAGACAAGGGCAGTCTCCCTGAAAACGACAATCCTTGGCTCATGTGGCTGGATTCCAGTCTCTTGATGCTGGCCCTCCTAGGATTTGTTAACGGGGCTATGAACCTATTCGGACAAGGCTCCCAATATGGCCTAATAACCTTCATCGTTGTTGGTTTCGGTGTTGGAGCTGGCATCTACTTCATGTACCATTTTGTCTATCGCCACATGGGAGAAGGGAAAAAACGCCCTAAAATCTGGAAAGCTATCTTGGCCCTTTTACTTGCAACCGTGGCTTGGTCGGCTATCTTCTTCCTAGCCAGCTTGATTCCAGCCAGTATCAACCCTGGGCTATCTCCTATTGCCAACATTTTGATTGCTGGGGTAGCTTTTGGTATTCGATACCTCTTAAAAAAGAAATACAACATTCGCAATGCCATGCAGCCAGTGCGGTAACTCGACTAAAACAGATTGTCTTCCAATCTGTTTTCTTTTTTTGTTTTACAAGTATATCATTGCAAAACAGATAATTCCAGTAGGAGCCTATGTCCATCTCAAACGGTCATAAGCTTTTTTCATAAGAATAAGAAAAAACAGAGAAATAACAGAAGAAGGACAGAACTACTGTAGAACTCTCTATTATAATGAGGATGTCAAATAAAAATACTAGCTATTCCTCATCTTATTGAGTGGCACTCTAATAGTCTAGAGACCTTTCTGTAGAAGGAAAGCTTAAAACGAATTTGGAGGTTACTTTTGATTGTTACGTTGATGATCACCTTATTTTTATTGAGACTCTCCTTTTTAAAAATCTCAATCAAAAATGAGAAGCGAATTTTGGCGGATGGTGGCAAAGAGTATGGTGTAGCAAACACTAAACTATTGACTGTGTGCCACATCCTATTTTATACAGCTTGTTTGACAGAAGCTATTGTAAAAAAAGTATCATTCGATGCAGTCAGTGCCATTGGATTAGCCCTGTTAGTTTTCGCAATGGCCATGCTCTACTGGGTTATCCAGCTGTTAGGTCCTATTTGGACAGTAAAACTCATGCTGGTCAAAAACCATCACTTTGTTGACCACTGGCTATTTCAGACAATAAAACATCCCAATTATTTTTTGAATATCCTTCCAGAATTAATCGGACTAGCACTCTTATGTCATGCACCCGTTAGCTTCAGTTTACTTTTCCCGCCATATCTCTTTTTACTTTACAGACGTATTCGGGAAGAAAATAAATTGTTGCAAGAAATCATCATTCCCAATGGTAGAATCTAATTTCTATAGACAGTCGGATATTAATCATTTACACCAACTCATTAAAGGAGGAACCTATGAGAAAGCAAAATATTCTTAACCACCTACTCGTCAGCACAGCCGTCTTGGGCACTATGCTGATCTATCAGCTCCCAACCGTCCAGGCAGATACAATCTCTGAAGCAAACCCTTCTTCCCTAGAAATCAATCCATCTATTGTTTCCAATACCGAAGTCGTAAAAACTACTGACGAAACACTTTCTGAGCAAGTACTAGGTGCAGAAAAACCAGTAAATCAGGATCTACCTCCTGAAAACCAAGTGACCACTGCTACACCTTCGCCGCTTGCAGCAGAGGTATCTTCTTCCTCAGAAATTGAAGAGAACAAAACAGAGACGCCTATAGCAGACGAAGCAGGAAGTTCATTAACCGAGGATACTCCGCCAGTTACTCTAGAACAGACAAGTACGGCAGAAACAACAATCACAACGACTGAATCAGTGAAACCTACTACTGCAACACAACAAACAGAGATACCTACAACAACTCCCCCTCAAACAGAGACACCAGCGACATCAGCTCAAGAAATAAGTCCAGTAACCGACACTAAAACAGAAGAAATCCAACATTCAAATGTTGGGGAAAATTCTGTTTCTATTACCAGAGAACAAACAAGTTCAAACACCGTTAAATGGACCGTAACCTTTGACCCAACAAACTGGGGACTCTCTCCTAGCAGTGTCGGAGCATTCTACTTCTTCACGCCAAAAAATGCCAAGATTACTAGTATCGTAGACCATGAAAAGAATCAGGAACTCATCCAACATTTCTCAACAAAAGGCCTTTATAAAGCTTACGATGAGACAGACCCAGATGAGGGCCTTACCAAACAATGGGGTTGGTCAGTCGGAAACATTTACTACCGAGACCCGAGATTGGACGAATGGAAAAACCAAGGACTCTTCTCCAAAGTCTTTGTTCTTAATGAGAGAACAGACAAGGGTCCTGTCACTTTCACTATAACAGCCACATTGCCAGATGATGCAGTCCAATCCTTCCCATTTGTGGCCGTCATGAAACGCTATAAATATATTGCGCCTACTGAATCTACTGCCCTTGCTGCAACAACTTTTGAAGTGGATCCCAAAATCATTCTCAAACCGTTGTTTCCAAAACCAGCGCCAGAAACACCAACTCCTCCCAAAACTGGTGGCATAACGATATCCCCTTTGAAACCCCAAGTTCCAAAGGAAAATCCAACTGAGCAAATCCAAGTAACTTTTATAGAAGGAAAGGGCGGAGGAACTAATCCAGGCACCTTTACTCATTATATTTATGGTGGACAGATTATAAAAATGATTAATCCTGGAACTCCTCTAAAAAATATTCTCCCTACCATAAAGACTGCTCTTCCCGGTTTGAAACCGCAACAAGGGGACCTCGTTCTTCAAAAAGGCTACAAAGTAACGGGCTGGGTTGATGAGCAAAACAATCCAGTTAGTGAAGATACTGTTATCAAACAATCAATCATCCTATCTCCTGTTGTGGAATTAGCTGAAACAGAGCCAACTCCACCAGTACCAACACCGGAGAAACCGAAGTCCGAGCCGGAAGCGCCAAAAGTAACGCCAGAAAAACCAAAGTCTGAACCGGAAGCACCAAAAGTAACACCGGAGAAACCGAAGTCCGAGCCGGAAGCGCCAAAAGTAACGCCAGAAAAACCAAAGTCTGAACCGGAAGCACCAAAAGTAACACCGGAGAAACC
>NZ_JBHCHN010000049.1:0-53807 GCF_041802885.1 Streptococcus sp.
CTTGAGTACGCTCTACCAAATCAAGGAACTCTTCCAAACTGGATAGCACAATACAAGAAAAACGGGTATACTATTCTTGAGAAAACAAGAGGGAGGCCACCAAAAATGGGGCGTAAACCAAAGAAGACCTGGGAAGAGATGACGGAGTTGGAGCGACTCCAGGAAGAAAATGAACGGCTTAGAACGGAGAATGCCTATCTAAAAAAGTTGAGGGAATTGCGCCTGAGGGACGAAGCCTTAGCGCGCGAAAGGCAGAGACAGTTAGAGAAATGGTCAATGGAGGCTTCCGACTAGACCTTCTTCTTACAACAGCTCAGTTAGCTCGTGCCACCTACTATTACCAGCTCAAACAGCTGGCGAAAGAGGACAAAGACAAAGCACTGAAAGCGGATAAATAGAAGCTGCCAAAGTCTTTTCTCTATTGTAACAAAAAACCTTCTCATTGACTGAGAAGGAAAATCCATTATGCAAAGAGGGCCAAGATTCCTACCACCAAGTAGCAAATCAACTTGTAACTTTCATTGATGACTATGAGTTGAACTGGACGTTGCTCAAAGATATAATTTTTAAGAGAAGACAAGACAGCAAATACTCCCATGCCACCTGCCGCATGAAGGGGTGAAACTCCCAGGGTCTGGATAAAAATCATCAGGGCAATGGCAGTTACCACCTCAATCGCAAAAGAAAGCACCATTTCATTTTGCCCCTTTTGCCCTTCCTGACGGCCTGCTTCAACCTGCTCCATATCGATTCCGGAAGCCTGAATCCAAGCATCACGGAAAATCAAACCATACCACAAACCACCGATGGCAAAGGCAATCAAGCCTGCCACAATTCCTAAAATAATGGTCATTATTTCTCCTTTATTGATCCGATTTGTACGGACATTTTTATGTAGCAAGCATACCACAGATAGAGAAGACTGTCAAAAACAAGAATTTATTTTTTCACTTTAATAGGGTGGCGAAGGACTGTTTTTAAATTTTCTGGTGCTGTTTTTCGGACGTCGCTCAAGTAGATTTCGTGGTGCATACGCTCATCGGTGATATCCAGTTCATAGCCCTCTTCCTCCAAAAATTGGTGCATGAGGGCTACTGTTTTGGGTTCCTCATCATAGGGTCCGATATGGAGACATTGAACACAGAGACCTTCGTCATAAGTCATCCATTCCACCTTGGAAAAATCGCGCTTTTTCTTTCTTCCAGCTGTTTTGATGGCCCAGTCAACATCCGTTTTAGTTACAAAATCAGGGAGACGGATGATGGAGATAAAAGAGAAATGCTCCTTATGACCATAGTCGACCCCTCTTAGGCCCTCCTGCCACCAAAAGCCTTCCAAAGGCGGAACGACATAATCATAGAAACCCTCTATCTTGTAGTCGGTTTTGTAGCTCATTTTTAGGGTATAGGCCACCCCGTAGAGTAATTCGATGGATTCTTTGTAGGCACTTTTTTCTTGGTTGGGGTCACCAGTGCCCCGAACGGCCAGATAGTTGGCCTTGGGAAGGGTGACAATGCTAGGTTTCGTCTTGGGTTGGTAAAATTCTTTCAACTCTTTTTTAACATCAAAGGCCATCGTTGCTACCTCCTTTTAAGTCTTTGATTTCCTGATTCAGCCAGGATAGCTCTGCTTCCAGCATGGTTTGGCCGAGGCGAAATAGTTTGTTGGCAACAGGGTTTTGGTCAGGAATCTGTTTTTCTTCCTCTAACATGGAGAGGAGGTCCAGTTCCAGTTGTTTTTTTCTAAGGGACAAGGTTTGCAGTAGCTCCTTTTGATCTAAAAGAAAGCTGGTTGCCAGCCCAGTCATCAATTGAGAGTGGGTAGGTTTTGGCTGGCTCAATCGTTCTAGACTTGCCTTCCTTAATTCTTCCAAGCCCAGCTGGCTGATTTGATATTCTTTTTTCTCCTTTCCTCGACTAGGCTTGCTAGCGACCAATCCCTTTTTCTCCAGTTTTTCCAGAATGTAGTAAATGGAAGAGAAGCCAAGCTCCGTCCACTTTCTCATTCCTCGTTCGTTGATGATTTGCTCAATCCGGTAGCCATGTTGGGGCCCTTCCGTCAGGATACCGAGAATGAGGTGTTCATTTGGGGAAATCATAGGACATCCCTCCTTTTATTTTTATTCTAGTACTAGGTTATTTATATTCTACCACTAGAATATAAAAATGTCCACTAAAAATAACATACGACAAGCCGATTTTATCCAAAAGCTCTGATTTGGTAGGAGCATAATTATCGGAGGAAATTCTTGACAAGACAGGAAGGATATGAGATTATTGGGTTGACAATTTTAGGAGACTATTTTGAATGAAGAAACATCTATCTTTTTTTATTGCTTTGTTGGGCTTTTTATTTGTCTCAGTCGCTACAACATCGGCTGTAAAAGCAAATGAATTAACAAATGTTATTACAAATATCAAGCTCTATGACGTGAATAATGGCCGTGAAGCCTCTAAAATCGGGGATACCTATGCCCTGAGAATAAACACCCCCTACCGATTTGAGACTAATTTCGAT
Organism: Streptococcus sp.; assembly: GCF_041802885.1. Classification (GTDB taxonomy): domain Bacteria; phylum Bacillota; class Bacilli; order Lactobacillales; family Streptococcaceae; genus Streptococcus. Next base: position 2,518 of record NZ_JBHCHN010000049.1, read on the forward strand.
TTATCAAAATATGATGGACAGCTGAACGATGGAGATTTCTTTACTCTTACCATTCCTGCGCCAGCAACGGTTCAAAACGGAGCCACGATAAAACTCATCGATGGTGTTACCAATATTCAAGTAGGAACAGCAGTAGTGTCTTCCAATGGCCCTAGTCAAGGGGGTAAAGTTACCATCACGTTGCAAAATCTTTCTGCCTATCTAGCGGCAACGGGCGGTGACCAGGTGCAAGGAGTCAAAGGGACATTTTTTGTGGACTTCTTTGTGGCTCAGGAAGTAACAAATCAGACCTGGACATATCCATCTTCAGAAACTGCTACAACCATTACGCATAAATTTTCTGCAGCTGCCGCACCACCTGTCGACTATTCTGGTGTCATTGGTGTGGAGAATTATGCTAAAATTAGTGGTGTTTTGACGAAAAAGCCTTACAATTCTGTTGAACTTGGTAAATCAGGAACTTATGTTCATCCATGGCATGTCCGTCTAAATACGAGACAGGCTACTTACAGTACACCACTTGTCATGAATGATAAAATTTCCGAGACTGGCGGTCCAATGCAGTTTATCCCGTCAACTCTCAAAGTTAATGCTGGATATTACAGTCCAACTAGTTTTGCTTTTGTCGCTTCAGCCTCTTTAGTGGCAGGAAGGGATTATATTGTTGAATATAATTCAGCATATACAGAATACAAACTAACCATTCTTCAGCCGTCTTCCTTTATCGCAGGCAACGGGTTACCAGCAGCTTTTCAAGTTCTTTATGATACGACCTCACCTGCAGATGGCTCGATGGTTGGGAATATTATTTCTGCATCTAACAATGATATACCAATCACTTATCGAACAGATAACCAGCAGCTCTTTTATCAGGCCGATCGCTCTAGTCGGATATCTGAAGGAGGGACAATAGTACTAGACACAGCTAACCGTCTCGTTATTTATAAACAAGACGCGGAGACAGGAGCAACATTGGCAGGTGCTATCTTCAAGTTGACGACTCCTAGTGGAAGAGAGATTCTTTTACCACCGACAGATTCCAATGGCCGGACCTATTCAGAGGCATTTTCATCAGCTGAAATAGCCCAGGGAGAGTTTACAATCACAGAAATGACAGCGCCGTCTGGTTATAAGTTATTGACAGATCCTATTAAGGTTAGAATCGGATCAACAGGAACTTTTCGTGTAATTAAGAATACTAAAATTGACCCAGTCAAGGTCAATCTTCAAATTACCAAGTCCCTAGTAGGCCGTGCACTTCAGGATGGAGAGTTTAGCTTTGAATTGACAGATTCTAATGGCGCAGTCTTACAAACTAAGACGAATGATGCAACAGGAGTTGTTGCATTTGACGAAATCAGTTTTAATCAGCCAGGTACCTATACTTATCAAATTTCAGAAGTCAAGGGTAGTCTCCCACGGGTAACATACAGTGATAAAGTCATTACAGCCACCATCGAAGTGACAGAAAAGGACGGTGCCTATGTTGCATCAGTTTCCTATTCTCCAGATGCAACTATCGAAAATGAGTATGTAACGACCACTACCACTACCACTACCACCACAACTAGTACGACCACTACTACGGTGGCTCCGACGACAACTTCTACAACGACCACCGCTACAACAGTTGAGCCGCCGACAACTTCTACAACGACCACCACTACAACAGTTGAGCCGCCGACGACTTCTACAACGACCACTACTACAACAGTTGAGCCGCCGACGACTTCTACAACGACCACCACTACAACAGTTGAGCCGCCGACAACTTCTACAACGACAACTACTACAACAGTTGAGCCGACTACAAGCGTGACTACTGTTGCACCGACGTCCACTACAACAGTTGAGCCGACCACAAGTGTGACCACTGTTGCACCGACCACCACTACAGTTGTTGAGCCGACTACAAGTGTGACCACTGTAGCATCGACAACTACTACAACAGTTGAGCCGACTACAAGCGTGACTACTGTTGCACCGACGTCCACTACAACAGTTGAGCCGACCACAAGTGTGACCACTGTTGCACCGATGTCCACTACAGTTGTTGAGCCGACTACAAGTGTGACTACTGTTGCATCGACATCCACTACAGTAGTTGAGCCGACTACAAGTGTGACTACTGTAGCATCGACCACCACTACAGCAGTTGATCCAACCACAACTTCTACTAATGAACCACCAAAAACAACAAGTGCTAATCCAATATCTTCAACATCAGGGAATAAGAGAAATGTATTGCCGCGAACCGGTGAAAAAAATGGTCTAGCAACAATGCTGATAGGTTTTGCTCTGTTAGTAGTTTCTGGAGTAGCAAGTGTGCTTTATCGTCATTCTCAAAAAGCTTAAACTGAGCGACTAAGATAAGCATTATTTTGGAGAGGCCAAGGGGCTTCTCCTTTTTTATTTGGATGTAAGAAACAGGTAATTTGCTCAATTGCCCTTATTTCATGCTATAATAGCTCTATGAAAGAGAAGAAGTATTGTGAAAAAACAGAACAGATGGACATGGTTTACGGGGTCCATGCTGTAAAAGAAGCCCTTCAGGCCAACACCGGCAACAAACTCTACATCCAGAACGATTTGCGGGGAAAAAACGTCGAAAAAATCAAGGCCCTGGCGGCGGAGAAAAAGGTCTCCATTTCCTGGACGCCTAAGAAGACCTTGTCTGACATGACAGACGGTGCGGTCCACCAAGGCTTTGTCCTACGGGTGTCCGAGTTTGCTTATGCGGACCTGTCGGTCATTTTGGAAAAGGCGGAGGCAGAAGAGAATCCTCTCATCCTCATCTTGGACGGACTGACAGACCCCCACAACTTTGGCTCGATTTTACGGACCGCTGATGCCACTCAGGTGGCGGGCATTATTATTCCCAAGCACCGAGCAGTTGGCGTAACGCCCGTTGTGGCCAAGACCTCCACAGGTGCGGTGGCCCATGTGCCCATTGCCCGTGTGACCAATCTCAGCCAGACCCTGGACAAGCTCAAGGAGGCCGGTTTCTGGATATTTGGCACAGACATGAACGGTACCCCCAGCCACAAGTGGATTACAGCTGGCAAACTGGCCATCATTATCAGCAACGAAGATGAGGGCAGTTGCAGCAATATCAAAAAGCAGGTAGATGAGATGATTACCATCCCTATGAAGGGCCATGTCCAGTCCCTCAACGCCAGTGTGGCCGCAGCTGTCCTCATGTATGAAGTATTTCGGAAGAAGATCTAGATGAAGGAAAAAGTTCTCATCGTAGACGGCTACAACATGATTGCCTTCTGGCAGTCCACCAAACTGGCCTTTCGCCAAGGAAAGCTTGATGAGGCTCGCTCCATTTTACTGGATAAGCTGTCCAACTACGCCTCCTTTGAACAAATTCGGGTTATCTGTGTTTTTGATGCCCAGCATGTTCCAGGCCTGCGCCAGCGTTATGATGCCTACAATGTCACGGTTGTTTTTACCCAAGAAGAAGAGACCGCAGACAGCTATATCGAAGCCCTCAGTGCCCAGCTCAATCAGGGGACCAAGCTGGTCTATGTCGCCACCAGTGACCTCAATGAGCAGTGGGTGGTCTTTGCCCAAGGGGCCCTGCGCCTGTCGGCCAGAGAGCTGGAAAAAGAAGTCCTGGCCGTTAAAAAGAACTTGGATGGCTTCTTAGAAGAAACAGACCTCCTTACCCCTCGCCTGACACCCTGGACTCAAGGACAGTCCCAAGAGCTGAAAAAACTGATGGAAGATTTGTAGTCAAATTTGCTAAATTGAGATTTTTTGCTATACTAAGACAGATTAAGAAATCACCTATGAAAGAGAGAAAACATGACCTTTAAATTGATAACAGACTCCACTGCTGATTTGGATGAAAGCTGGGCTAAGGACCACGATCTTGAAATTCTTGGCCTCCACATCACCCTGGATGGTCAGGTCTATGAGACCGTTGGTGAAAACCGCCTGACCTCAGACCTTCTGCTGGAGCGGATGAAAAATGGCAGTAAGCCAACCACCAGCCAGATCAATGTGGGCCAATTTGAAGAGGCCTTTCGTCGCCATGCGGAAGCTGGAGAAGCAGTCCTCTATCTGGCCTTTTCTTCCGTCTTGTCAGGGACCTATCAGAGCGCGGTCATGGCGCGGGAGATGATTTTGGAGGAATTTCCAGAAGCCACCATCGAGATTGTCGATACTCTGGCAGCGGCAGGAGGAGAGGGCTACTTGTCCATCTTGGCCGTAGAGGCCCGAGACCAAGGGCAAAGTCTGGAAGAAACCAAGGTCGTGATTGAGGATATTTTGCCTCGCTTGCGGACCTACTTCTTGGTAGATGACCTCTACCATCTCATGCGGGGCGGCCGCCTATCCAAGGGCTCTGCCATCATCGGCAGTCTCGTGAACATCAAACCCCTGCTCTGGATTGAAGCAGATGGGAAGTTGGTTCCTATCGCCAAGGTTCGGGGCCGCAAAAAAGGGATGCGGGAAATGCTGCAATTAGCCAGCCAAGACCTGGCCCACTCCACTGCCATCGTGGCCTACTCGACTGACCTAGACGGTGCCCAAGCACTCAAGGACAGCCTCCTAGAAGATCCGGCCATTGACCAGGTCCTCATCATGCCCCTCGGCCCAGTCATTTCTACCCACGTCGGCCCTGGAACCCTTGCGGTCTTCGTCATCGGCAATCAAGCTCGATAACAATCATGCCATCCTGTAAAGGGTGGTTTTTGTTTGTTATAAGTGACTTTATGTTAAATATACTTGACAAAATGCCATCTAAAGAGTATACTAAAGGTGAAAAAAGTAACTCTCATTATCAGAGGAGAAGAACATGTTACATTCACTCCCTAAATTAGTATCATTTTCAGCTGTTGTCATTGCTCTTATTATTTTAAAACGCTTTGCAGATCGACATAGCGGTGAACAATTTGATGAACGGCAGATTCTCTATCGTCAAAAAGCCTATGCGAATGCCGCTTGGATGGCTATCGTTTTCAATATCTTCATTTTTATCGAGGGTGACAGTTTGGCAAAATATCTGTCTCTATCCTTTGTCGGAGTGGCAACTCTCTTTCTATTGGTTGGGGTATTTGCCGTCTCAAGTATCTACTACGATGCCTATTTTGCACCCAGAAAAAAGAAATCCTTTGTGGTGCTTTACGGTCTCACCTTCTTTTTACAGCTTGTAGTTGCGATTCTTCAGTGGAGGGATGGTGATTTTCTTCGTCATGGTCAGCTTTATCTGACAGCTCAAAATGCCACTTGCGCCCTGTTTGCCTTTACTTTTGGTATTATCTTATTGATGACAGCCTATATGACCTGGAAAGAGAAGCACGAGGTTGAAGAATGAAAAATCTCAAGTTGAAGGCTGCGCGTGCAGGCAAGGATCTGTCCCAGCAGGCCTTGGCTGACTTGGTGGGTGTCTCCAGGCAGACCATCGCAGCAGTGGAAAAGGGGGATTACAATCCGACCATCAACCTCTGCATCGCTATTTGTAAGGCCCTGGATAAGACCCTGGATGATTTGTTCTGGGAAGACTAATTCCATCATAAAGGAGGAATTTATATGTCTAGAAAACTCTTTCGTGGAGCTGTCGGTGCCTGTTCTATCATAGGTGCTGCCGTCTCCGCCATGCAAGAAGAATGGCTTTGGGCAGGTATATTCTTAATTGCTGGACTGGCTTTTCTCTACAAAGCCTTTTTGAATGCGGACTAAAGGGCTCAAGATAGGCTGGCCATCCCCTATCAGCGAAAAGAAAGCGAATACCCAACCAGCTCTGCCTTTCCCCAAGAAAATAAAAAGAAAAAACAGGCTCAAATCGCTTGACGATGGGCTTGTTTTTTTGGTATGATAGAAGACGGTATTGTTTACCCCATTTGAAAGGCCCCGGAACCCTTCAAATAACTCGTGGACCGGAACATCCACACTGTAAACATCAACGAATTCGTATAGGAGAAATCATGAACAAAACAACTTTTATGGCTAAACCTGGCCAAGTTGAACGCAAATGGTACGTAGTGGACGCTACTGATGTACCTCTTGGACGTCTTTCTGCAGTAGTTGCTAGCGTACTTCGCGGAAAAAACAAACCAACTTTCACACCGCACACTGATACAGGTGACTTCGTGATTGTTATCAATGCTGAAAAAGTGAAATTGACTGGTAAAAAAGCAACTGATAAGATCTACTACACTCACTCAAACCACCCAGGCGGATTGAAACAAATCTCTGCAGGTGAATTGCGTTCTAAGAACGCAGTGCGTTTGATCGAAAAATCAGTTAAGGGTATGCTTCCACACAACACTCTTGGACGCGCACAAGGCATGAAATTGAAGGTATTTGTCGGTAGCGAGCACACACACGCTGCACAACAACCAGAAGTACTGGACATTTCAGGATTGATCTAAGAGAAAGGAGCATTCAATAATGGCACAAGCACAATATGCAGGTACTGGCCGTCGTAAGAACGCTGTTGCACGCGTTCGTTTGGTTCCAGGTACTGGTAAAATCACTGTAAACAAAAAAGATGTAGAAGAGTACATCCCACACGCTGACCTCCGTTTGGTCATCAACCAACCTTTCGCAGTTACTTCAACTCAAGGTTCATACGACGTTTTCGTTAACGTTGTCGGTGGTGGTTACGCTGGTCAATCAGGCGCTATCCGTCACGGTATCGCACGCGCCCTTCTTCAAGTAGACCCAGACTTCCGCGACTCCCTCAAACGCGCAGGTCTCCTCACACGTGACGCCCGTATGGTTGAACGTAAGAAACCAGGTCTTAAGAAAGCACGTAAAGCTAGCCAGTTCTCAAAACGTTAATCAAAACCTTATTATACCAACGATTGTGGCACCTTTTTGGTGTCAGTTGGTGTTAATTATAGTGATAAGTCGTTTAAGAGACTTAAAGCATCGGCATCTTGCTGGTGCTTTTTTTCTGGCATCAATTCTAGATAATACTGTTGTGTTGTTAAGATTGAGTTATGACCTAGACGACGAGAAATATAGTCTAGGCTAATATCTTTTGAAAAGAGAAATGAGGCATGCGTGTCACGAAGTCCATGAAATGTCGTTTTTGTTAATCCCAACTGTTTTAACAGCTTTTGAAGTTGACCAGCTTGCTTGAATCCATTCCAATCAAAGATATAGCCTTCTTTTGTTTGTGCAAGTTTTGTCACAGCTTGATAAACATCTTCGTTGATGGAAATATCACGCTTTGAATGTTTGGTTTTAAGCTGGGTATCGTCATTAGTTGGACTAATTGATCGAAGAATTTTGATACCATATTCAAAAATATCTTCTTTTTTAATTCCTAAAAGTTCTCCACGCCTTGCTCCTGTCTCAAGGGCGAGAGCAACAAGAACATTAAATTCATCCTCAGTATGACTTAGGCAGTATTGTCTGAGTTTTTTAAATTCTGTGATAGATAGTGGAATATTTCGTTTAGCTTGTTCTTGCCCTTTTGCTTTTAAAAGATGACCAAAGTCATTGCTAATCAAACCACGAGCATACGCATATTTCAATGAACCACGGATTTTAAGAACAAGTTCTTTTACTGTTTTTTTAGAGTGGGTTTCAGCATATTGGTCGATTTTCTTTTGCATGACGAGATCGTCAAGGTGTTTAAGTTGAATACCATCAAAAAGGTCATCAACTACTACGAGAGTTCGTTTATAGTTTATAAAGGTGGCTTCGCGAACATCATTTTTCTTGACCGTATGGACCCAATTTCTATAAAAATCAGGAAATAAGGTGGATCGTTCGGCAATGTTCTTGCCACGACCTTTTTCAAGTTCCATTTCTAATGTCCAAAGCTCAGCATCTTTTCTGTTGCTAAAGGTTTTGGTTTCTCGTTTATATTGTCCTTTCTTATAAAGTGATACAGTTGCACGGTAAGAGTTACCACGTTTTGTTATTGTTGCCATTTTATCAGCCTTTCTATAAAAAATGATTGATAAAATAGACTAGTCACATATAGGATATATGAAAAATCTAATTTTATCAATCATTATCCGTCAATCGCAGTGGCTTTCAATAAATTTAATCAGTTTTGACTTCAAATAGCGCTCTTGTTTTCCTACCATAAAGCATTGAAAGTCTGGGTGACTTCTGATGTACTTATCAAATGATTTAGGATCTATTCCAAGTAGTTCCGCTGCTTGTTGTCGATTTAACAGAAGAGGAGAATTATTTTGAGGTAACATATAGAATTCCTTTCATTTTCTAGATACAAGTATTATGCCACATGTGTAATGAATTGAGGCTAGATTTTTGAAAAATGTGCAATGTTACCTAGCGTTTCAATAATATATAAGCATAGGAACGAGGAAATTCCTCTGGTCTATTGTGTCCCAGAGCCTTTGTCACAATTTTACAAGCTTTTCTGTCGAGTGAGATGCCAACTAACTCTTTACGCAGATGGATAACTTCTTTACGATTTCTAATCTTGGAAATTTCGCGTGCTACACTGCGATAAACACGCTCTGCATACTCAGCACGATACTTATGTGGCTTTAATGCAGTGGGAACTTTCTTTCCATCAAAATCGTCGAGAATTAAATCTTTGGGAACATGAAAGACTCTCTTTTCTCCTGCTCGTTGGAAAATAGCGACTAACCACTCTTCCTCCTCTTGACTAGTGGCCATGATTGGAGACCAGCGATCTCTGCGTCCTTTTGTGTGATGCTTATGGCCGTCTAAATTTAAATACCAACGGCCATCACGGCCACGTTGCATAGCGTCACCAGTGACGTGGATCAGTTCACTTTTACGTAAGCCTGTTGAGGCAACTACTTTATGCCAGTAGTCGTTATTTTTGTTAGATAAACGATAGTCTGTATGTAATACACGATTGTTCATGCGATTTGCACGTGTACGTGGTTGTGTAGCGATAAAATTAGTTGAGGAAACTCCGAGAACTTTGGCCAATGCTGCTTTGTAGGTTGCTTGTGTATATGGACTTAAACCAATCTCTATACAATATTGTAAGTATTGATTGATAAGTTCTATCCAACCTTCCGTATCTTTTTCAACATTACCTAATACCATTAACTGTTCTGGTGAAATGTGAATTGAAACCCATTTTGCAAAACAATGCCATGAACCCGAATAGTTATGGAGTGTACGATGAGTGTGGATTAACTCAATGTCATCTCCTGTTTCTTTGGCCTCTTTACGCTTAATGCCTTTTCCTTTTTTGAATCGTTTCTTTAAACTTGAAACTCCTTGAGAATTGACAAACTGAAGTCGGCCTTCTGGTGTTTTTAGCGCTTTGTTTTGTTTTTCTATCGCATGTTTTTTCATTTTTCTACGATCTGAACGTGATCGTCTTTTTTTATTTTTAGTCATAACTGACTCCTTTCTTTTTTGTACCAATGGTTGAGGTGTTTTCGATTAACGCGATACTTCCGAAAACAGTGTCTTCCTGCTGCGGCAGGTGTTCTTTATGTTTTTTTGATTGGAGAAGACTACTCCAATGCTCAATTTGGATTCTAGAGCTTGAATAATTGAAACGCTTTATAACGTTTATTTTTTGTATTTTTTCGATTTGAACGATTTCTTGCTTTGGTTTCGCTATTCGTAAAACTGGATTATAACTATGGACTCAGTAATATTTCCTCCTTTATGATGCAGAATTTATTTAATAATATTTCAATTTGATTGTGACTATATCTTTGTTACTTTATCTGGACCTACGGCCTAAAAACTCCTTTCTATATTTTGTTAGTTGAATAACTGAGTCATTATTTTTGAAATAATTGAACCTTACGAATATGAAATCGCACTATTTCCTCCTGTCTATCTGATGTTGAAAAAACACCAGATAGTGTTTAGCTCTAGTCATTCAATTTTTACGATATTACTATGCCACATTTTCAAAATCAAAAAAACACAGAAATATTTTTCTGTGAATAGATAAGAAGCTGAAAAGTATTCGACATGCCAATTCTGTAGAAAGGAAATAGTATAACTTAAAAAGGTAAAAGATGACTTTTCAAAAATCCATTACCTTAACGAATCAATTGATAGTGAAACTAGTCCATTACTAGCTAAAAGATGGTTAAGTAGAGTTTCCCATTTTATCGCTAAATGTGGAATAGTAAAGAAGTCTAAGTTTTCTTAAAAAGTGGATTTGAATAGAGGTCCATTATGATAGAAATAATGGTGTATTAGAGTAGCCCACTTTGATTTGCGATATGGACTTTTAGAATAATCCATATTTTCAGTAATGTTGGAATACTAAAGAAAACCATGAAAACTTGACTTGTTGGTTCATAGAGAAATCCATTTTTCTATGAAAGATGAGCCAGTAAAGTAACCGATTCAGTCGTAAAAGATGGCTAACTTAAAACTGCCGCTTAGTTTATGTTTATGGACGAATATAACCATCCATTTTTTCTCAAAAAGTGGAATAGTAAAGAAGTCAGTGGAATAAGTAAAGGGCAGGAGATTTCGATATTTTCTGCCTATTTTTATTTATTCTACTGATGTTATTATTGAGATAATCTCATTTTTGATGAGATACGTGTTTAGCGTGAGTAACGATAGTTTACTCACGCTAAACACGTAGGCTTGCAGCCCAAAAAGAAAGCTCGATGCTTTCTTTTTTCCTTGCAGTCGGTTCTAACGAACCGATGTTTTGCGAACCGCGCAAAACCTGCTCGCGAAGATTGCTCGCATAATAAAGTTGCTTGCCGGTATTGTATCTTACTAAAAAACTTGATATTATTCGGCTAACCGTCTATAATATAAGTAGATGGATTAAGGAGGACGGCAATGTTCGAGTATATGACTGTACAAGACGCAGCAAAACTATGGGGCTTGTCAGAACGACGAGTGCAGAAACTTTGTAAAGAAAACCGTATCAAAGGTGTAGTGCATTTAAATCGTATTTGGCTAATACCCAAACAAACACAGAAGCCCCTTGATCAGCGATATAAATGTAATTGGCATTCGGAGGAATAGAAAATGATATATTGGATTATATTTGGGGCTTTTACGGCTATATTTATAGGTTCATTTTTGAGGGAAAAACGTGCTTTCAGAAATTCAATCTTTCTTGCATTGAGCTTAGCATCGCTATTTGTTGCAGTGGCTTATGCTACAAATGGGACAATAGTTAATACTTTACTTAATATAGTTCTGTATACAGTCATCCCGTTGATTTTACTGTTTATTTCCTTTGTCTTTATCTATGCAGGAGTGATTGCAATAAAAAGAGAACGTTTCAGTTTGGCACACAGTTTATCTATTGCGTTTGGAGTTGGAATTTGGGGCGCATTCGTTGCTGTGGCAGTAACGATTTCAGCTAAAAATTTATCGACTATTACGATGTCAATGGTTGTATTGATTGCCCTCATCGCGATGTATGTTATTTTTACTTTTTCAGCACTCTTCATTTACTCACAGCTCTACCACCTTTTGCCGAAAAACAAAAACTGTGATTTTATTATCGTACATGGTGCTGGGCTGCTTAACGGCGAAAGGGTCTCCCCTCTGCTGGCTGGAAGATTGAATAAGGGAATTGAGGTATTTGAGAGTTCCGGGAGAAAAGCAAAAATTATAGTTTCAGGCGGCCAGGGCAGTGATGAAAATATATCTGAAGCCGAAGCCATGAAAAATTATCTTCTGGAAAAAGGAATCTCTGAGCATAACATTATCATGGAAGATCAGTCCACCACAACTCTTGAGAACATGATGTTCTCAAAAAAAATTATGGATCAGATGATGTCCCAGTACCGTGTGATTTTTGTAACAAATGATTATCATGTTTTTCGAACTGGGACATATGCAAAACAGGTTGGATTAAAAGCGGATGGTGTTGGGTGCAAAACAGCTTTTTATTATTGGCCGAATGCGTTTATCAGAGAGTATATCGCAATTATTCTCAAATATAAAGCAGTGCCTATCGTGTTATTTCTTCTTTGGTTGGCGGGTACGGTTATTTCGTTGTTAAATTTTTAGACGGGAAAAGGAGATAAATATGGATTATAAAATTATGATTATAGAAGATGACCATGATATTGCCGGACTTCTCTCAGACCATTTACAACGGTTCGGTTTTTTAGTCTATTGCTGTAAAGATTTAAAAAATGTAATTGAGGAATTCAAGCTGGAAAATCCCCATCTGGTTTTGCTGGACATCAATCTTCCTGTCTATAACGGTTTCTATTGGTGTAATAAGATCAGAAGTATCAGTCCTTGTCCGATTATATTTCTTTCTGCCAGAAATACAGACTCCGATCAAGTTCATGCCATTATGAACGGAGGGGATGATTATATTACAAAGCCATTTTCTTTTGAAGTGGTCACAGCAAAAATTTCCGCCGTCCTCCGCCGCACATATGGAGAGTATTCAAGTTTCAACGCAGATGAATTACAATGTGAAGATTGTATTTTTTTCAAAAAGCAAATTAACATTGTCTTGTCATGGACATATGACGGAACTATCCAAAACAGAAGCAGGTGTGATCCGGGTGATGTTTCAGAATTATCCGAATATTGTAAGCCGTGAGGAACTGCTGAATGAAATTTGGGATGATGAGAGTTTTGTAGAAGAAAACACCTTGAATGTGACAATCAGCCGGATTCGCAAACGATTAGAGCGCATTGGCTCCACCCTTGCTGTTAAAACCGTCAGAGGCGTTGGTTATCGCATAGGAGATTCACGTCATGAAAAATAAAAAACTTGCAAAACATTTAAAATGTTTTGTTTTGGATCACCTATGGGTAATTCTTCTTTTTTTAGCAGCGCCGGTTTCCATTATGATTGTTTATTTGACTTTAATTAGTGGAAATCCCGGAGGAACATGGTGGTATTATGTATTTTTATCTCTGTTTATTTTATTGTGCTTCTTGCTTTACCGGCTATATTCCACATGGGATTTTTATGAAATCCTTTGTAATGAAAACAAGACCTTGGAGGATTTTCTAATCAGCGAACCCAAAGGCCGCGAGGAACAGCACTATCGGAAGTTAGTTGAGGAACAGCACAGGTTATATTTAAACCGGTTAGCTCGTATGGAGGACAAGCAAAAGCAGAGTAAGATCATGATTTATCGCTGGGTGCATCAATTAAAAATGCCTTTATCCGTGATCCGTCTGGTTTCAGAAAACAAAAAAGGCGATTCGGATTTTCGTAAAATAACACAATCAGCGGCGCAAATACAATATGATTTGGATCAGGTTTTGAATATGTATAAACTTGATGCAATAAAAAATGATTTTCATTCCGAAAAAGTGAATTTGCACAGTATGTGTAAAGATTGTATCAACGAGTTAAAAAGCTCATTTATTACAAAAGGAATTTTTCCAAAACTTGAGATTGCAGATGATTTGGTGGTGTACAGCGATTCCAAATGGCTTCGTTTCGTGTTGTACCAACTCTTAACCAATGCTATCAAATATAGTGATGAAGGAAAGAAAATTACCGTCCGTGCTGACAGATCAGAAGAATGTACTTCATTGAGTATCCAAGATGAAGGATGTGGCATTGATCCTCGTGACTTCAATCGAATTTTTGATTTGTTTTTTACGGGACAGAATGGACGCCTGCGCGGAGAATCAAGCGGATTGGGCTTGTATATGGTAAAACAAAGCCTGGATTATCTGGGACATACCATAATGGTGCAGTCAGAATTAGGAAAAGGAAGTACATTTACTATTTATTTTCATGCAAAAAGTGAAATATAGCATTTCGAGAAAGATTACAAAACTGTCATGTTCCGTAATCTTTCTCGATTTTTATTTTTTGAGATATCAGCTATACTAAATGCAGAACAATGAAGGAGGTTGTAAAGATGTCAATTTTAACAACAAAACATCTTGGTAAAGTATATGAGGGAAAAGTTCCATATACCGCTTTGAATGATATTAACTTTAGTATTGAAAAAGGAGAATTTGTCGCCATTATGGGACCATCCGGTAGTGGTAAAAGCACTCTTTTAAATGTGATTTCTACCATCGATCACCCTACCAGCGGCAGTGTCTGCATTGATAGTGAAGATCCCCACGAAATGAATGACGACCAACTGGCACATTTTAGACGGAATACCTTGGGCTTTGTATTTCAGGACTTCAATTTGGTGCATACTTTGACAGTGGGCGAAAATATCATGCTGCCGTTGACATTGGAAGGTGTTCCTGTTCCTGAGATTAAAAAGCGCACCGCGGAGGTTGCTGCACTTTTAGGAATTGAGCCTCTCCTTTCCAAACGCACTTTTGAAATATCCGGAGGGCAGGCACAGCGTACCGCGGTTGCCCGTGCCGTTGTAACCAATCCGTCTTTGCTTCTGGCAGACGAACCTACCGGAAATCTCGATTCCAAGGCTACGAAAGATGTTATGGAATTATTCCGGATGCTCAACGAAACGAAAAATGCCACTATCCTGATGGTAACGCACGATTCTTTTGTGGCGAGCTATTGCAAGCGCGTCCTGATTATCAAAGACGGACAGTTATACCAGGAAATTGTCTCCGATGGAAATCGAAGGACTTTTCAACAGGAGATTGTGGATGCTATGAGTCTTTTGGGAGGTGAACCGCATGACCTTATTTGACTTTGCCCGCAACAATATCAGCCGTGACAGAAGAAACTATATTTATTACTTCGTGAACTGCGTGTTTTCTGTATTTGTATTTTTCCTGTTCACAGTGCTGTTGTTTCACCCGGCCATGAGTATCATTGACCGAGACAGCACCATGGGGTTGATCCTTATAGTAGGCGAGCTTATTTCCATTGGATTTTCCGTTTGCTTTATTTCATACTCTGTGGGATGTTTTCTGAAGGCTCGAAGTCGCCAGTTCGGTTTGATCACTATTTTGGGCGCATCAAAAAAGCAGGTTAACAAACTTGTGTTTCTGGAAAACATGATTGTTGGATTTGCATCTATCGTAACGGGGATTTTGCTGGGATTTGTGTTTTCAAAATTCTTTTTGGACATTGCAAATAAAGTTATCGGCGTATCCGACTTTACTTTCTATTTCCCTGTTCAGGCAATCATTACTACTGTTATTGTCTTGGGAATTGTCTTTTTAGCGATTGCTTTTTTTACGCCAAGGCTGATTCGCAAGAAAGAGGTGGTACGTTTATTAAAAACCGAAGTAACCGGTGAAAAGCCACAGAAACTGTTACCCCTTCTTATTGTATTTTTAGTTTTATTTGGTTTTATGGTTTGGCTTTTTACAAGCGGGACACAGATGGCTAAACAGATTCAGGACAACAGTGTGACTGCTTTGGTGTTGGTTTTTACCATTATCACTGGAACTTATTTGATGTTTGCCTATGGAATGCGTATGGCCCTTGCCCTTTCAAAAAAAAGTCATGCAAGAGGACGTTTGCTTTATAGCAGCGATAAAAAAGCAAAACTGAGAGCAAATGCGCAGACAATGACAATTTCCGCTGTATTGTATGCCATTTCATTCTTTTCCATCATCCTCCTGTTTTCCATGTCGACAAATGTGAAAACAGAAACGGAGAAGATCATGCCCTATGCTATAAGTTATAATGCCTGGACAGAAAATGCAGATGTTGCCGGCGACGTGGCTGTGATTGAAAAGGAACTGCAAGACTTGCCCGGTTATCAAAAAGCTGTATTTAACCTTTGGTACAATAAGGCTAACCCAACCCGTTCTGCGATGATGTCTGCAAGTGATTACAACATCATAATGAAGTTTCTCGGTAGAGAAACAGTGACAGTTTCAGAAGACGGCGTTTTTCTCGTTGCTGGAAATGCAGGAGAAACCGTCAAAAAGATTCCGTCAGATATTCAGTCCTTTATGGATGAAAATCGTTTTGATCTGTCTGTAGAAGGATATACAGAAGCAACCATTATGCTGTCCGGTTTCACAACCAATGTTTGCATTGTAAATGATTCAGTTTTTGATGCTTTGAAGCCACAGATGGACAGCAAGACTATCACAGCATTTGTTTATGATAACTGGGAAATGAATAGTCATAGTCCCGAAGCGGTTGAAAACTCATTGAAAACCAGTATTGAAAACAGAGATGCAAATGTGATAACTGCGTACAGCTACTATCGCACCAGCCAGCTGCAGAACAATCTGACGTTATATATCGGCAGTATGCTGTGCTTCACGTTTATTCTTGCAGTTGCAAGCTTTATATACTCCAGACTATATTCGGAGTTGGATGCAGAATGCAAAAAGTACAAAGGAATTGTAAAAATCGGGTTGTCCAAGAAAGAGTTATCTTCTGCATTGCGCAAGGTAACATCCTTGATTTTGTTGGTTCCTTTCCTTGTTGCTCTGATTTACCTTTGGATTGGAATTTTTATTAGCGAACGATTTGCGATTGTTTCAAATATTCCGGTAGCTTTCTGGTGTACAGTTGTGCTGCTTGTATTGCAGACGGGAATTTACTTTGGGATCGATGCTTCCTATCGAAAAGCTGTTTTCCGTAAAGTGTATCAGGATTATGAAAGGAGTTAAAAGAATGAAGAGAATATTTAGCGTATTGTTTGCCGCAGTTGTGGTCTTATGTATGCTATCAGGATGTTCAATGAAAAATGAAACTTATTCTGACGAGGAAAAGCAAGTGATTAAAGCAGCAAATCAAATTATTTCCAGCGAGTACGATGTAACGTTTGATGAAGGCGATTTTTCCTATAGTGTAGGTAAACAAATCAAGGAAAATGAATTTGTATCACTTGATTCCGAAGAAAAACAGCAGGAAACTTTTGAAAATATTGTAAGTGTTTCTGCACTTAAAACCAGTCTCCATGAAAAAGGCGAAGTATATGCCTATTCTGTGATTTTCAACTCTCAGACAAAGGAGATTGTGAGTATTAGCGTGAATGTTGAGTAACAGTGATAAGATATGGTGATTCATGATGCCATCCCTTTGGCCACGGAATCAGCAAACAACAACTGCTCGGAACTCAAAAGTGAGTTTAGCTTTTATAAATTGTAACGTATGGATACCTGACATGCAAATAAAATAAATTTAGAATCCGTAAAAAAGTGACTTTGTAAAAGAATACTTTTCTGATGTTAATAAACTTCTAGATGCTATAAAGAAAGTACATAGTATTAAAAAATCATCAATTCCAAATGATTTTCGAACACTTTATGATTTATTAAAAGATAAATTTAAACAATAGTTAACAACTCTAAATTGCTGGTGACTGGAAAAGCTGTTAATGAGAGTTTACCTATTCTATATATTAGAGGAAAGTTTGGTGATAGGCGTAACATGTTTTTATTGCAGGCGGGACATAAAATTTCTGATTTTTCCGAATTTGAGGATTCTTCAAATTATATGAGGCCTAGGTTAGTATTAGGCCAATCTCTAATCCAATATAAAGAAGATGACTACTTTTACAGAAGTTAGCATGATTAGAGTTAACTAGTATAAAAAGAAAGAGGTCAATCAAATTGAAAGTTGGTGACAATTTTGAATTAAAGATTTTGCATTTTCTTTTGTAAAATCAAAGTAAAAACCACCTCAAATGAAGTGGTTGACTAGTCTATTTTATGGTGTTAATTGGTGTCAATTTTATCCAAATCAGTGGATTTTAGTCCATTTTCATGGAAGTTTCATTTTTGTAAATGTTGATATAACGGGATTTGTAAGGGTTAAGAATTCTTTGTTTTCAATAGCGAAATTCTCAAAACGTTAATCAATACGATTATATCAACGTTTCAAAGCACTCAAGAGTTTCCCTCATGGGTGCTTTTTTCGTGATTATTAAAGAAAAAATTTTGCTAAGTTGAAATACGGCATTGCTCTACATCCTTCCGCAAATCACCAACTATCCTTCCCATCATTATCCATCCTTCCGAGTGTGCAACATTAAATAGGATTTCAATCTTCTGCCTTCTCCCTACCAAAAACTCCCCCACTTTCATTGGTAGGGGAGTTTGTTCTTACAGCAGGGGCAGGATGATATTGGCCCAGAGCCAGCTGAGGGGCATGACCAGGACCATGGCTGGGATCATGTCGGCGGTGGGGAACATCTTGAGCTGGAGCATGCGAAAGCCGGTTGCCAGCATGATGAAGCCGCCACAGGCCTTGAAGTCTGCGATCATTTCAGGGCTGGTCAGGGGAACGATAAAGCCTGCCAAATAAAAGAGGGCGGAAAAGATGATGAATTGGGGCAGGGCGATAGCGGAGACCACATAGCCGAGATTGCAGGCAAAGATGGCCGCGGTGAAAAAGTCGAGGATAGACTTTGAAATGAGGATGGTGGCATCACCGGTCATCCCTGCATCCAAACTCCCATAGATACCGGTACCGCTGGCACAAAAGAGGACGATGACGGTTAGGAGGCTGGACAAAAAATCTTCCTGAGATGGACCAGTATTGGGGACTGGAAACCTTTTTGCCAAATGACTGGCAGCCTGATTGACCCAATCGCCAAAGTGGAGACCTAGACCGACCAGGGTTCCTACAATCAGTGAAAAAATAACGGCCGGCAGATAGGTCATCAGCCCGATAGCCGCAATCCCCATCCCCATGGCACAAAGGCCAAAGATGAGATTGAGCTGTTGCTTGACTTGTTCTGACAAAGTATGGCCAAAGAGTCCTCCGGCCAGCCCGCCCAAAAGAATAGAAAGTGAGTTGATGATGACCCCTGTTGGCATACGCGCCTCCTGTTTCTTGTCTTTGCTCCCTATTTTACCACAGAGAATGGGGGAAAGAAAGGATGACTTGACCCCTCGGCTAAAAATGAGGGGAAAAATCAGCAGGCCAGTCATGGTCCTCTTCTTTTCCTCTTAACATCCTCGCATATTTTTGTTATACTAGAGGAAAGAGAAAACCCTTTCAGGAGGTGGCTTATGGAAATCAAAGATGTAATGAAATTATTGGAGGAAATGAAGGTTGGTGTCTTTGCGACGGTGGACTCGGATGGCAATCCCCATGCCCGTCATGCCCACATTACGGCGGCAAATGAAGAAGGGATTTTCTTCATGACTAGTCCAGATACCCATTTTTATGGGCAGCTGATGAGGGATAAACGAATTGCCTTGACGGCCATGTCAGAGGAGGCTTATTTGATTCAGGTTGTTCGAATCGAAGGCTTGGCTCGGCCGGTGGAGAGGGATTATTTGAAAAAGGTTTTTGCGGATAATCCCTACTATGAACATATCTATCAGTCTGTGGACAGCGACAGCATGCAGGTTTTCCAGATTTATGAAGGAAGAGGCTTTTACCACAGCCTAACCCAGGGCCACAAATATGTTTTCCCTATCGGGGCGGGCCAAGAGGCGACTGTCAGAAGTATTTAGCTATGATGGCCTTGAAAAGCTGAGGAAAGTCAGGTAGATTTTTCATTTTTGTGGTACAATATTCTCCATAGGATTGACCCAAAACAAATCGTAACTGGAGAAGAGAGCAAATGAGAGAAGACATCAAAATCAATGACCGGGCCGCAGCCTTATCAGATCAGCTGGTTGCTGTCTTGGAATCGGTCTATGACCCAGAGATTGAGCTAGATATTTATAATTTAGGTTTGGTCTATGAGATTAACCTGGACGACCAAGGGTTCTGTACGGTGGTCATGACCTTTACCGATGCTGGCTGTTCCTGCGCGGACACGCTTCCGGTGGACTTGGTCGCAGCCCTTAAGACCATCGAAGGTATTTCGGATGCCAAGGTCGAAGTGGTCTGGTCTCCCGTTTGGAAGATGACTCGTATCAGCCGTGTCGGTCGGATTACATTGGGTATTAGCCCTAGATAAAAAGGTAGCAATCGGGGATTGCTACCTTTTTTGGTGATTATTTTTTCTTTCCGCTTCGGTCCATGTTCCAGAAGTCGGTCACGGCACCCTTGGATGCTGAGGATACGGTGTGGGCATATTTACCTAGGACTCCACGGTTGTATAGCGGTGGAATCACTGTTTCAGCCTTACGGCGTTCGATTTCCTCATCCGAAACATGCATGGTGATTTCCTTGGTATCTTGGTCAACAGTGACCTGATCGCCAGTGCGCAGGTAGGCGATTGGTCCGCCATCCTGGGCTTCAGGGGCGATATGGCCAACGACCAGACCATAGGTTCCGCCTGAGAAGCGGCCGTCTGTCAGGAGGGCTACCTTGTCGCCCTGGCCCTTACCGACAATCATAGAGGAGAGGGAGAGCATTTCAGGCATACCTGGACCACCCTTTGGTCCGACATAGCGAACTACGACCACATCGCCATCCACGATTTCATCGGTCAAGACAGCTTCGATGGCTTCTTCTTCAGAATCAAAGACCTTAGCTGGTCCAGTATGGTTGCGGACCTTCACACCTGAAACCTTGGCCACGGCACCTTCGGGAGCCAAATTCCCTTTGAGGATAATGAGGGGACCATCTGCCCGTTTTGGATTTTCCAGGGGCATGATGACCTTTTGGCCAGGGGTCAAATCAGCAAAGGCTTCCAAGTTTTCAGCCACGGTTTTTCCTGTACAGGTCATGCGGTCACCGTGCAGGAAGCCGTTTGCCAGAAGGTATTTCATAACAGCTGGCACGCCGCCGACCTCGTAAAGGTCCTGGAAGACATATTGGCCGGATGGTTTTAAGTCCGCCAAGTGGGGAACCCGTTCTTGGAAGTCATTGAAGTCTTCCAGAGTCAGATCCACATTAGCTGCATGGGCAATGGCTAGAAGGTGGAGAGTAGCATTGGTAGAACCACCAAGTACCATAGTGACGGTAATGGCATCTTCAAAAGCTTCACGGGTCAAAATATCAGATGGTTTAAGTCCCATTTTCAACATATTGACAACAGCGCGCCCAGCTTCCTCGATATCTGCTCTTTTCTCAGGAGATTCAGCAGGATGAGAGGAAGAACCTGGCAAACTCATACCAAGCACCTCGATAGCAGTAGCCATGGTGTTGGCTGTATACATACCGCCGCATCCGCCAGGTCCAGGGCAGGCATTGCATTCGATGGCACGAACTTCTTCTTCTGTCAAATCGCCATTATTCCACTTACCGATACCCTCAAAGACAGAGACCAAGTCGATATTTTTTCCATTCAAGTTGCCTGGGGCAATGGTTCCACCATAAGCAAAAATGGCTGGAATATCCATATTGGCGATAGCAATCATGGAGCCGGGCATATTTTTATCACAGCCCCCGATGGCCACGAAGGCATCGACATTGTGGCCGCCCATGGCTGCTTCAATGGAGTCTGCGATGATATCACGAGAGGTCAGAGAGAAGCGCATCCCTTGGGTTCCCATGGCAATACCGTCCGCAACCGTGATGGTTCCATACTGGACAGGCCAAGCTCCAGCCTCCTTGACTCCTTCTTTTGCAATTTTTCCAAAATCATGGAGGTGCATATTACAGGGAGTATTTTCAGCCCAAGTCGAAATAACACCGACAATGGGTTGTTCGAAATGTTCATCTTTCATGCCTGTGGCACGGAGCATAGCGCGGTTGGGGGATTTGACCATGCTGTCGTAGACATTAGAGCGGTGTCTGAGGCTCTTGAGTGTTTCTTGTTCCGTCATGTCTGAGTTCCTTTCTGAGTATAAAAGTCTAGTTCTTCCTATATTATAGCACAAATCGACAGGAGGGAAAGGGATTGAATTAAATAATTAGTAACTTCTGAATTTTCTGTCAAAAAAAGACAGTAAAAAAGTCAGGATTAAACCCTGACCATTTTATCTGTTGGCTTTTTTGAGCGAAAGAGGGAGAGGCCGATGCTGACTAAGGCTAGGCCTAGGAAACCTGCTCCAATCACCCAGTAGGGCCAATCTAATGTAGTAGAGCGACCAGAGAGGTTGATGATGCCTCGAAGGAGGAAGCCAGCTGTCAGGACAGCCACCCCTGAGTTCCAGAGGTTAAAGCTGAGTCTGGAAAGAGTGGGCTGGAGGTAGAGGAGACCGACTAGGAGACCACCTCCGATGAGGGGTACTAGCGAGAGTGTGTTCATGAAAATGGAGACTTCTCCGTAGCTGAGGCTGACATAGACCCGAGAGAAGATGAAGAGAAAAATGGAAAGTATGAGATAAACCGTAGCTGTTTTTCCAAGACGACTGAATCTTTTTTTAGTAACCGATGTAGACAATATCGCTCACCGCCCTTTCTGAGATAGTGTTTCCGTTTGTTGTTGGATTGTTAATGACTTGACCGTTGAAGTAGAGGGTTGAAGAACCACCGCCATCCAGGTTGTAGGCTGTTGTTGCCCCGTATTGCTGCATGACTTCGGCCAGTTGATAGAGGGTCAGGCCTTCACTTTCATCTGTCCGACCGTCTGATACGACGATAATATAGTGGTTTTCGTCAATAATACCGATGGCAGTTCGTGGGTTGGAGGACATGGCCCGGCCAACTTCGGTGCTGGTATCGACAACGATTTCCCCATTTTCAACCAGAGTAGGACCGAAGGCCAGCAGGTTGACAACGCCCTGGTCAATCAATTCTTGGGCGGTCACTTCATTTTCGTAGATGACCTCGAAAGATCCATCTGAATAGATGGCTAAGTCACCATAAGATGCATTGTCCCGTACGGTATCACGGTAGAGGACTCCGTTTTTGATGACATAACCGGTGGAGTTAGCCCCATAGTAGTCCCCGTTGACAGCTAGGATGGCATTGTTGGCAGCAGCTGTTTCAGATGTTTTTGCCGTTACGTTGGTACCATAGGTGTTTTGAGCAAGAGCCGTTTTCAGATATTCTGCCGAGCTAACCTGCACATCTGCCACATAGACGGTGGTATTGTTGGTAGTGATGGTTTCGATGGACACCTGAATGTTTTCATCTGAGTAGGAGGTCTCTGTTTGAACGGCAGACGCTGCGGCAGCAGCTTCTGATTCAGTGACTTCAGAAGTCGTCGTTTCGGTGGCTGCCACTGTAGTGATGGCTTCCGATAAGACGAATGTTTTAAGCATGGAGTAGCTAAAGCCACCCGCCAGTAAGCAGCCGAAGGTCACGGCATAAACATAGGGTTTTTTAATAAATTTCATGGGAAAATGTTTTCCTTTCTTGGAAGATGAAGTGTTTTTGGATAAACCAGGATACGAAGAAGAGGAGGGTTCCAACCAGAATCTTGACCAGATAGAAGTTGATTCCTAATAAACTGTGAAGGAAGTATTGAAGGGCTGTATCGCCAATAAAGAGGAGGACCACTAGACTGAAATAGCCCGTTCCTGTTCGGGTGACAGAATCGTGGTTGTCAAAGACCAGGCTCTTGTTCATCTTAAAGTTGCAGACAGAGCTGGTGATTCGTCCCAAGCAATTGGCCAAGAGGAGGCGGATGGTGGTTGGAGCCCAGGAGAAGGACAAGAGCACCATGGCATAGACCAGATAGTCAATAACAAATCCGCCGAAGGAAGCAAGGGCAAATTTGAAGAGATTTTTATAAATCATCAAACTATCTCGGATGGGACGAAAATGGGAACTAGCATTGTCATCTATATAGATAGTTTCGATAGGAACTTCTGTAATCAGGTATTTTTGGCTGGCCTGGGTCAGCATGTTCATTTCATACTCATAGCGATCCCCTTCGACTCCTAGCATAAAGGGAATCATCTGAGTTTGAAAGGCTCGTAGCCCCGTCTGAGTATCGCTGACAGCCACCCCAGTTTGGAGTTTAAAGAGAAGACGGGTTAATTTATTGCCAAAACGACTTCGAAGTGGGATATCCTTGGTAAACTGACGGACTCCTAATATCAGGCGGTTAGGGAGATGGGCAGCCGCATGGGCGACACGGTCGATGTCACGAGCAGAGTGTTGGCCATCCGCATCCGCCGTGACGATGACGGCATCTCTGTCCAAGGATTGAACATAGCGGAAGGCAGTACGGAGGGCCTGCCCCTTCCCCATGTTTTTAGGATGGTTTAAAATAGTGGCTAGCTGGCTGGCTTCTTTAAAAATAGGCTTGGTGTGAAGGGAGCTACCATCATTGACAAGGATGACCTGACAATGCAACTGTTGCCGAACATCTTCCAAAAGGGCAAGTAACTTTTGGTCGGGTTCAAAGGCTGGAATAATTAAATAGTACATAGATAAACCTCTTTCTCTTTTGATGATACATCCACTATAGCGGGCTTTTCTAAAAGGAAACTAAAAAAATTAGGATCAAATCTTTCCTTTAAGGAGCGTTTAAGTTTTGCAAAAGTAGGAATTTTCTGAAAATTCGGTTGACTTTCTTTGGTTTTATGATATGATAGTAGGTACATACAAAAAATCTGTGACTTCTTATATTTGTGTGATAAGATAGTAGGAAAGAGAGGAGGAATCTCGTTGCAACAGATACAACTAGACACAGCTCGTTCAGGGTCCTATTTGATTCTGGATACCCTCGCCCAGCTGGGTGTTGAAACCATTTTTGGTTATCCTGGTGGCGCCGTCTTGCCACTTTATGAAGCCATTTACCATTATAAAGATATCCGCCATATCTTGGCTCGCCATGAACAAGGTGCTATCCATGGTGCTGAAGGCTATGCTAAGTCAACTGGCCGTATCGGCGTCGCAGTTGTCACCAGCGGTCCAGGAGCCACCAATGCCATTACTGGTATAGCAGATGCCATGGGTGATAGTGTGCCCCTGTTGGTATTCTCAGGTCAGGTAGCAACTCCTGGTATCGGAAAAGATGCCTTCCAGGAAGCGGATATCATCGGGATTACAACTCCAATCACTAAATACAACTATCAAATCCGCCATACCGAGGACATTCCTCGCATCATCACAGAAGCCATTCATATCGCGACTACTGGTCGCCCGGGACCAGTGGTGATTGATGTGCCTAAGGATGTTCAGGAAAAAATCATCGAAGCATACAATGACCCTGCTGTTCATCTTCCGAGCTATCAGCCGACCATTGAACCAAATGGCATGCAGGTCAAGAAGATTTTGAAGCAGCTGAGTCAGTCTAAGAGGCCAGTCCTTCTGACAGGGGGAGGGGTCAATTATGCGGATGCTACTAAGGAATTGGTGGCTTTTGCCGAACGTTACCAGCTTCCAGTAGTCTCCACTCTGCTGGGTCTGGGAACCATCCCGATTCACCACGAGCTTTCACTGGGTATGGGCGGAATGCATGGCTCTTATGCTTCTAATATGGCCTTGACCGAAGCTGACTTTATCCTCAATATTGGGGCCCGCTTTGATGACCGTCTAACAGGTCGGGTCAATAGTTTTGCGATCAATGCAACTGTTGCCCACATTGATGTCGATCCTGCTGAGATTGGCAAGGTGGTCAAAACAGCAATCCCAGTTGTAGGAGATGCCAAGAAGACTCTGGAAATGTTGCTTCGCTATGATAAGGTCGAAACAGACTATGCAGATTGGACAGCTCAGGTCTTGGAAAACAAACGACGGGCACCCTTTGGTTACGATCCAGATGAGACATTTGTTAAACCACAGGAAGTCATCGAAATTATCGGGGAATTGACAGAAGGTGAAGCCATCGTCATTACAGATGTCGGCCAGCACCAGATGTGGACAGCCCAGTACTATCCCTTCAAAAATGGCCGCCAGTTGATTACTTCAGGCGGCATGGGGACCATGGGCTTTGGGATCCCAGCAGCGATTGGTGCCAAGCTGGCCAATCCTGATAAGGAGGTTGTCCTCTTCGTTGGGGATGGCGGCTTCCAGATGACCAACCAAGAGTTGGCTATCCTCAATGGTTATGGGGTACCAATCAAGGTTGTCCTCCTCAATAACCACTCGCTGGGTATGGTTCGCCAATGGCAGGAATCCTTCTATGATGAGCATCGAAGTCATTCTACCTTTGATGACGAGCCAAACTTCCAGCTCCTGGCAGAAGCCTATGCTATCGATCATTACTACTTTGACAAACCTGCCACCATTAAGGAAGATCTCAAGGTCATTCTGGAAAACAAACCCATGTTAATTGAGGTATCTATTTCCAATCGCGAGCATGTCCTTCCGATGGTTCCAGCCGGCAAGGCCAATCATGAAATGTTGGGGGTGAAGTTCAATGCGTAGAATGTTAACAGCTAAATTACGGGATTCATCCGGGGTTCTCAACCGCTTTACAGGCGTCCTCTCTCGTCGTCAGGTCAATATCAATTCCATCTCGGTCGGACCGACTGAAGTCAAAGGAATCTCACGAGTGACCGTCATCATTGAGGTGGAGAATCTTGATGAGGTAGACTTGATTACCAAACAGCTCAACCGCCTGGTTGATGTTGTACGGGTCAAGGACATCACAGACATCCCTCACCTAGAGAGGGAAGTACTCCTGGTCAAAATTGCAGCACCAGCTAGCAAGCGAGCTGAAATCCTGGCTATTATTCAACCCTTCCGTGCCAGCGTCGTTGACGTGGCCCCCCATTCCATCACCATTCAAATCACTGGTGATGCCAACAAAATCGAAGCCCTGCTCCGGGTCGTCCAGCCTTATGGCATCAAAAATTTGGCCAGGACAGGAGCAACTGGTTTCAGTCGTGACTGATCCTCTTCGAAAATGAACCCTAACCTTCGTTGACTTGACTCTTTAAACGCTAGTTTTAACTTGGTCATCGTCGCCTAGTCTGGTGTCCATTATCTTTGAGTATCTACAAAAATAAAAATATAGAAAAGAGACATAAAAAATGGCAGTTAAAATGCAATATGAAGCAGATGTAAAAGTTCCAGCCCTTGATGGCAAAAAAATCGCCGTAGTTGGTTACGGCTCACAGGGTCATGCCCATGCCCAAAACCTGCGTGACACTGGTCACGATGTTATCATCGGTGTGCGTGCTGGTAAGTCTTTTGACAAGGCTAAGGAAGATGGTTTTGATACTTATGAAGTAGCAGAAGCAGCAAAATTGGCGGATGTCATCATGGTCTTGGCTCCAGACGAAATCCAAGCGGACCTTTACAATGAAGAAATTGCGCCAAACTTGGAAGCAGGCAATGCCCTTGGTTTTGCCCATGGTTTCAATGTTCACTTTGAATTTATCAAGGTGCCAGCAGATGTGGATGTCTTCATGTGTGCTCCAAAAGGACCTGGTCACTTGGTGCGTCGTACCTTTGAAGAAGGCTTTGGTGTTCCAGCCCTCTATGCTGTTTACCAAGACGCAACTGGCAATGCAAAACACATCGCCATGGACTGGGCAAAGGGTGTTGGTTCTGCCCGTGTCGGTCTCTTGGAAACAACCTTTAAGGAAGAAACAGAAGAAGATCTCTTCGGTGAACAGGCTGTTCTCTGTGGTGGTTTGACTGCCTTGATGGAAGCTGGTTTTGAAGTCTTGACCGAAGCAGGTTATGCACCAGAATTGGCTTACTTTGAAGTCCTTCATGAAATGAAACTGATCGTTGACCTGGTCTACGAGGGTGGTTTCAAGAAGATGCGTCAATCTATCTCAAACACAGCTGAGTACGGCGATTATGTATCTGGTCCACGTGTCATCACTGATCAAGTGAAGGAAAACATGAAGGCTGTTCTTGCTGACATCCAGTCTGGTAAATTCGCTAACGACTTTGTTAATGACTACAAGGCTGGTCGTCCGAAGATGCAAGCCTACCGCGATGCGGCTGCTGACCTTGAAATTGAAAAGGTTGGAGCAGAATTGCGTAAGGCCATGCCGTTTGTTGGCCGTAATGATGATGACGCCTTCAAGATTTACAACTAATCAAATTTGAACAAAAACGGGAAAACCCCGTTTTTTTCTCTCAACAGACACAAAGTTGGACATGTCAAATAATACAAGAATATATTTCTATAATTTAATTGCTTTGTATTTTTTGATGTGCTATAATAAGAATAAGAGCTGAAAGAATTGACAAGTGGAGACTGTAAATATTTCTCACCTTGTTGAAAAGAAGAGACTTTGTGGTAAAATAACCAGTGAACACAGTAAGGAAAGAGGAGAAAAGATATGCTTTCAGCTAGAAAAGTAGAAGAGGCCTATCAAGTCTTAAAAGGAGTGGTGGTCAGGACCTCTCTTCATTATGACCGTTACTTATCAGAAAAATATGGAGCTGAGATCTTTACCAAAAGGGAAAATGAGCAACGGGTTCGGTCCTTTAAGATTCGTGGTGCTTATTATGCCATTTCACAACTGACAGATCAAGAAAAGATGGCCGGAGTTGTCTGTGCCTCGGCTGGAAATCATGCTCAGGGCGTAGCCTACACCTGTAATGAAATGAAAATTCCTGCCACTATCTTTATGCCGGTGACGACCCCTCAGCAGAAAATCAGCCAGGTCAAGTTCTTTGGTGGAGACTATGTGACCATTCGTCTGACTGGGGATACTTTTGACGAATCTGCCCGCGCAGCTCTTGACTTTGCCAAGGAAGCAGAAAAAACCTTTATCGATCCCTTTGATGATGAAAATGTCCAGGCAGGACAAGGAACGGTAGCTGTTGAAATTTTAGAACAAGCGGATCAACAGGGAATCGCCTTTGATCAAATCCTGATACCAGTTGGGGGTGGTGGTTTGATCGCAGGGGTATCGACTTATTTGAAGGACCAAGCGCCTGAAATCAAGTTGATTGGGGTTGAAGCTAGTGGCGCCCGCTCCATGAAGGCCGCCTTTGATAAAGGAAGGCCAGTCAAGCTCGAACAGATTGATAAATTTGCGGATGGGATTGCGGTTCAAAAAGTTGGGGCTACTACCTATGAAGCGGCCAGAAAACATGTGGATCAACTAATTGGCGTGGACGAAGGTTGGATATCTGAGACTATTTTGGATTTGTATTCCAAGCAAGGAATTGTAGCGGAGCCGGCAGGTGCGGCTTCCATCGCCGCGCTAGATGTCATTCAGGACCAGATCAAAGGCAAGACCATTTGTTGCATCATCTCTGGTGGTAACAATGACATCAACCGTATGCCGGAAATGGAAGAACGTTCGCTGATTTATGCAGGTGTCAAGCATTACTTTGTTGTCAATTTCCCCCAAAGACCTGGTGCTCTTCGTGAATTTGTAAATGATATTTTGGGAGAAAATGATGATATTACTCGTTTCGAGTATATCAAGCGGGCTAATAAGGGAACAGGGCCCGTTCTCATCGGAATTGCCCTGGGGAATAAAGATGATTATCCTGCCTTCATTTCCCGTTTAGAGGCCTTTGATCCCAACTATGTCAATTTACATGAGAATGATTCACTTTATAAAATGTTGGTTTAGTCTATCGCCTAAAGGAGAACGATTATGTTTATGTATATTTTTCCTCTATTGTTGCTCATTATTATCCTCTTCATCATCGCCAGCACACTTTATGTTGTCAGACAACAGACAGTTGTGATCATTGAGCGTTTCGGTAAATACCAAGCCACGGTCTCAAGTGGTATTCATATTCGTATGCCTTTTGGTATTGATCGCATTGCAGCTCGTATCCAGCTTCGGATGTTGCAGAGTGAGTTGATTGTGGAAACAAAGACCAATGACAATGTTTTTGTAACCTTGAACATTGCGACCCAATACCGAGTTAATGAGCAAAATGTCATGGATGCCTACTACAAATTGATGCGTCCAGAAGAGCAAATCAAATCCTACATTGAAGATGCTCTTCGCTCCTCAGTGCCCAAATTGACTCTGGATGAGCTCTTTGAGAAAAAAGATGAGATTGCCTTAGAAGTTCAAAAACAAGTGGCTGAAGAAATGTCTACCTATGGCTATATTATCGTCAAAACCTTGATTACAAAGGTAGAACCAGATGCTGAAGTTAAACAGTCCATGAATGAAATCAATGCGGCCCAACGCAAGCGCGTGGCTGCCCAAGAGCTGGCCAATGCAGACAAGATTAAGATTGTGACCGCAGCCGAAGCAGAAGCTGAAAAAGATCGCCTTCATGGTGTCGGTATTGCCCAACAGCGGAAGGCTATTGTGGATGGTTTGGCAGATTCTATTGCTGAACTCAAGGAAGCCAATGTTGATATGTCTGAAGAACAAATTATGGCCATCCTCTTAACCAACCAGTATCTCGATACCCTCAATCAATTTGCATCTGCAGGAAATCAGACAATATTTTTACCAAATTCTCCGAATGGTGTGGAGGATATCCGAGCTCAAATCTTATCTGCTTTAAAAGCAAAATGAGACTTTTTTAGAAAAAATGTCCACTTTTTTGTAAAATTCGATCTTAATATATTGACAATTAAAAAAACCTGTACTATAATTACTAACAGTAATAAGTAAAAAAAGAAAGGGGTTCCTAATGACAAGCTATGAAAAAGTTGCAGCAGTAGTGGGTTGGGTGCGTGACAAAAAAATCACAGGCTATCGGATCAGTAAAGAAACAAACGCCCGTGAAATGTCTGTTATTGCCCTTGCACAAGGTAGAGCAAAGATTGACAATATCTCCTTTGCGACTGCTTTAGGTCTGATTGATTTTTATGATAAAAATCATAAGAAGTACGAAGGCTAATCGTATCAATTTCACCAATAAACGCGACTCAAGAGAGTTGCGTTTTATTTTTTCATTATGTAAATATCCTTCTGATAGCCCTAAGTGCTTCTAATTCTAATGGATTGGATTTTCAACACTTTGCATTTTTCGGAACCTACAAAGGAAACGGATTATCGTATATCAGCACAATAAATGCTGGAATTTTCGACCACTGTGGTTTCTTATTTGAAATGATAACAGATGCGCCACTCTCATACGAAACTCAGGTAATCGTGCAGAAGTCCATGTTTTTGCTGGAAATGGTCATTTGGAAGTCCTTATGGTGTACTTGCTTTAGGTTGTAGTAAGAAAACCAACAAGATAGCAGCGGGAGATGACCAGAAGGTTTTACAGGAATGTCTGGCCAAATGGCATACACAATAAGAAACAACAGGTCTAAAAAGAGCTTGCCAACTCGGGTTGGCAAGCTCTTTTTTAGTTTTTATTTCAAAAAGCGCTGTAGGAAGGTTTTGGTTCGTTCTTCTTTTGGATTTTCAAAGATTTCTTGGGGAGTTCCTTGTTCGGCGATAACGCCTTGGTCCATAAAGATGACACGGTCAGAGACTTCTTTGGCAAACTCCATTTCATGGGTTACAATCAGCATGGTCAAGCCTGTTTCGGCCAATTCTTTCATGGTTTTCAGAACTTCGCCAACCATTTCTGGGTCAAGGGCGGAAGTGGGTTCATCAAAGAGCATGGCTTCTGGGTTGATAGAGAGGGCTCTGGCGATGGCTACCCGTTGTTTTTGTCCACCTGAGAGTTGCTTTGGTTTGGCTGCCCAGTATTGCTCGGTCATGCCAACCTTGTTGAGGTTTTCTTTGGCAATGGCTTCGGCTTCTGTACGGGATCGTTTGAGGACGGTGGTCTGAGCCACGATGGCATTTTCCAGGACATTGAGGTTTTCAAAGAGGTTAAAGGATTGGAAAACCATGCCCAGTTTTTCCCGGTAGGTGGTCAAATCATAGCCCTTTTCCAAGACATTTTGTCCATGGAAGAGGATTTCACCGCCAGTTGGTTCTTCCAGCAGGTTGATGGATCGCAGGAAGGTAGATTTTCCAGAGCCGGAAGACCCGATAATGGAAATAACTTCCCCTTTATGAACAGTTAGTGAGATATCTTTTAGGACCTGATTGGCGCCAAAAGATTTTTTCAAATGGTTGATTTCTAAAATCACTTGTGACATTAGTTGAGGACCTCCGTTTGCATTTGATTGGCACCAGTGGTGTAGGTATCGGCATCAAAACGTTTTTCCACATAGCGGAGGATGCGGGTCACGGTAAAGGTGAGGACGAAGTAGATGGCAGCGATAATGGTGAAGGTTTGGAAGTATTGATAGGTCTGGGTTGCAACAGTATTTCCTGAGAAATAAAGTTCGACAACAGAGATCACATTCAATACCGAGGTGTCCTTGATGTTGATGACAAATTCATTACCAGTGGCTGGGAGAATATTGCGGATAACCTGTGGCAAGACGATCTTGCGCATGGTTTGGCCGTGGGTAAATCCGAGGGCAGTTGCCGCTTCAAATTGGCCCTTGTCAACAGCGAAAATACCACCGCGGACGATTTCACTCATATAGGCTCCGGTGTTGATAGACACGATAAAGATGGCAGCTAGGGTACGGTCCAGCGAAACTCCAAAAGCTTGGGCTGTTCCATAGTAGATGACCATCGATTGAACAATCATCGGAGTACCACGGAAGATTTCAATATAGGCGCTGAGCAACCAGCCAAAAATCTTTTGTAAGATAGCCAGCCCCTTGTTGACTGCAGTTGGTGCAGTGCGGTAGACGCCGATAAGGAGGCCAATGATGAGGCCAGTGATGGTTCCGACCATGGAAATGAGGAGAGTGATGCCTGTTCCGCGTAGGAATTGCTTCCAGTTCTTGGTCAGGATGGTGATAACTTGTTGGAAGAAACTTGGTTCAGCTCCATCTGTACTGTTGTCTGCGGGCTGGATTTCGATCATCTTGTCCATGAGAGCAACACGGTCTTTTTCTGAAATGGTTTCTAGGACAGCATTGACTTTAACCAATGAATCGATGTCATCTTTTCTTAAACCAACAGCGATGGCAGCATCAGATTCAGCTACTTCAAAGCCAGGATTTGGTGTCACCATGAGAAACTTGGAATTGGCACTTTCAGCGGTCAGAGCTTCAGGTCGCTCTGAAATGTAGGCATCAATGATGCCAGATGCCAGAGCCTGGCGCATTTGTGAGAAATCTCCCATCGGTGTTTGAGGCTCAGCACCAACCAATTGCGGTAACAAGTTGACATGCCAAACTCCTTGCTGGGCAGTAATTTTTGCTCCAGCAAAATCTTCTAAGGTTTTGGCTTTAGCAAAGTCACCATCTCGCGAGACAACTAAGACCGGCTCGCTGGTGTAGTAGGCATTGGAAAAGGCAATCTCTAGTTTACGTTCTTCTGTTGGGCTCATACCAGCTGCAATCATGTCAATTTTTCCAGAGGTCAAGGCTGGAATCAAGCCTGTCCAGGAAGTTTTGACAACCAGAGGTTCCTTTCCCATGGCTTCAGCAATTTTTTTGGCAATTTGGACGTCATAGCCATTGGCATACTGGTTGGTTCCTTCGATGGGAACAGCGCCGTTTGAATCGTCCTCCTGTGTCCAGTTAAAGGGAGCATAGGCTGCCTCCATCCCGACACGAAGATAGTTGTCTGCTTTGACGCTGTATCCGGTCGCAACAAGGGCCAGGACAAGCAGGATGAGCAGGCTGATTTTCTGTTTCATAAATTCTCCTATTTAATTGTATTTGTTACATTGTAACAAAATTCTGACAAATTTCCAATGGATGTATTTTTTTCTCTTCAAAAAGCGGATATGTGGTATAATGATACGGTGAAAGCGAGGGTGATGTATGTTTGTAGAGATCTTAAAAGCCATCTTTTTTGGTATTGTTGAAGGGGTAACCGAGTGGTTGCCGATTTCCAGCACAGGTCACTTGATTTTGGTCCAGGAATTTGTCAAACTGAACCAAGAAAAAAGTTTTATGGAGATGTTCAATATTGTTATCCAGCTGGGGGCAATATTAGCGGTTATTGTTCTATACTTTGAACGTCTGAATCCCTTCCAACCTGGAAAAACAAAGCAGGAAATCCGTTTGACCTGGCAGCTTTGGTTAAAAGTGGCCATTGCCTGTATTCCATCTATTTTGGTGGCCCTGCCCTTTGATAGCTGGTTCGAGGCACATTTCAACTTTATGTTTCCCATTGCCATTGCCCTGATTGTATATGGTTTTGCCTTTATTTGGATTGAAAAGCGTAATGCAACTCTGGAACCTCAAGTGACCAGTCTGGCTCGCATGCCCTACAAGACTGCTTTTTTGATCGGTCTCTTCCAGGTCTTGGCCATTATCCCAGGAACCAGTCGTTCAGGGGCAACCATCTTGGGGGCTATCATTCTAGGAGCCAGTCGCTCGGTAGCTGCGGATTTTACATTCTTTTTGGCGATTCCAACTATGTTTGGATATAGCGGCTTGAAGGCAGTGAAGTTTTTCTTGGATGGCAATGTCCTCAATCTCAATCAGGCCATCTTGCTTCTCTTGGCCAGTGTAACGGCTTTTGTGGTCAGTCTCTATGCGATTCGTTTTCTGACCGATTATGTGAAAAAACATGACTTTACAATTTTTGGAAAATACCGTATCGGATTAGGGACCCTTTTGATTGTCTATTCACTTGTAAATTGGATGATGACTTAATAGGAATGGAGCCAGCTTGTCTGGCTTTTCCTTTGTAAAAAAGGCCCTTTTCCTGTATAATGAATAGACAAACGCATGAGGTATGACTATGAAGATGAAGCAAATCAGTGATTCAACTCTGAAAATCACTATAAAATTAGAAGATTTAGAAGAAAGAGGCATGGAATTGGCGGATTTTCTGATTCCCCAAGAAAAGACAGAAGACTTTTTCTATGCTGTTTTGGAGGAATTGGAGTTGCCAATGACCTTCCGAGAAAGTGGGATGCTGAGTTTTCGTGTGACTCCAAAGCCTGATAAAATTGATATTTTTGTGACCAAATCCGATATTGACCGCAACATGGATTTTGAGGAATTTGCAGACTTGGCCAACATAGAGGAACTATCACAGATGACACCGGACGAGTTTTTGAAAACCTTGGAGAAGGCGACTCGTGATAAGAGTGCTGGTCTAGGAGATGAAACGGCTGTTCGTCATCTGGAGAAGGTGGAGGAGCTAGAAGAAGCACTGGATGAAGATCAAAAATACATCTACTATATTCTTGATTTTAAGGATTTGGGTCAGGCTGTTCGTTTTGCCCAAACCGTTGATTTTCAAGTAGATACTTCCGAGCTCTACAAGATGGATACACATTATTATATGACTGTCCTCATCAATATTGAGAGTCGGTCTAAGCAGTATCCAGATTATCTCCTTTCTCGGATGCTGGAGCATGCAGACGATACAGCTATGAGCCGGCCTGTTCTGCAGGAACATGGCAAGCTCCTCTTGCCGTCAGAAGCTCTTGAGGAGCTGAGAAAGGTTCAGTTAACATGATTCCTTTTGCTCTGCAGTATATCATTGTCCTCATATCAACCCTGGTTTTGTCTGCCATAGCGACCCCACTAGTCCGTTTTTTAGCCTTTAAGATTGGCGCAGTAGACAATCCCAATGCTCGGCGTATCAATAAGGTTCCCATGCCAACAGCGGGTGGATTGGCAGTCTTTATAGCCTTTTCTGTATCTGTACTGTTCTTTTTGCCAGGGATTATCAAGTATCTCAATGTAAACGGAGTCTACATTCACTATGTCCTCCCCCTTGTCTTGGCGGGCGGTATCATCATTGTGACGGGACTGATTGATGATGTGAAAGAGCTGAAACCTCTCCCTAAGATGACTGGCATCTTGATAGCCGCCACTATTATCTGGCTTTGGACGGATTTTCGTTTTGATGATTTCAAGATTCCCTTTGGGGGGCCTTTGATCCATTTTCCAAGCTGGGTGTCTTTCTTTTTGACAGTTTTGTGGATTGTGGCCATCACCAATGCAGTCAATCTCATTGATGGTTTGGATGGCTTGGTGTCAGGAGTTTCCATTATCTCCTTGACCACCATGGGTATTGTTTCTTATTTCTTCCTGCACGACAGCAATATTTTCCTGCCATTGACCATCTTTATCCTGGTGGTTTCGATTGCGGGATTCTTGCCCTACAATTATCATCCGGCTATCATTTATCTGGGAGATACGGGTGCCCTCTTTATCGGTTTTATGATTGGGGTCTTGTCCCTTCAGGGCTTGAAAAATTCCACAGCTGTTGCGGTGGTGACACCCATGATTATTTTAGGGGTTCCGATTACTGACACGGTCGTGGCGATTATCCGTCGCCACCTCTCGGGTAAGAAATTTTACGAGGCTGACCGCATGCATCTCCATCACCGCCTCCTCTCCATGGGTTTGACCCATCGAGGAACGGTCTTGGTGATCTATGCTATCTCCTTTATTTTCTCCCTGACCTCCCTCTTGCTCAATGTTTCCAGCCGCCTGGGTGGCGTCCTCCTCATGGTCTTCTTGCTGCTGGGCGTCTTGATTCTCAGTGAAATGGTTGGCATCTTTGGGGAAAACCGGACTCCCTTGCTCAATACTTTACGCTTCATAGGAAACAGTAGCTACCGTCAGGAAGCCATTGAAAAATGGAAGGCGCGGCGTTCAAAATAAACTAAGAAAGAGCTGTCTCAGCTCTTTTTCTGATGGAGAGAAATGCTGTTCTTAAGACCTTATTAGAGAAAAAAGACCACATTTTTGGTATAATAACAAGCATCAATAAAAACCGAACATAGCCAAAAAAGGCTATTGTATCACATTTGAGGAGTAGACCATGTCAGTATTAGAAATCAAAGATTTGCATGTTGAAATCGAAGGAAAAGAAATCCTAAAGGGCGTCAATTTGACCCTTCAAACAGGCCAAATTGCTGCCATCATGGGACCAAACGGAACAGGGAAATCAACCCTTTCGGCCGCCATCATGGGCAATCCTAGCTATGAAGTAACCAAGGGGGAAATCCTCTTTGATGGTGTTAACATCTTAGAATTAGAAGTCGATGAGCGGGCGAGAATGGGCCTCTTTTTGGCCATGCAGTACCCATCTGAAATCCCTGGGATTACCAATGCCGAGTTTCTGCGGGCAGCCATGAATGCCGGCAAGGAAGAGGATGAAAAAATCGCTGTCCTGCCCTTTATCAAAAAGCTGGATGAAAAAATGGCCCTTCTCAACATGAAGGAAGAAATGGCCGAGCGCTACCTTAATGAAGGATTTTCAGGCGGTGAGAAGAAGCGCAATGAAATCCTGCAACTGCTCATGATTGAGCCAACCTTCGCCATTTTGGATGAAATTGATTCTGGTTTGGATATCGATGCCCTCAAGGTGGTGTCAAAAGGCATCAATGCCATGCGCGGCGAAGCATTTGGTGCCATGATTATTACCCACTACCAGCGCCTCCTCAACTACATCACACCTGATGTGGTCCATGTCATGATGGAAGGCCGTGTGGTGGCTTCTGGCGGTCCAGAATTGGCGGTTCGTTTGGAAAAAGAAGGTTATATCCATCTGGCTGCTGAGCTGGGCATTGATTATTCGGAACCAGAAGAAGCCTAATCTTTGTCATTGGACAACTTTTGCTGTTTAGAAAGAGAGAAAAAATGACCAAAGAACAGATTCAAGATTTTTCCTTAGCCCATGCTGAACCAGCCTGGTTGGCAGACTTGCGCCAGGCCGCCTTTGATCAAATCGACCGCCTGGAATTGCCAACCATTGAGCGGGTCAAATTCCACCGCTGGAATTTGGGAGATGGTAGCTTGGCTGAAAATGAAGCTCCAGGACCAGTTCCGGATTTTACAGCCCTTGATGATAACCCCAAATTGGTACAAGTTGGCAGTCACACCGTTCTAGAACAGTTGCCAGCTGATTTGGTGGAGCAGGGAGTGGTGTTCACAGACCTCTATTCGGCCTTGGAGCTGATTCCAGATGTGATTGAGAAGTATTTTGGGACAGTTATCAAGTATGATGAAAATAAAATGACCGCCTATAATGCAGCCTATTTCAATGCCACCGCAGTCCTTTATATCCCAGATAATGTCATCGTAAACCAGCCTGTCGAAGGTCTCTACTATCAAGATGCAACTAGCTCTGCTCCCTTCAACAAACGAGTTCTCATTATCGCTGGCAAAAACAGCCAAGTCAACTATCTGGAGCGCTTTGAAAGTTTTGGCGAAGGTGGGCTAGAAACCTCAGCCAATATCACTGTTGAAGTGGTAGCTCTGGCTGGTAGTCAGGTTAAATTCTCGGCCATCGATCGACTGGGCAAACATGTAACCACCTTTATGAATCGCCGTGGTCGCCTGGCCAGTGATGCCAGCATCGACTGGGCCTTGGGCATCATGAACCAAGGTAATGTTGTTGCCGATTTTGACAGTGATTTGATGGGGACAGGGAGTCATGCCAATCTGAAGGTTGTGGCCCTATCCAGTGGTCGCCAGGTACAGGGCATTGATAGTCGGGTGACCAACTATGGTCCCCATTCTGTTGGCCATATCCTCCAACATGGGGTTATCCTGGAACGCGGAACTCTGACCTTTAACGGAATCGGCCATATCATTCGCGGAGCAAAGGGGGCAGATGCCCAACAGGAAAGCCGGGTTCTCATGTTGTCAGACAAGGCCCGATCCGATGCCAATCCCATTTTGCTCATTGATGAAAATGAAGTCACAGCTGGCCACGCAGCCTCTATCGGCCAAGTGGACCCTGAGGACATGTACTACCTGATGAGTCGTGGCCTGGACCGAGCAACTGCTGAGCGCTTAGTCATTCGTGGTTTCTTGGGATCTGTTATCACAGAAATTCCAGTCAAGGAAGTTCGTGATGAAATGATCCAAGTCATCGAAGATACATTAACAAAGAGAGATTATGACAAAGATTGATTGTGAAAAGCTGCGCCAGGATTTTCCCATTTTAGACCAACTTGTTAATGACGAGCCCTTGGTTTATTTGGACAATGCAGCCACCACCCAAAAGCCTGCCCAAGTCTTGCAGGCCCTGGAAAACTATTATAAGACAGATAATGCCAATGTTCACAGAGGGGTGCATACCCTGGCTGAACGGGCCACCGCCTCCTATGAAGCGGTGCGCCAGCAGGTGGCTGACTTTATCCATGCTAACTCAAGCAAGGAAATCCTCTTTACACGTGGCACTACAACCGGTCTCAACTGGGTGGCTCATTTTGCGCAAGAAATCCTCCAGCCGGGAGATCAGGTCATCATTTCCATCATGGAACACCATTCCAATATCATTCCCTGGCAGGAGGCCTGCCGAAAAACAGGGGCCAAACTGGATTATGTTTACCTGAAAGATGGGGAACTGGATTTGGATGGTTTGCAAGACCTGCTCAGTTCTCGCACCCGTTTTGTTTCCCTGGCCCATGTGTCCAATGTGCTAGGGGTTGTTAACCCCATCAAGGAAATCGCCCAAATGGTCCATGCTGTTGGAGCCTATTTGGTGGTAGATGGGGCCCAGTCAACACCTCATATGGCCATCGATGTCCAAGACCTTGATGTGGATTTCTTTGCCTTTTCGGGCCACAAAATGCTGGGGCCGACAGGCATTGGAGTTCTTTATGGCAAAGAGGAGCTACTCGAAATCATGTCTCCAGTTGAATTCGGGGGAGAAATGATTGATTTCGTCCGTGAACAGACAGCCAGCTGGAAGGAATTGCCCTGGAAATTTGAAGCTGGAACCCCCAATATTGCAGGCGTTATCGGACTGGGTGCGGCCATTGCTTACCTCACTCAAATTGGGTTGGATCAGGTGCAGGCCCATGAAAGGGACTTGGTCAATTATCTTTTTCCGAAATTGCAGGCCATCCCAGGCTTAACCATCTATGGCAGCCAAGACTTGGCCAAGCGAACAGGGGTCATTTCCTTTAACTTGGATGAGTTGCATCCTCATGATGTGGCCACTGCCCTGGACTACGAAGGAGTGGCTGTTCGAGCAGGCCACCACTGTGCCCAACCCCTCATTCATCATCTGGGTGCGACCGCAGCTGCCCGTGCTAGTCTGTACATCTACAATACCAAGGCAGATTGTGACAAGTTGGTCGAGGCCCTCCTCAAGACAAAGGAGTTTTTCAATGGCACTCTCTAAATTAGACTCCCTCTACATGGCGGTGGTTTCAGACCACTCCAAGCATCCTCATCACCGGGGGAAAGTAGCTGATGTCGAAGTTCTTGAACTGCACAACCCCACCTGCGGAGATGTGATTGAGCTCTCGCTCCGCATTGATGCAGACGGTAAGATTGCGGATATCGCCTTCGACGGAGCCGGTTGTACCATATCGACCGCTTCTGCCTCTATGATGACCGATGCTGTCCTTGGAAAAACCAAGGCCCAGGCCTTGGAGCTAGCAGAAATTTTCTCCAGGATGGTGCAAGGTCAGCAAGAAGATGTGCAAGAAAGATTAGGGGAAGCCGCCCTCTTAGCAGGTGTCGCCAAGTTTCCCCAACGCATCAAGTGCGCCACCCTCTCCTGGAAGGCCCTGGAAAAGGCTATCGAACGCAGTGAGTTAGCCGATGAAGGAAAATAAATTAGAAATATAGACGGGCCTATATGGCCTTTGTATCTTGTGAAAGGAATCTTATGTCAGAAGAAATTGTAGAGCCAACCCCCATCGATTTAGGGGAATATCAGTTTGGCTTCCATGATGATGTGGAACCCATCTACTCAACCGGTAAGGGGCTCAGTGAAGAAGTTATTCGTGAGCTGTCGGCTGCCAAAGGGGAGCCCGAATGGATGTTGGACTTCCGTTTGAAATCCTATGCTGCTTTCCAAAAAATGCCCATGCAGACCTGGGGAGCAGACCTGTCCCAGCTTGATTTTGATGACATCATTTACTACCAAAAAGCTTCTGAAAAACCGGCCAGAAGCTGGGATGATGTACCAGACAAAATCAAGGAAACCTTTGAACGCATCGGAATTCCAGAAGCCGAGCGGGCATACTTGGCCGGAGCAGCAGCCCAGTACGAATCAGAAGTGGTTTACCACAATATGAAAGAAGAGTACGACAAGTTAGGCATTATCTTTACCGATACCGACTCAGCTCTGCGGGAGCATCCAGAACTCTTCAAAAAATACTTTGCCAAGTTTGTTCCCCCAACGGACAATAAACTAGCGGCCCTCAACTCAGCTGTTTGGTCAGGAGGGACCTTCATCTATGTACCAAAAGGGGTCAAATGTGACATTCCCTTGCAGACCTACTTCCGGATTAACAATGAAGGTACAGGTCAGTTTGAGCGGACCCTGATTATCGTGGACGAGGGAGCCAGCATTCACTATGTAGAGGGCTGTACCGCGCCGACCTATTCAACTGCTAGCCTCCATGCTGCAGTGGTTGAAATCATTGCCCACGAAGGGGCCTATATGCGCTACACCACCATCCAAAACTGGTCAGACAATGTCTATAATTTGGTTACCAAACGGGCTCGGGCCGAGAAAAATGCGACTGTGGAGTGGATTGACGGAAACCTAGGTGCTCACACCACCATGAAATACCCAGCTGTTTATTTGGAAGGAGAAGGAGCGCGTGGAACCATGCTGTCCATCGCCTTTGCCAATAAAGGCCAGCACCAGGATACAGGTGCTAAGATGATCCACAACGCCCCTCATACCAGCTCGTCCATCGTATCCAAGTCCATTGCCAGAGGCGGTGGTGAAGTCAACTACCGTGGACAGGTCACCTTTAATAAAAATTCTAAAAAATCCATCAGCCATATTGAATGTGACACCATCTTGATGGATGACATTTCCCGCTCAGATACCATCCCATTTAACGAAATCCACAATTCCCAAGTTGCCCTGGAACACGAAGCCAAGGTGTCAAAAATCTCCGAAGAACAGCTCTATTACCTCATGAGCCGCGGCCTCTCCGAGCAAGAAGCCACAGAAATGATCGTCATGGGCTTTGTCGAACCCTTTACCAAAGAACTTCCAATGGAATACGCAGTCGAACTTAACCGACTCATTGC
This sequence comes from Streptococcus sp., assembly GCF_041802885.1. Taxonomy (GTDB): domain Bacteria; phylum Bacillota; class Bacilli; order Lactobacillales; family Streptococcaceae; genus Streptococcus. Next base: position 43,818 of record NZ_JBHCHN010000049.1, read on the forward strand.
CTATGAGATGGAGGGGAGCGTGGGTTAAGGTAACAATTCGGGGAATTGTTACCTTCCACGCTCGTCGTTTTCTGCAAGAAAACGATATGTAATCAGGAGTTCTGCAGGAACTCTCACTTAGGAGGTTGGAGATAAAGAGCGACGGTAGTCGCTCCACCTTATGATTTCCTTTGATACCCCCCCTTCCACGCTCGTCGTTTTCTGCAAGAAAACGATATGTAATCAGGAGTTCCTCTGGGACTCTCGCTTGAACGAAAAGTGACACCGCAAACGAAGGTCACAGAGATCAAGAAAATAAGCTTTCCGAAATGCACGGAAGGCTTTTTCTATTGATAAATCGATTAGAAAAACTTCTAGTTGTGAGATGCTCTTTTTGAAAGCTGATTTCCGAACAATCCCAGTGATTCGTTGAAAATAGTTTCAAAAAATGATATAATAAGGCAGTAAACATCATGAACAGGAGGGCAAATCATGAGAAATAATTTTAAAATGCTTGGGGTCCTTTGCTTACTGTCGTTAGTTTTGGTAGCTTGTGGAACCAAAAACGACAAAGATGTGACCAGTGAACCAGAGAAAACGATCACAACTGAGGAAAAAAAGCTGACAATTGCCGAATTTTTAGATGAGGCTGAAAAAGCTAACAATGAGGTGGAAACAGTACATTTTGACATGGATCTATCTCTCCAAGTTAATACCAATAAAAAAACTCAAAAAATGCGGGCAGATATCGACTATGGCAAACAAGGAGATACGATTCAACGAGCCAATGCCTTGATTGATGAAGTCAATAACGGTCAGCCTGTTTATCAAGAATATATTTTGCCAGGAGGCGATGGAAATCCAGTTTATTCTCGAACCAGCAAGGATGGTGCTTGGAATAAACAATCAAGTGACGGGCGCTATTTCATCCAGCCAGGTTACTTTAGTTTTCTAAAAATTCTTTACTCAATGGAAAATGATTTGGAATTGACAGAAAGTGATGATGAGTACACACTGGTTCTAAAAAGTCAGAATGTTGACTTGCTCTCTCTGTTCAAAGACGAATTGAACTTATCCATTACTGGTGTGAGCCAAACAGAAGTAAATAAAGTCTTTGAAGTCACCTTTGACAAAGATAATTACTACATGACTGGCTTCAAGATGACGTTTGACTATGAAGGCGATGCTGGTGAATTGGATATGGAGATCGAAACAGACTTTTCCGATTGGAATCAACTGGATGATTCAACCTTCCAGGCTCCCGATAATGTTTCATTATAGAAAAAAAGACTGAAATGCATTTGAGTGCTTTCAGTCTTTTAGTTTATAAATTTTCATTGACATAGCGGACGAAGTGGTTCCACCAAGAAAGTGGCCAACTAGCCTCGGAAATATTTTCTGCAACTACCATTTCAACGCTAGGTTGAGATTCTAAATAGCCCTTTCCAATCAGATCCTTATCAACCAAACTCAAATTTCCCAAGCTATGGCCCTGTTGAATAGGAGCATCGAGAGATGCTATTTTTTTATTGTATTTAGCAGAAACTGGAGCAGTTGCACCCTTTCGGATATAGGCATACAGGTCATCTGCAGCAACGGCCTCTACTTTCTCTTTCTGTCCATTAAAAACAGCAATAGAGCTGGATTGATAAGGTTTCCCTTTTTCGACCAAAGGAGTCAGAGTGAAGTTGTTTTTAACATAATCAATCAACTGATTGGTAGCCAAAAAACGATTATCAGGATATTCTTGCCCATCATTGGCATTGAGGACAACGGTCACAATCTGCATCTTCTTTTCTTGGAAGCTTGCTACAAAAGAAACGCCACCAGTTTCACTAGCTCCTGTTTTCAACCCATCTACTCCTGAACGAGCATAAGTTCCTGCCTTAAGCATTTGGTTGGTGGAAGAGTAGAAGGTACCGTGAAAATTGAAATCATATTGGGAGGTGATGTCTAAAACTTGAGGAAAATCTATTAACAAACGACGGGCAACAATAGCTACATCCATAGCGGATAACTGGTTTTCATCATTTTCGCTAGAACCTGGATAGCGCTCTTCTCCTAGGAAACTATTGTTTAAACCTGTTGCATTGACTAATTTCGCATCCGTAATGCCCCATTCAGTCAATTTAGCCTTCATTTTATCAACAAAGGCAGGCTCACTGCCAGCTACTTCCTCAGCCAGTGCAATCGTTGCACTGTTGGCTGAAGCGATCAAAGCTGCCTCCAGCAATTCCTTGACAGTATAGGAACGTGCTTCTAGGCTGACATTGCTGACAACGGTTCCTGTCAAACTATAGGGGTAGTCACCAATGTCTACAACACTGTTCAGGGACAATTTGCCCTCTTCAATGGCCTCATAGACCAAGTAGACAGTCAGTAAGGTTGTGATAGAGCCAACTGGAGCAGGGGTCTGAGCATCTTGTTCATAAAGAATTTTTCCACTGGGGACATCAACTGCAATCGCGTGCTTGGCTGGGACTGAAAAATCCTCTGCTTGGACTGGCCTCACAAACGAAAAGAAGCTAATGCATAAAATCAAAGCCATTCTAACCAACTGTTTCATAAAATTCCTTCCAACATACCTCTCATTTTTATCATTATACCACAAAATTCACTAAAAACTATTTGATGGATAAAATAATCAGAAAATTCCAAATATACTTAACTTACTTTACAATTTTTCTATCTAATGATATAATCGAACATGAACAATTTAAGAATTGTTTAAGAAAAACAATCAATAACAAACTTAAAATAAGAGGAGACCATTATGCAAAAGAGAAAAATGGCAGCTATTGCCAGCGTCACATTGCTCTCTACTAGTTTTTTAGCAGCTTGTGGAAACGCTTCATCTAATAGCGGTTCAGGAAAAGAAACCACTTATTCCTATGTCTATACCGAAGATCCAACTTCTTTGGACTATATCGCCTTTAACCGTGCCCAAGTTTCAAATATTGTGACCAATATGGTGGACGGTCTGCTGGAGAATGACAAGTACGGCAACCTCATTCCATCTCTTGCAGAAGACTGGAAAGTTTCCAAAGATGGCTTGACCTATACCTACACCCTTCGTGAAGGCGTAAAATGGTACACCGCTGAAGGTGAAGAATATGCAGATGTCACAGCGGAAGATTTCGTGACCTCTATCAAGCACGCTGTGGACACAAAATCTGAAGGTCTCTATATCATCCAAGGCTCAATCGCAGGCTTGGACGACTATGTCAATGGTAAATCAAAAGACTTTTCAACCGTTGGTGTAAAAGCTCTGGATGAACGCACTGTTCAATATACTCTGAATGAGCCAGAACCTTTCTGGAACTCTAAATTGACCATGTCCATCATGCTGCCAGTCAATGCGGATTTCCTTGAATCCAAAGGAAAAGACTTCGGTAAGTCTGAACCAAGTGGCATCCTCTACAATGGAGCTTATCGCATCAGTGCCATGACTTCTAAGTCATCCATTGAGTATGTGAAGAATGAAAATTACTGGGATGCTGATAATGTAAAAATTGACAATGTGAAGTTAACTTTCTATGATGGACAAGATCCCGAGTCCTTGATCAAAGGCTTCACAGATGGAAACTACACGAATGCTCGTGTTTATCCAAACTCATCCAGCTATGCTTCTGTTAAGAAACAATATGCGGACAATATTGTCTATAGTTTGCAAGATGCAACAACGTATTACACTGCTCTAAACTTGAACCGGACCAACTATGGTCATACTGCTAAGACAACAGATGCACAGAAGACCTCAACCAAGAAGGCCCTTCTCAACAAAGACTTCCGCCAAGCCTTGACCTTTGCCTTTGATCGCGAAAATTATGTTTCACAGAATGTTGGTAAGGATTCGACTGATAAACCCTTGCGTAACCTGATGGTTCCGCCAAGCTTCGTCAGTGCTGGTGAAAAATCATTTGGCGACCTTGTAACAGAAAAAGTTGTTTCTTACGGTGATGAGTGGGCTGACGTAGACTTCTCAGATGCGCAAAACGGTCTCTACAATGTGGAAAAAGCCAAGGCTGAACTTGAAAAAGCAAAAGCTAGCCTTGCAGCAGAAGGTGTAGAATTCCCAATTCACCTCGATATGGCTGTTGACCAAAGCTCTGAAATTGGTGTGCAACAGGCTTCTTCATTGAAACAATCTATTGAAGCAGCTCTTGGAACAGATAATGTCGTCATCGATCTTCAAATGGTCGATGCGGATACCTTCCAGAATATCTCCTTCTATACCGAAACACCAGAGCAAAATGACTATGACATTTCTTATGGTGGTTGGGGACCTGACTACCAAGACCCATCAACCTATCTGGATATTTTTGAAACCAACTCAGGTGCGAATGCAACTAAGATCGGAATTGATGCAAAATCAGCCGATATTATCACGGCTGTTGGTTTGGATAAGTATAACGAACTTTTGAAAGCAGCTTCTGATGAGAAATTGGATGTTGTCAAACGTTATGAAAAGTATGCAGAAGCTCAAGCCTGGCTGACAGATAGCGCTATTGTAATTCCTTTCATGTCATTGGGTGGAACACCAAGTGTATCTAAGGTGCTTCCATACACTGCAGCAGCGGGTGATATTGGTATCAAAGGCGGAGGTAATCCATACTACTTCAAGTATATGGAAGTTGGCGCTGAAACCAACAAGGCCGAAGATGTCTATGCTAAACGCGAAAAATGGTTGAAAGAAAAAGCGAAATCAAATGCAGAAGCACAAGAGAAGCTTGCGGACCATGTAGAAAAATAAAGGACTTTTAAAGAACTTTTTCAAAAAGGACTTTCTCTACGAGTTTTAGAGGAAGTTCTTTTGAAATTTGGAGAGGAAACACAAAATGAAGAAGTATGTTCTAATGCGGATTTTACGCTCTTTATTCTCTCTTTTTATGGTAACCACTCTGATTTATACGATTATCTATACGATGGTACCTAGAAGGAAGATTTTTGAGAAAGATCCAACATACGTCAAAGTAGCAAAAGATCCGGATAGTAGAGCGGACTATGTCAATACCGTTTTTGAGAAAATGGGTTATATTGATTACCTCAACTCCAAGGAACTTCATGAAGCTGCTGAGGAAGCATATGGCAGTACAACAACTGATCCAGCTGCTAGCAATAAGAAAATGTATGAAAAGTATATCGCAGATTTGGGTAGCAACTGGGAACTTCACCAGTTCGAAGGTAGCCAGCTCTTTTACGCTACCAGGGAAATCCCTATTTATCAACGGGTACTTGACTTTTATGGGAACTTGATTCAGATTGATCATACCAACCGTATCAAGGATGAAAAAAATCCAGACTTAGAGCGCTACCTGCGTTTTGAAAAGGATCCATCAGTTGGTTGGGCCTTGGTTGGATCAGGCACTAAGCATAAGTACCTCCTCTATTTCAACGGACAATTTCCATTTATTCATCAACAATTTGTGACCCTAGATATGGGCTTATCCTATCCAACCTACGCCAATATCCCAGTCTTGGAAGTCCTCACTCAAGGTCAAGGGAAGACCCTAGTAACAGATGTAACCTTCCCGACAGGAGTAACTAAGCAGTCCTCTATCGATATTTATAGTCGGACTTACAAATCTCCGTCCTCTGCGGATAAACAGGATATTGCCAACTTTGGAGAAGGGGATGCTTATACAGCTACCAAGACTCGATATCAAGATCCATCTATGTTGGTCAATTCATCTATTATCGGCTTGATTAGTGTGGTGATTTCCTATTTTGTTGGTATCCCATTGGGGATTCTCATGGCCCGTTATAAAAACAAGGTTTTTGACTCGCTCACTACTGCCACCCTTAGCTTTTTGATGGCCTTGCCAAGTATCGCTTTTATCTATATTTTCCGCTTCTCACTTGGAAAGCTATTTGGGTTACCAGACACCTTCCCAGTTTTGGGAGCTTCTGATCCCAGATCCTACCTGTTTCCAGCCCTTCTTTTGGGATTGTTGACCATTCCAGGGACAGCGATTTGGATTCGTCGTTACTTCATTGACCTTCAAACCAGCGACTATGTTCGATTTGCCCGCTCCAAAGGACTGTCAGAGTCTGAAATTTCAAGACATCATATTTTGAGAAATGCCATGGTACCCGTTGTGAATAGTATTCCCTATTCAATTCTCAGTGTTATTGTTGGTGCTACCTTTACAGAGTCTGTTTTTGCCTTCCCGGGGATGGGTAAAATGCTGATTGATTCTATCAACGCAAGTAACAATAATATGGTCGTTGCCTTGTCGTTTATATTTGCAGCCCTGTCTATCTTCTCACTCCTTTTGGGTGATTTGCTGATGACAGTGGTTGACCCACGTATTAAGCTAGATGCGAAAGGAGGAAAATAATGTCAACTATTGATAAAAGTAAGTTTCAATTTGTCAAACGTGATGATTTTGCCTCCGAAGTGATTGATTCGCCAGCCTATTCCTACTGGAACTCGGTATTTCGTCAGTTTTTTAAGAAGAAATCTACCGTCCTGATGCTCGTCATCCTTATTGCCATTGTACTGATGAGTTTCATTTATCCCATGTTTGCCAACTATGACTTTAGCGATGTTAGTAAAATCAATGATTTTAGTTCCCGCTACAATTGGCCGAATGCCAAATATTGGTTTGGAACAGATGCCAATGGCCATTCCCTCTTTGATGGTATTTGGTATGGGGCTAGAAATTCCATTCTCATTTCCCTTATTGCTACAGTCATCAACTTGGTGATTGGGGTTATTGTCGGTGGAATTTGGGGTGTCTCAAAAGGCTTTGATAAGATTATGATGGAAGTCTATAATATCATCTCCAACATTCCTTATCTGCTGATTATCATCATTATGACTTACGCACTTGGTGCTGGTTTCTGGAATCTGATTTTAGCCTTTTGTATCTTTGGTTGGGTTCATGTTGCCTATTCTATTCGTGTGCAAATCCTGCGTTACCGTGATTTGGAGTATAACTTAGCTAGTCGTACTCTGGGAACTCCAACTTTTAAATTGGTAGTGAAGAATCTTCTGCCTCAGCTTGTATCGGTCATTGTGACCCAGGCTTCTCAAAGTCTGCCGGGATATATTTCTTCAGAAGCCTTTCTATCCTATTTTGGGATTGGTCTGCCAGTGACAGTACCAAGTTTGGGACGACTGATCTCCAAATATGCTCAAAATGTAACTACGAATGCCTACCTCTTCTGGATTCCGTTGACAGCCCTTGTTCTCGTTTCCTTTTCACTATTTATCGTTGGGCAAAACCTGTCTGATGCCAGTGATCCACGTACCCACAGATAAGGAGAAAATATGACAGAAAATAAAAATGTAATATTATCCGCCAAAGATGTGGTCGTGGAGTTTGATGTTCGTGACCGCGTCTTGACCGCAATTCGTAGCGTCTCACTAGACCTTATCGAAGGAGAAGTCTTAGCCATTGTTGGTGAATCTGGTTCTGGTAAATCGGTCTTGACCAAGACCTTTACAGGAATGTTGGAAGAAAATGGCCGTGTGGCGTCAGGCAGCATTACTTATCGTGGCCAAGAATTGACTGCTATCAAGAAACACGAAGATTGGGAAAAAATTCGTGGTGCCAAAATTGCGACTATCTTCCAAGATCCTATGACCAGTTTGAACCCCTTGGTCACCATTGGTCGTCAGATTTCTGAGGTTATTGTCAAACACCAAGGAAAGTCGGCTTCTGAAGCCAAAGAAATGGCCATCAACTATATGGAGCGGGTTGGAATCCCAGAAGCCAAAAAACGCTTCAATGAGTACCCCTTCCAATACTCCGGAGGGATGCGGCAACGGATTGTGATTGCTATTGCCTTAGCCTGCCGCCCAGATATCCTCATTTGTGATGAACCAACAACGGCCCTAGATGTAACCATCCAGGCACAAATTTTGGACTTGCTGAAAGAGTTACAAAGTGAATACAATTTCACCACCATTTTCATCACCCATGATTTGGGTGTTGTTGCCAGCATTGCCGATAAGGTTGCTGTGATGTATGCTGGTGAAGTGATTGAATTTGGTACGGTTGAGGACATCTTCTATGATCCGCGTCATCCTTATACTTGGAGTCTGCTTTCAAGTTTGCCTCAGCTAGCAAATTCAAAAGGAGAACTCTTCTCCATTCCGGGAACTCCGCCATCGCTCTTTACACCAGTGGTGGGAGATGCTTTTGCGCCTCGTTCCGAATTTGCGATGCAGATTGATTTTGAAGAAGCACCGCCAATTATCCATGTGACCGAAAGTCATTGGGCAAAAACTTGGCTCTTGCACCCAGAAGCACCCGTTGCTGAAAAACCAGCTGTTATCCAAGATTTGCATGCAAAGATCAAGGCAAAAATGTCAGTAGAAGAGATTAGTTAGGAGGAAGAAATGACTGAAAAATTAGTTGAAATTAAAGATTTAGAAATTTCTTTCGGAGAAGGTCACAAGAAATTTGTTGCCGTAAAAAATGCTAATTTCTTCATCAATAAGGGAGAAACTTTCTCTCTTGTTGGTGAATCTGGCTCTGGTAAGACAACCATTGGACGTGCCATTATCGGCCTTAACGATACCAGTGCAGGAGATATCCTATATAAAGGAGAAAAGATCAACGGCAAGCTCTCACGCGAGAAATCACGAGAGCTCATCCGTAAGATTCAAATGATCTTCCAGGATCCAGCTGCTAGTCTCAACGAACGGGCAACCGTTGATTATATCATCTCTGAGGGTCTCTATAATTTCAAATTATACGACAATGAAGCAGACAGGCAAGCTAAAGTTCGATCTATCCTAAATGATGTTGGTCTCCTTGCCGAGCATCTGACCCGTTTTCCGCATGAGTTTTCGGGTGGACAACGTCAGCGGATTGGTATTGCCCGTGCTCTTGTTATGCAGCCAGAATTAGTTATTGCAGACGAACCGATTTCTGCATTGGATGTTTCTGTGCGGGCCCAAGTTCTCAACTTGCTCAAACAACTGCAAAAAGAGCTTGGTTTAACCTATCTCTTTATCGCCCATGATTTGTCTGTTGTTCGCTTCATTTCAGATCGGATTGCAGTTATCCACAAGGGAGTGATTGTTGAAGTCGCAGAAACGGAAGAATTATTTAGAAACCCGATTCATCCGTACACGCGGTCCCTGCTTTCTGCAGTTCCAATTCCGGATCCAATTTTGGAACGCCAGAAAACTTTGATTGTCTACAACCCTGATCAGCATGACTACAGTGTTGACAAACCAGAAATGGTTGAAGTCAAACCAGGTCATTATGTCTGGTGCAATCAATCAGAACTTGTCCAATACAAAAAAGATTACTTATAACTAAAAATAGGAACTTCAATTTTATTGAGGTTCTTTTTCCTGACAAAAATGTCCTGTTCAGCCAGGCTGTTCCACTTTATACTAGAGATAAAGAAAGGAGACACCATGTCATTTGAACGCATTTACAAGAAAGTCCAAGGGATAGTCCACAGGGCTCGCAAGGATTACTACATTAAGCTATGGGGCAAAAGCGATTGGGACCAGGAAGGGATGTTGATTCTCTACCAACTGCTCCAAGCCCATCCAGGGATAGAAGAAGAGCCAGCCAAACTCTACAGCTACTTCAAGGTCAAGTTCCGCAACTACATCAAGGACAAGGTCCGTCGCCAGGAAAGCCAAAAACGTAAGTTCGACCGCATGAACCATGAGGACATCACCGAGCTCAGCCACTTAGTCGCAGAAAGAGGGATGCTCAGTGACGACAAGGTCCTCCTCCGAGATATGCTACGGAGATACCGCCAGCAGCTCTCAGAAAAAGACCAAGTCCACTATGAAGCCCTCATCAGTGGGCAACGCTTCAAAGGTCGCCGCCAAATGGTTCAAGACCTCCAAGGCTATCTTTCTGACTTCAAAGACTAAGAAGAAGGGGGGAGTGTACTGCCCCCAAAAAGTTAGACAAAAAATAATTAGTGAAAGGATTTGGTTCTGTACTGAACAGGACTAAGTCCTTTTAGTTTTGCTTTAATGCGCTTGTTGTTGTAGTAAAAAATATAATCCGTGATGGCTTGTTCCAA
>NZ_JBHCHN010000050.1:0-5953 GCF_041802885.1 Streptococcus sp.
GACAATGTTGGTTGAACCTAGGTTACAAGACACGTCTGTTCCCATGGTCAAGTATTCCTGAGAATCGTTGATGATGCTCGGCGTTTGAACCTGAAGGATTTCTGAACAGAGGTTAGACATGATAATCTTGCCATCTACTGGATTGTGACGGTTGACGGTGTCGATATTGATCACGTAAGGATAACCAGACTCTTGTTGGAGTTTGGAAATCTCTGTTTCCAGGTCGCGGGCTTTAATCTTGGTCTTGCGAATCTTTGGATTGGCCACCAATTCATCATATTTTTCAGTAATGTCGATGTAGCTAAATGGTACGCCATATTCCAGTTCAACAGAATAAGGACTGAAGAGGTACATATCTGCATTCTTACGGGCCAATTCGTAGAACTTATCAGGAACAGTGATACCGAGCGAGAGGGTTTTAACCCGAACTTTCTCATCCGCATTTTCTTTCTTGGTAGAAAGGAAGGCGATGATGTCTGGGTGGAAGACATCCAGATACACTACACCCGCCCCTTGGCGTTGACCGAGTTGGTTGGAGTAGGAGAAGCTGTCCTCAAAGAGCTTCATAACGGGAACGACACCAGAGGCGGCTCCCTCGTAGCCCTTGATTGGAGCGCCAGCCTCCCGCAGGTTGCTGAGGGAGATACCCACACCACCACCGATACGAGATAATTGCAGGGCCGAGTTGATGGAGCGGCCGATAGCATTCATATCATCCGTCACTTGAAGGAGGAAGCAGGAAACCAACTCACCACGGCGGGCACGGCCAGCATTCAAAAAACTTGGAGTTGCAGGCTGGTAGCGCAGGTGAATCATTTCATTGGCCAAATCCAGAGCCAGCTGCTCATTGCCTTCTGCAAAATAGAGGGCATTAAAGAAGACACGGTCTTCCATGCTTTCCAAGTAATAAGCACCGTCATTGGTTTTGAGGGCATATTGTTGGTGGAACTTATAGGCAGCCATGAAGGATTTGAACTGGAAGTTTTGATCTTTCAAGAATTGAGCCAATTTCTCAATAAACTCAGGGCTATATTGCTCCAAAAACTCTTTTTCGATGTAGTTTTCTTCCACTAAATACTTGATTTTGTCATTCATGCTGTCAAACTGCATGGTGTTTGGGATGACATTTTCCTTGAAAAAGGCCTCTAAGGCTTCCTGATCCTTGTGGAGGGGGATTTGTCCGTTGACTGGACGGTTGATTTCGTTATTGAGGCGGAAATAGGAAACATCGCCCAACTCTTTCAAACTCATAGTTCTTTTCTCTCTTAATATAGTAGTCTAGGTGGGTAAAAAAATTGAAAGTCCTATACCAAGGCCTTCAATTTAGCGGGTTGGAAACCTGAGAATGTCTCAGAAATTGTTTCAATAACTGGGGCAGCTGAGAAACCAAGACTTTTGACATGTTCAATAAACTCTGGTTGTTCATCCAAATTGATTTCCTTGAAATCCACTTGATGTTGCTCCAAAAAGCGCTTGGTCATCTTGCATTGGACACAGTTATTTTTTGAATAGACAGTTACCATTTTTATCTCCTTTTAAATTTTCATCACCTAAATAGGATACAATGAATGCCCAGAAAAGTCAATCCTCGAGCACTATATTTTGTGTTTGATTCAGATTAAAAATACCATATATAGTGCAAACCCTTGATATCATGAGCTTTGCTCGTATTCGGAAAAAATTATGAAAATTTATTGGGAATTTCATCGGCATCAGAAAAAAACAAAATATGTTAGAAAATCTAACATGACCCGGCAAGCTACTTGATTTGTCAGAAAATTTAATGTATAATATTCGTCATAGAAAGATGAGGTGCCAATAATGGAACAAAGACCTATTCAGTCCTATCAGTTTGGGGGCAAAAGCTACCAGTACTTTGACATCGCAGCTGCCTGTCAAGAAAAGTCTGTTTCTGTGCAGAGTCTTCCCTACACCATCCGTATATTATTGGAAAGTCTCCTGCGTAAATATGACGGAGTAGATGTTACCAAAAATCACATTCAAAATTTGGTAGCCTATTCTGCGGCCAAACCAGAAGGTGAGGTTCCGTTCAAGCCTAGCCGGGTTATTTTGCAGGATTTTACAGGCGTTCCGGTAGTAGTGGACCTTGCTTCCATGCGGGATGCCATTGTGAAAAATGGTGGAAATCCTGACCTCATTAATCCAGAAATTCCCGTCGATTTGGTTATTGACCACTCTGTTCAGGTAGATTTCTACGGAACGGAGTCTGCCCTTGAAGAAAACATTGACTTGGAGTTCCAGCGCAACAATGAGCGCTATGAGTTCCTCAAGTGGGCTGAAAAGTCCTTTGACAATTACCGGGCTGTACCGCCAGCTACGGGTATTATCCACCAGGTCAATATCGAATTCCTCAGTGATGTCATTATCGAAAAGGATGGCCAGCTCTACCCAGATTCCATGTTTGGTACAGACAGCCACACGACCATGATCAATGGTATCGGAGTCCTTGGTTGGGGTGTCGGAGGTATTGAAGCAGAAGCAGCTATGCTGGGAGAAGCTTCCTATTTCCCTGTTCCTGAGGTCATCGGGGTTCACCTGACTGGTCAATTGCCGAAGATTGCGACTGCGACAGACTTGGCCCTGAAAGTGACCCAACTCCTTCGTCAGGAAAATGTTGTCGGCAAGTTCGTCGAGTTCTTTGGTCCTGGTCTGACCAGCCTTTCCTTGGCGGATAGGGCCACCGTTGCCAACATGGCACCTGAATACGGCGCGACCTGTGGCTATTTCCCTATTGATGCGGAAACCCTTAATTATATGCGGCTGACCAATAGGGATGAGGACCACATTGCCTTGACAGAAGCCTATGCCAAGAAAAATCATCTTTTCTACGATCCAAACAGTCAAGCCAATTATACAAAGATTGTGGAGCTGGACCTCTCCACTATTGCACCATCCATTTCTGGTCCAAAACGACCTCAGGATTTGATTGATTTGGCGGCTGCTAAACAAACCTTCCAGGAGTCATTGGTTCGGGAAGCTGGTGTACAAGGTTTCGGTTTGTCAAAAGAAGAAGTAGATAAAACTGCCATCGTCCAGTTTGCAGATTACGAGGAGGAAATCAAAACAGGTCATGTAGCCATCGCAGCCATTACCTCCTGTACCAACACCTCCAACCCTTACGTTCTTATGTCCGCTGGCCTTCTAGCTAAGAATGCCGTAGAAAAAGGCCTCAGTGTTTCGCCAACAGTCAAAACATCCCTGGCTCCAGGTTCTAAGGTCGTAACAGGCTATCTGGAAAATTCTGGCCTGCAAACCTACCTTGACCAGCTTGGTTTCAATCTGGTGGGCTATGGCTGTACGACCTGTATCGGAAATTCAGGGAATCTTCGTCCAGAAATGGCTAAGGCCATCGTGGAATCAGATCTCTTGGTTTCAGGTGTCCTATCCGGAAACCGCAACTTTGAAGGCCGAATCAATCCTCTGGTCAAGGCCAACTTCCTAGCTAGTCCACCACTTGTTGTGGCCTATGCCCTGGCTGGCAATACCAATGTCGATCTGACCACAGAACCTCTTGGCTTGGACAAGGATGGACAGCCTGTCTATCTCAACGACATCATGCCAACCAACGACCAGGTAGCAGCCTATGTCGATAAATACGTGACCCGCGAACTCTTCGAAAAAGAATATGAGCATGTCTTCACTGACAGTGAAAAATGGAACCAAATTCCAACCGAAGAAAGCAAGATTTACAGCTGGAATGAGGCTTCAACCTATATCCAAAATCCACCTTATTTTGATGCCTTGGGTGAAGATTTGGTCATCAAACCGCTGAAAAACTTGCAAGTTCTGGCAAAATTTGGGGATACGGTCACAACCGACCATATCTCGCCAGCAGGAAACATTGCCAAAAATAGCCCTGCTGCCCGTTATCTGGATGAGCACGGCGTAGCCTATGCCGATTTCAACTCCTATGGTAGCCGTCGTGGAAACCATGAGGTCATGATGCGGGGAACCTTTGCCAATATCCGTATCAACAACCAGTTGGCAGATGGCAAGATTGGTGGTTACACCAAGTATAAGGGAGAAATCCTGCCAATTTATGATGCAGCTATGAATTACAAGGCTGAAAATGTTGGTACCCTGGTCATCGCCGGAAAAGATTATGGCATGGGTTCCAGTCGGGACTGGGCTGCCAAGGGCTCCAATCTCTTGGGAGTCAAGGCCGTTTTGGCAGAAAGTTTCGAGCGGATTCACCGTTCAAACCTGGTCATGATGGGCCTCCTGCCCCTCCAATTCTTGGAAGGACAAACAGCAGAAAGTCTGGGCTTGACTGGTTATGAAAGCTATGACATCAACCTGTCAGAAAATCCAGGTATCAATGATATTGTAGACATTATTGCCCGTGATGAAGAGGGAGAAAAACACTTCCAAGCTATCGTCCGCTTCGATGCGGATGCAGATATTCGCTACTATAAGAATGGCGGAATCCTGCCTATGGTCGTGCGTAAAAAGTTAGAAGGAGCTTAATATGGCAGAAGAAAGTGGATTGAAAGATTTGATTGCCTGCAATACTCGCATCAGCTCGATTATCGATGATGATTTGGCTTATGCAGGCTACAATATCTCCGAACTGATGGACAACAATGCCAGTTTTGAAGAAGTCATCTACCTCCTTTGGAACCTGCATTTGCCAACCGCCATCGAATTGAAAAATTTTGTCAAAGAACTGCGAGCAGAATATGCCATCAGTGATGCGGTAGAGCAGTGTATCCTTATCCAGTCTCGTCGCCATCTCCATCCCATGAGTGTGCTGCGGTCCACCGTCAGCCTCTTGGGAGTATACAATGTCAATGCGGAGGACAATTCGGTGGAAGCGACCTATGAGCAGTCCATTCAGCTCATGGCCAAGATGCCGACCATCATTGCCACCTTTGCTAGACTGAGAACAGGGCAGACTCCGATTGAGCCCCGTGAGGATTTGGGCTTTGCTGCCAATTTCCTCTATATGTTGAATGGCAAGGAGCCTTCAGAACTGGAAGTTAAGGCCCTCAATAGAGCGCTCATTCTTCATGCAGACCATGAACTCAATGCTTCAACCTTTGCAGCCCGCGTCTGTGCCTCCACCTTATCAGATATCTACTCTTGTGTAACCACAGCTATCGGTACCCTCAAGGGTCCTCTTCACGGTGGTGCCAATGAAAAAGTCTTCGACATGTTGCAGGAGATTCGAGAATATGGGGATACCAAGGCCTATTTGCAGGAGAAATTGGATTCCCAAGAAAAAATCATGGGCTTTGGCCACCGGGTCTACAAGACCCAGGATCCTCGGGAAAAATACCTGCGCCAGATGGCAGAGGAATTGACAGTCGGAACAGAGAACGAAGTTTGGTTCCAATTGTCCCGTGAAATTGAAGATTACATGAAGCACACAAAGGGTCTGATTCCCAATGTCGACTTCTATTCTGCAACCGTCTATCATGTTTTGGGCATTGACAGTTCCATCTTCACCCTCATCTTTGCCATGAGCCGGGTTTCAGGCTGGATTGCCCACATTCAGGAGCAGCAAAAGAACAACAAACTGATTCGTCCGCGTTCCAACTACCTGGGACAGTTCGGTTTGGAATATTTACCGATTGGAAAGCGCTAAGGAGAGACCATGGCAGAAAAAATTGTATTAGAAAATGGACGTTTAACTGTACCAGACCAGCCCATCATTCCCTTTATTGAGGGAGACGGGGTCGGTTTGGACATTTGGAAAAATGCCCAGTCGGTCTTTGATGCAGCAGTTGACAAGGCTTTTTCAGGCCAGAAAAAAGTCGCCTGGACAGAAGTTCTGGCAGGTAAAAAATCCTTTGACCAAACAGGGAGCTGGTTACCGGATGAAACTCTGGACATTATCAAGGACCACTTGGTGGCCATCAAGGGGCCTCTTGAAACTCCAGTCGGTGGCGGCATTCGTTCCCTCAATGTAGCCTTGCGCCAGGAGCTGGAC